>CAUEJN010000195.1 GCA_959018045.1 uncultured Butyricicoccus sp. | reverse complement strand
GAGGTGGCAGTAATGAGTCAATTCAACGGCTGTAGTCGCGATTGTGACAAAATAGTGCGCGAGGAAACTAGCATTGGGGAGTGCTTTATTCCTGGTGTCAAGCAATATGACTCGTACAAGTATGCCGTTCATACGCAGGACGGACAGTTCTTTGATAAGGCCAACCCGTACGCCTGCCACTCTGAGACACGCCCGTCCTACGCTTCCAAGACCTTCGATCTTGCAGGCTATGAATGGCATGATAACAGCTGGATGGACTTTAGAGGCAGGCACCTCCCGTACACCGCACCGGTCAACATCTATGCGGTACATATGGGCTCGTGGAAGCGGCACGAGGCTGGAAACTTCTATTCCTATCGTCAGCTGGCTGACGAGCTGATTCCCTACGTCAAGGAGATGGGCTACACCCACATCGAGTGCATGCCGCTCACCGAGCACCCGCTCGACGGCTCCTGGGGCTATCAGGTCACTGGCTATTTTGCCGCAACCTCGCGTTATGGCACGCCGCATGATCTGATGTATTTTGTGGACAAGTGCCATGAGGCTGGAATCGGTGTCATCATGGACTGGGTTCCGGCGCACTTCCCAAAGGACGGACATGGCTCGGTTGAGTTTGACGGTTCGTACCTCTATGAGTACGCCGATCCGCTCAAGATGGAGCATAAGGAATGGGGTACCCGCGGTTTGGATTACGGTAAGGTAGCGGTACGCATCCTGCTGTTCTCCTCGGCAATGTTCTGGATCGAGCAGTTCCACATCGACGGCCTGCGCGTAGACGCGGTCGCATCCATGCTCTATCTGGACTACAACCGTCAGGGCGAATGGAGACCCAATATCTACGGCGGACGTGAGAATCTGGAAGCGGTCGACTTCCTGCGTATGCTCAACCACATGGTACTCAGCGAGCATCCGGATGTCATGATGATCGCAGAGGAGTCCACGGCATGGCCGATGGTCACCAAGCCGGGTTCGGTCGGCGGACTGGGCTTTAACTTCAAATGGAACATGGGCTGGATGAACGATATGCTGTGCTACATGTCGGCAGACCCGTTCTTCCGCAAGGACATGCATGATAAGATCACCTTCTCCTTCATGTATGCCTTCTCTGAAAATTACATCCTGCCGCTCTCGCACGATGAGGTCGTGCACGGCAAGCGCTCGCTCATCGACAAGATGCCCGAGCCGTATGAAAATAAATTTTCCTCGCTGCGTACGCTCTATGGCTACATGATGGCGCACCCGGGCAAGAAGATGCTGTTCATGGGCGGCGAGTTCGCGCAGTTCTCCGAGTGGAACGAGGCACGCGGTCTGGATTGGATGCTGCTCGACTACGACGCACATCGCCAGATGCAGACCTACGTCAAGGCACTCAACGCAGCATACCTTGCCAATAAGCAGCTGTGGGAAAACGACATGGACTGGCAGGGCTTTGAGTGGATTTCGCACGACGATAATCGTAATAATATCATCGCCTTCCGCCGCGTTGCATCGGATGGCACTGACCTCATCTGTGTGGTCAACTTTGCACCCGTTTATCACCCGAGCTACCGCATCGGTGTCCCGTATCCGGGCACTTACGAGGAGATCTTCACCTCGGACAATGTCAAGTTCGGTGGATCGGGCGTGAAGAACGGCAAGGTTCGCTCCAAGGCAGCAGCCTCTGTCGTGGATAAGGTGCTTGATGAGGAGACCGGTAAGATGGTACCGGGCAAGATGCACGGTTTTGACGATCTGATCGATCTGGAAATCGCACCGCTGTCTGTCATGTACTTTAAGGGCAAGCCGCGCGTTGTGCGCCGCGCAAAGGCCACCCCGGCGACCAAGGTTGCCAAGGCCGAGAGCAAGACGGCAGACAAGAAAAACGAGAAGGCAAAGACCGAGAAGCCGCGTGCATCAGCACGCCGCACCAGAGCTTCCAAGACCGACGAGGCGTAAATCGCCTCGTTCGGATCGCATTCCGCGATGCCGCCGAACACAAGGCGACGGCACGATAGGGATATGGATATAAAAATAAGTGAGGAGAAACGGAGAGTAATCATGTATCGAAAGAAAGAATGCGTTGCCATGCTGCTGGCCGGCGGCCAGGGCAGCAGACTGTATGTCCTGACCACAAAGGTCGCAAAGCCGGCAGTTCCCTTCGGCGGCAAGTACAGAATCATTGACTTCCCGCTGTCTAACTGCATCAACTCCGGCATTGACACAGTCGGCGTGCTGACCCAGTATGAGCCCCACGTGCTCAATGCGTACATTGGTTCCGGTCAGACCTGGGATCTTGACCGTATGCGCGGTGGTGTCTACACCCTGCCGCCGTACCAGCGCGGCAAGGGCGCAGACTGGTACAAGGGCACTGCAAACGCAATCTACCAGAACATCGAGTTTGTGGACGAGTACGACCCGGATTACGTTCTGATCCTGTCGGGCGACCACATCTACAAGATGAACTACAACAAGATGCTCCAGCATCATAAGAAGGCGGGCGCGGACGCAACCATCGCAGTTATGGACGTACCGCTCGACG
>CAUEJN010000194.1 GCA_959018045.1 uncultured Butyricicoccus sp. | reverse complement strand
TGACCACGTCATCACGACCGCACTTGAGCACAATTCGGTGCTCCGTCCCCTCTTCTTGCTGCAAGATCAGGGACTGGAACTGACCATCCTGCCTGCAGACGAGCAGGGACGCATCTGCTACGACGATTTTTCGTCCGCGCTGCGCGAGAATACCCGTGCGGTGGTATGTACCCATGCGTCCAACGTCACGGGCAATGGACTGGATCTCGCACGCATCGGTGCATTTTGTCAGCAGAACGGTCTGCTGTTTGTCGTGGATGCGTCACAGTCAGCCGGTGTTCTGCCCATCAACATGAAGGAACAGAACATTTCGGTTCTGTGTTTTACCGGTCACAAGGGACTGTTCGGCCCGCAGGGCACCGGTGGTCTGTGTGTGGCGGGGGGTGTGGAGATACGCCCGCTCAAGGTGGGCGGCAGCGGCATTCACAGCTTTGACCGCCATCATCCGGCTGATTATCCCGAACGGCTGGAAGCCGGTACGATGAACGCGACCGGCATTGCCGGCTTGTCTGCCGGTCTGGATTTTATCGCGCAGACCGGTCTGGATGCCATCCGCAAACGGGAAGAAGCCCTTGCAAGACGCTTTTATTTGGGTATCCGCGACCTGCCCGGCGTGATCGTTTACGGAGATATGGACGCACCGCTGCGCACGGCGGTCGTCGCGATGAACCTCGCGGGCGAGGACGCGGGCGCAGTGGCCGATGCACTGGCCGAGGATTACGGTATCTGCACCCGTGCGGGTGCGCACTGTGCGCCGCTCATGCATCATGCGCTGGGCACGGTAGAACAGGGCATTGTGCGCTTTTCGTTCTCGTACTTTAACACCGAGGACGAGATCGCTACCGCCATCGGCGCCATTCGTGCCCTGATCGGTGCGTGAAGGAGGCCAAGCATGCTCAGAAAGAAATCACCGCGTGTGGTGGTGACCTTCCACACAACGACGGCGGCCATGAAGACCGAGCAGGCAGCCCGTGCGCACGATGTCCCCGGACGATTGATCCCGGTGCCGCGCGAGATCACAGCCGGGTGCGGACTTGCGTGGAGTGCACCGACCGAAGCAGAGGATTCGCTGCGCACACTGCTGTCGGACATCGGCGTCATCGCGCAGGATTTTCACCATTTAACCATCTGAGAGGGATGTTTTATGCAGGAAAATAGCTATCAGCAGCTGGCACAGGCCATTTTGGATGGCCATACGGTGTGCCGCATGACCGTTCTGGACGGCGACGACATGGGAAAGAGCCGGAATGTGGTAGACGGGGTGCCGTTTGTAGATGCCGCAGAGGACATTTCCGCATGCAAACCGCCGTTTATTTGTACCGACCGTGAAACCGGTGCACGCGTGCTGTGCGAAACGCTGTGCCAGCAGAAAACGCTGCTCGTGTGCGGCGGCGGTCATGTGTCTGTGCCTGTGGCCAAGCTGGGTAAAATGCTGGGCTATCGGGTGTTGGTTGCCGACGATCGCCCGGAGTTTGCTGAACCATCTCGTTTTCCCGAGGCGGACGAAGTTGTCTGCCGGGATTTCACCGACCTGCTTGTCCATCTGGATTGGGACAGCCTGCCCGACCTGTCGGTCGTCATCGTCACGCGCGGCCATGCTGCCGATACGGTATGTCTGCGTGAGGTGCTGAGGCACACCTGCACTTATGTCGGCATGATTGGCAGTAAACGCAAGAACAAGGCGGTTTTTGACCTGCTCAGAAGCGAGGGTGTGACCGAGGAACAGCTCTCGCAGGTGCACGCACCCATCGGCCTGTCGATTGGCGCTGAGACACCGGAGGAAATCGCGGTCGCCATCGCGGGTGAACTCATCCAGACCCGGCGCGGCAGCGCCAATGCCGGACTGTCCGAGGCCATGTTGACCGCGCTGGCAGAGGGTCAGACCGGTATTATGGCAACGGTTGTGCGCAAGCAGGGTTCGGCACCGCGTGGCATGGGTGCGCGTATGTTCTTCATGGACAATGGGCATAAACTGGGCACGGTCGGCGGCGGACTGGCGGAATATGAGGTCTGCCAGAAGGCAGAGACGCTCAAACAGGAGCGTAAACCTTGTCTGCTGACCTTTAACATGTCAAACGGCGAAGCTGGAAAATCGGGCATGATCTGCGGCGGTATGATCGACGTGCTGTTCGAGGTGGTCGGATGATCGCCGCAGTCGTGCTGGCTGCCGGACTGTCCCGGCGTATGGGACAGGACAAACTCCTGCTTCCGCTGAATGATCGGCCGGTTTTCACTTATCCGGTCGATCTCATTGCAGATTTGCCCTTCGATCAGCACGTTTTGGTCACCAATACCCCGGAAATCAGGGACTATGCCCAAAGACACGGCTTTGAGGTTGTCCCGTCACCCGATGCCGCGCTCGGTATGGGGCATTCGGTCGCAGCCGGTGCACAGGCTGTGGATGAACGGATGACAGCAGCTATCTTTTTGAATGCAGATCAACCGTTTTTGACTGCCGAGCTTGTCCACACCCTGTGCAAAACATGCTTGGATATGGACAAAATTACCGTACCAAAGATTCGCG
>CAUEJN010000193.1 GCA_959018045.1 uncultured Butyricicoccus sp. | reverse complement strand
CCCGATGGAAACGGAAATTTCACCATCCGAGAAGGTGTTGACGGTTGCCTTGCCGAGCGGCAGACCCAGTGCAGATGCAATCTGCATAGCGAGTGCCGGGTGAGAGTTACCGCAGAAAATCTTGATGTTTTTACCGTGAGAAATCATTTGTGTTGTACCCCCTGCGTACACTGTTCTTTTTGATTTTGGAAATTCATTTTTATCTTTTATCAGCCTTTTCCGCTTCCATGCGTGCGCGACGCTTATCATTCCAGCCCTCGAGCGTGGTCTGGCGCGCGCGTGCAACTGCCAATGCACCGGCCGGCACGTCCTTGGTCACCGTCGTGCCCGCTGCCGTAAAGGCACGGTCACCGAGCCTTACCGGAGAAACAAGGTTGGTGTTGCAGCCGATGAAGCAGTCATCGCCGACATAAGTATGGAATTTCTGATAGCCGTCATAGTTGACGACAACCGTTCCGCAGCCAAAGTTTACACGCTCACCAACCGTCGCGTCACCGATATAGGTCAGGTGCGGAACCTTGGTGCCGTTGCCGATCTCGGCCTTCTTCAACTCAACGAAGTCACCGATGCGAGTCTTGTTGCCTACATTGCAGCCCGGGCGCACGTAAGCAAACGGGCCAACCGTGGCATCTGCGCCGATGGTGCTCTCATAAATCTGAGAGGAGTTGACTGATGTGCGGTCACCGATTTTGGCATGCTCGAGCAGGCTGTTCGGGCCGATCTTGCAGTCGCTACCGATGACACAGCCTGCACGGATGATCGTTCCCGGCAGGATTACCGTTCCGGCGCCGATCACTGCATCCGGTGCAATATACACGCTGTCCGGTGCAAAAATCTGTACGCCTGCTGCGATGTGACGCATGTTGATGCGCGCACACAGACGCTTCTGTGCCTCGAACGCGCTCACGCCGTCTACAACCGGTACGACCGGCTCGGACAGAACGACCTCGACCGACTTACCCACACTGACCGCGTGGTTGACAGATGCGATCAGGTCACCGTCCGGCAGGGCGGCAAGGGCTTCGGTACGTGCACACACGACCGGTACAGTATCCGGGGCAACGCGCGTAATGCTGTCGGCGGCATCGCGCGGCGGCATGTGAGCGGCGAACACTGTGAAATCTGCGCCGATGGCCAGATGGCTCTGTACCAGACGCTGATACTCTGCTGCGGTCAGTTCCGGACAGGGTGCGCCGATCAGCAGGACGTTGTCTCCCGCCGTCTCAATGACCCCTTCCCGAAATCCCGCTTCTGCCAGCGCACTTTTCACCCATGTGCCCGCGCTCTGAAACAGCACAGGGGTCTCATAGGCTTTTTGTGCACCACACAGGATTGTCGTAATTTGGCTCATGAACTTAGTCCTTTCAATTTTCCGTGTTCGGGTGCGCGAATTGCACCCATACCAATCCAGATATAATTATACTATACCATGTCCCGGATTTCACTGTCAAATTGAGAAAATTTATAGGGAATTTTCTGGATGTTCTACGCCCTTTGGACAAAGAATCCGCTTTCTTCCTGCAAAATCCCACATTCCGAAACGTAATATGCCCAACACTAGCAATACAAACAGGCATTGGTCATGTGCGGTCTCGCCCCGCCCCTTGCACATTCCGACAAAACACGATATAATAATCTCGTTTCAGACCGCCCTGTCGGGCGGCATTTTTTCACTTTGCCTGTTTGGAGGTTTCCATGAGCCTTGCATCCCTTTTGATGCCCGAGGGCGAGTTCCGCGTCATCCGCTGCGAGATCGCGGACAAGCTCATCCAATGCGGCGACGGCGACGCCGCGCTGCTCTATCTTTATATTGTACGGCACGGCAATCACTTTCAAGAGACCCGGGCCATGCGCGATTTGCGGCTGTCCAAAGAACGCTTTGAGCGTGCGGTCTTTACCCTGACCAACCTTGCCATCGCGCAGTCGCCCACTGCCACCGAGATCACACCGTCCCCAGCGCCGCGCTACACGGCATCCGAACTGCGCGCCGCCCGTGCGGACGACCATCGCTTCCGTGCCGTCTGCGACACCGCCGAAAGCATACTCGGCCGTCCGCTGACCGACGCTTTACAGCGTACCTTATATACGGTATACAATCACATCGGTCTGCCCGCAGAAGTCATCATTGAGCTTTTGAGTTATCTGGGGCGCGACAAGGGTGCCATCAAGGGGCGCGATATTGAGCGCGAGGCCTGCATCTGGTCGGACAAGGGAATCCTGACTACCGCCGACGCACAGCGCTATCTGTCCGAAGTCGAAGCCGAAAAACCGCTGCGTGACGCACTCTTTCAGACGCTCGGCGTGGTTGGCCGTGCGCCGACTGCCGCAGAGCGCTCGCTCATCGCGCTTTGTCTGGAAAAGGGATTCCCGCCCGACGCGTTACAGCTTGCAATCCAGCGCATGAAGCGCGGCATCGGTCAGTTCTCGGCCAGCTATCTGCGCAAAATGCTGTCCTCCTGGGATCAGAAGGGCGTGCACACGGTCGCTGAGATCACTGCACTGGAACCGGAATCCATCCGCAAAAATCAACCGACTGCCCCGGTCC
>CAUEJN010000192.1 GCA_959018045.1 uncultured Butyricicoccus sp. | reverse complement strand
AAAAAAATTTCTGTCAAAATTTGGAAGAAAAAAGGCAAAAGACCCTGGACAGAAGGAGGGGTGTCTGATAATATAACAGAAGCCGCATCAAATCGGGCAAATGAAGTGTGTCCAAATGTGATACCGCCCGCAAGAGCGTGACTCTAAGAACGAAAGAGAGGTGCTACCGCAATGTATGCAATTTTAGTAACTGGTGGCAAGCAGTACAAGGTATCTGAGGGCGATGTAATCTACGTTGAGAAGCTCGGCGTAGAGGACGGCGCTTCCGTAACTTTTGACAAGGTGCTTGCAGTAGGCGAGGGTGCTGACCTGAAGGTTGGTGCACCGTACGTCGAGGGCGCTACCGTAACTGGTACCGCTGACAAGACCGGCAAGCAGAAGAAGATCAACATCTTCAAGATGAAGCCGAAGAAGGGTTACAGAAAGCGTCAGGGTCACAGACAGCCCTACACCAAGGTAACCATCGGCGCGATCAACGCCTAAGGCATGACCCGCGTCACATTTTACCGCTCCCGCAAAGATGACCTGCTGACTGCTGTCGATCTGATCGGTCACGCCGGTTATGCGGAAGAAGGCGAAGACATTGTCTGCGCTGCGGTATCCAGTTCGGTACAGCTCATCCACGCATTGCTCTATGACGTGCAGCGGATCGCTGTTGATACCCTGATCGAGGATGAAGGCGCACACATCCGCCTGACGCTTCCTGAAGATCAGCTCGCAGAAGGCCAGGATGCCATGCGTGCATTCCTGCTCCATCTGTCCGAACTGGCACAAGACTATCAAGAGTTTATACAAGTTACGGAGGTGTACAACGATGCTGCAGATTAGCTTACAGTTTTTTGCTCATAAGAAGGGCGTAGGTTCGACTAAGAACGGCCGTGACTCCGAGGCTAAGCGCCTGGGTGTCAAGCGTGCAGACGGTCAGGTAGTTCCGGCTGGCAACATTCTGGTTCGTCAGCGCGGCACCAAGATCCATCCGGGCGTAGGTGTTGGCAGAGGTTCTGACGATACCCTGTTCGCCAAGGTTACCGGCGTAGTTCGTTTCGAGCGCGTTGGTAAGGATCGCAAGCGTGTTTCGGTTTACGAAGTACAGTAATCGAATAGCAACTGACATCATCCCGGACATTTCTCCGGGATTTTGTTTTTCTATACGAAAGTCTATGAGCCTCTTTTGTCTTTTCCATGGAGGAAATATATGTTTATTGACGTAGCAAAAATTAAAATCGCATCCGGTAAGGGCGGCGACGGCAAGGTCAGCTTCCACCGTGAGAAGTATGTAGCTTCGGGCGGTCCGGACGGCGGTGACGGCGGACGCGGCGGCTCGGTGGTATTCCAGGTGGATGATAACCTGTCCACGCTGCTGGACTTCCGGTATAAGAAAAAGTATGTCGCACCCAACGGCGAGAACGGTATGGGCAAGCGTATGAAGGGTAAGGACGGTGCCGATCTGGTCATCCGCGTACCGCGCGGCACCATCATCCGCGACCGTGCAACCGGCCGTATTATGAAGGATCTGTCGGACGACGAGCCGTTTGTTGCAGCTAAGGGCGGTAACGGCGGCTGGGGCAATACCCATTTTGCAACCCCGACCCGTCAGGCACCGCGCTTTGCAAAGCCCGGTCTGCCCGGCGTTGAAATGGAAATTACACTGGAACTGAAACTGCTGGCAGACGTTGGCCTGGTTGGCTTCCCGAATGTCGGCAAGTCTACGCTGCTTTCCATGGTCTCGGCTGCCCGTCCCAAGATCGCAAACTATCACTTTACCACTCTGATTCCCAATCTGGGCGTTGTCCGCGTGGCAGAGGAGCAGTCCTTTGTCATGGCAGATATCCCTGGTATCATCGAGGGCGCATCCGAGGGCGCAGGTCTGGGACATGACTTCCTGCGTCATATCGACCGCTGCCGCCTGCTGCTGCATCTGGTCGACGCATCGGGCAGCGAAGGCCGTGACCCGCTCGAGGACGTGCAGACCATTAACGCAGAGCTTGCCGGATACAGTGAATTTCTGGCATCCCGTCCGCAGATCATTGTCGCCAATAAGACCGACCTGCTGGGCGATGACCGCGAGATTCTGGACAAGCTTAAGGCATACGCAGAC
The DNA here is from genome assembly GCA_959018045.1 of uncultured Butyricicoccus sp. Classification (GTDB taxonomy): domain Bacteria; phylum Bacillota; class Clostridia; order Oscillospirales; family Butyricicoccaceae; genus Butyricicoccus. The sequence goes on along the minus strand of CAUEJN010000192.1, from coordinate 451 downwards.
GCGCATGACTTCGGTTTCCTGGAGCTGTCGGCTGCAACCAATCAGGGCGTGCGTGAGCTGATTCATAAGACCTGGGAGATGCTGCAGGAGCTGCCGCCGGTATTCACTTACGAACCCGAATTCGTTCCTGTCGAAGAAGTTGTCACCGAGCGTGATATCACCATCGAGAAGGTCGAGGATTATTACGTCGTCGGCGGTGCTTGGATTGATAAGATCATGGGCAGCGTTAATACCGACGATTACGAGTCCCGCCTGTATATGGATCGTATGCTTAAGAATGCAGGCGTTTATGACCGTCTGGAACAGATGGGCGTCGAAGAGGGTAGCATTGTCGTCATCGGCGAAATGGAATTCGAGTATATTCACTAAATCGGAGACCCGCCCGCAGGCGAGCTAAAGCTTTCGCCAGCCTTTCTCGAAAGGCTGCGGGTTCTCAGGGCGGAGCCCTGAG
>CAUEJN010000191.1 GCA_959018045.1 uncultured Butyricicoccus sp. | reverse complement strand
AGCTGCGTACCTATAAACAGCTCATTGATGCATTACGTACAGGATTTGAGGAGGAAGACAGCGTATGATGAAAGCCTACCTGCGCAGCATGCTGCCTGCTGTGCTCGCGTTTGCATTTTCCGGTGTCTATGCCATCGTAGACGGCTTTTTTGTCGGACAGTATATTGGCGACAGTGGTCTTGCGGGTATCAATATCGCCTATCCCATGACCGCCCTGCTGCAAGCGGTAGGAACGGGCATTGGTATGGGCGGTTCCATCCACATGTCCATCTGCCTCGGACGCGGAGAGGAGGAGGAACACCGGCACTATCTCGGCACGACTGTGTGCATGCTTGCGCTGTCCAGTGTCCTGCTGCTAGTTGGTCTGTGGTTCGCCCATCCGACCTTACTGCGCTTGTTCGGTGCGACGGGTGCGGTCTACGATCGCGGTCTGGAATACATCCAGGTCATCATTCTGGGCACGTTTTTTCAGGTTTTTTCCACCGGTCTTGCGCCCATTTTCCGCAATCTGGGACGCTCGCTCTTTGCCATGTGCGCCATGATGGCGGGATTTATCACCAACATCGTGCTCGATGCCACGATGATTGGCGTGTTGGGCTGGGGCATGTACGGTGCGGGACTCGCAACCATCATCGGCCAGGGCGTGACCGCGCTTCTGTGCCTCATCGTGCTCGTCTTCACCGAACGCCACGTCCCGCGCAGTCAACTCCGCCCGACGCACTGGGCGGTGGGTCGCACACTTGCGACCGGTCTGTCGCCCTTCGGACTGACCATGTCGCCTAATCTGGTCATTATGTTTGTAAATCTCGGCGCGGTGCGCTACGGCGGTGAGCGTGCAGTTGCAGCCTATGCCGTGGTCAGCTATGTTGCAGTGGTCATTCAGCTGATCTTGCAGGGCGTAGGCGATGGCAGTCAGCCGACTATGAGCCTATATCTGGGCGAAGGACGGCTTAAAGACGTGCGGTTTATCTGCAAGACCGCGTACACCATCGCGCTGGGCGCAGCGGTTGCGTTTGCTGCGCTGACTATCATCGGACGCGACTGGTTGCCGGTGATCTTCGGCGCATCGACCGACACTGCACAGATGATTGCATACATCCTGTGCATCATCGCCGTCGGTTATCTGGGCATCGCGGTCATCCGTGTCACGATCGCCTATTTCTATTCGACCGGCTACAACACCTATGCTTATATCCTGGTCTATGGTGAGCCGGTGATGATTGTACTGTTACTCGTTATTCTGCCGCTCTTTTTGGATGTAAACGGTGTCTGGGCAGCCATTCCGCTCGAACAGCTCCTCATGGCGGGACTGGCACTCGGTCTGCGTGCACTGGCGCACCGCCGTCCGTCAGCTATGGCGACCGCGGATTAAATTCAATCACCTGCCAAATCGCACAGGAATTTCCGAACGCCTGTGCGATTTTTCTTTTGCATCCCGCACGCGGATATGGTATGATAGAGCCATAAAATCAGGACAGGAGGGAAGGCAGATGGCCGATCGCACCATTTTACACAGTGATTTGAACTCGTTTTACGCCTCAGTCGAGATTCGCAATAACCCGACCCTCGCAGACAAGCCGGTCGCCGTAGGTGGTGACGAGCAGGCGCGGCATGGCATCGTGCTGGCAGCCAATCCGCTGGCCAAGCAGTACGGCATCCGCACGGCGGAAACGCTGTGGTCGGCGCGGTGTAAGTGTCCCGATCTGGTCATTGTACCCACACACTTCGACGAGTACCACCGGTTTTCCCAAGCCGTGCGCCAGATATATCTGGACTATACCAGCCAGGTCGAGCCGATGAGCCTGGATGAAGCCTTTCTGGACGTGACCGGCAGCAGGGAACTGTTCGGAGACGGGGAGACCATTGCCCAGACCATCCGCACGCGGGTCAAAGAGGAACTGGGACTGACTGTATCCATCGGCGTATCGTTCAACAAAATCTTTGCCAAGCTGGGCAGCGATTACAAGAAGCCGGACGCGGTGACTATCTTTTCCCGTGAAAACTATCGGGAACTGGTTTGGCCGCAGCCGGTGGGCAATCTGCTGTATGTGGGCAAGGCGACCGCAGCCAAGCTCGCGGGCATCGGTATCCATACCATCGGCGAGCTGGCGGCAGCTGACCCGGCAGCCCTGCAAATGCTGCTCGGACGCATGGGGCCGACCCTGCACGATTACGCCAACGGACGGGATGAGACTCCGGTTGCCGAGTACGTCAATCGCGAACCGGCCAAATCCATCGGCAATATGATTACCGCGCCCCGCGATATTCGTACCCCAGCCGACGCCGATCTGGTGCTGTGGCCGCTGTGTGAGAACGTAGCACACCGCCTGCGGCGGCATGGACTGTGTGCAGGTAACGTGTCGCTGTACATCCGCGATATCCAGCTGGTCGCCCACACCCGACAGTGCCGGCTCACGCCGCCTACCTGGCTGGCGCGCGAACTGATGGAGCACGCCCGTGCGCTGCTCGCGCGGCATTACAAGTGGAAGCTGCCCATCCGCACGCTGGGTGTGACGGCGGGCGATCTGGTGCCAGCCGATCAGGTGAGTCCCCC
>CAUEJN010000190.1 GCA_959018045.1 uncultured Butyricicoccus sp. | reverse complement strand
GGATGCGCTGGCTGATCACCTTGGGCATTCTGCTGGTTGGCGTACTGCTCGAGGCAGTCGGACGGATTGGCCTGATTGCAATTATACCGTTCGCGGTTCTGGCTGTCTGTGCCTGGGTGCTCATTCCGCAGTGGATGCGCGACAGCATGCGCAAGACGGCGGAAAAGAAGTACGCGCCGCGCATTACACCCTACACCGCGGTGACGAGCGTAGAGGAGGACGGTCTGCACATCAACGACGGAGAGGAGACCAATGTCCTGCTGTACGACAGCATTGAGCAGATCGGAGACGAGGACGGATATCTGTTTTTGGGCTATGGAGACCGTCAGACCGTGGTCATTCCGCCGTCGGCATTTGTCCGGGGCGAGAGCGAGCGGGCAGAATTTCTGTCCGAATTGCGGCACATGGTACACAAACGAAGAAGTGGAGTTGCGGAGAAGTAAAAATGGAACTGAATTATGTCATCACACCACAGGATTTTGTGGACTACAATATATACTTTATCGATCATGACCCGCTGACCCAGAAGTCCATCCGTAATATGAGCATCATTCTGGCGGGACTGGTTATCGTCGGCGGCACCGGACTGATGTACGCGCTGCATTCACTGACGCCTGTCAGCGTTGCGGTGTATCTGATTCTTGCGGTTGCCTGCTTCCTGGGCGGCCCGAGAATGTACAAGCGCAAGGTGCACAAGCATGTACATATGACCCTCAGACGCGCGACAAATAAGCACATTTGCGGTCCGAAAACGCTCAAATTGACCGATGAAGGCGTGCAGCTCATCGGTGAGAGCGAGGACACCCTGCATCCGTACGCGAGCTTTGAGCGCGTGACGGCGGCAGCGCGTCAGGTGTACCTGTATCTGGACGATCTGGCTGGCCTGATTGTGCCCAACAGCGCGTTTGTGAATGACGAGGAGAAGGAACAGTTTATCCGCGTGCTGGAGGAGCGCATTGCGCAAGCCAAGCAGAACGCACCGGAAGAGAAAGAAGAGGCGTAAGGAGGAGAGGGTCGCGATGGCAGTGACGCTCAAACAAATCGCTGAGATCGCAGGCGTATCGCGCGGAACGGTAGACCGTGCGCTGCACGATCGCGGACGTGTCAGCGCGAAGGTTGCCGAGCGGGTGCGCAGAATTGCCGAAGAATTGGGGTATCATCCCAATGCGGTCGGTCAGGCGCTGGCACGCAGCCGCAAGCAGATCAAAATTGGTATTATTGTACAGTCGGCTGAGACACCGACCATGAAAATTGTCGTGGAAGGTGCCGAGCAAGCCGCGCGTGCGCTGCAAAAAGAGGGTGTGGAGGTTGTTATCCGCACCATGGAGTCGGTGGACGCCATACAGGAAATGCTGTACCTTGATGAGTTGATGGAAATGGGCATTCACGGTCTGGCTATCACACCGGCAGATGATGCGATCATCTGCGAAAAGCTCAACGAGATTGCCGATCAGGGTATCCCGGTCGTGACGTTCAATGCCGATTTGCCGCAGTCGAGGCGCATGTGCTTTGTCGGACAGGACAACGCCCGCGCAGGCCGCACGGCGGCAGGACTGATGGCGCTGATGGTCGCGCGGGACGGAAAGGTCGCGACGATTACCGGACATCTGCGCAATGACGGACACCGCATGCGCTGTACGAGCTTTTCCGAGGAGCTGCGCTGCATTGCGCCCGACATCATGACGCTGCCCATCCAGCCCTGTTTTGACCGCGATGACTGCGCGTATGAGCTGACCCAGCACCTGCTGGCAGAACATCCCGACCTTGCGGGCATTTACGTTGCCGCCAACGGCCAGCACGGCGTGTGCGAGGCGCTGCGTGAGGCTGGACGGGATGGAAAGGTGCGCGTCATCGCCTACGACGTGACCCCACAGAACATCGACGAGCTGCGGCAGGGTACGATCAGCATTCTGATCGACCAGACTGCCCGCGAGCAGGGCAGCCGGCCGCTCATGCTGCTGCGCGATTTTATTCTCTATGGCAGACGGCCCGAGCACTCCTTCTGCTACACCGGCATCACGCTCAAGACTCGCTATAATCTGTAAAGTTTTGGAAAAATGCCCTGCTTTTGCCTGAATTGACACCGGTTTTTGGGCAGGTGTCTGGTTGACAAAGCCGGTGCGCTGGTGTATCATCATTATAAGATTTCATATCGGAAAGGCTTTGAAGGAAACCGCCGGATTCTAACAGGCGGCCTGACAGAGAGTGTCCGCCGTGGCTGGAAGCGGACATCGGGCTGGAGAAAACGGCATACCGGTTCCTGAGCCGCACAGGGGAAAATTACAGTATCCTGTGCCGAATCGCCCTCGTTACGGGCTCCGAGCGGCAGCCGCGGCACGTTGTCATGGCTGCAAGCAGGGTGGAACCGTGGAATTTACAAGCTCACCCCTGAAATCAATTTCGATTTGGGGGTGGGCTTTTTTGTTCGCCCTAAAGCCACAGAAAGGAAGGAACCATTATGTCTGACAATCAGTCCACGTTTGAAAACGAAGAATACCGTGCTACCTACCGTCATACGGTCTCTCAGATCCTCGCACAGGCAGTCCAGCGCCTGTATCCCGAGGCC
>CAUEJN010000189.1 GCA_959018045.1 uncultured Butyricicoccus sp. | reverse complement strand
AGAGCAGAGAACCCCGTATTACTACTCGACGTTCGACGAGGAAAACGAGGTCAAGCCGTCCACTGGCAAGAAAAAGGTACTGGTTCTGGGCTCTGGCCCCATCCGTATCGGTCAGGGTATCGAGTTTGACTACTGCTCGGTTCACTCGGTCTGGGCGCTCAAGGAGCTGGGCTGTGAGACCATTATCATCAACAACAACCCCGAGACCGTTTCCACCGACTTTGACACCGCTGACCGTCTGTACTTCGAGCCGCTGACGCCTGAGGATGTCGAGGGCGTTGTCAACGCCGAGAAGCCGGACGCAGCCATCGTACAGTTTGGCGGTCAGACCGCCATCAACCTGGCAGCACATCTAGAAAAGCTGGGCGTGCCGATTCTGGGCACCCAGGCTTGGTCGATCGACGCGGCCGAAGACCGTGAAAAGTTCGATGAGATTCTGGAAGAGTGCGGCATTCCGCGCCCCAAGGGAGAGACTGTATTCACCGAGGAAGAGGCTGTCAGAGTCGCTGACCGTCTGGGCTACCCGGTTCTCGTGCGTCCGTCCTACGTTCTGGGCGGTCAGGGCATGGAAATCGCATACAGCGAGCAGGATATCCGCGAGTATATGCAGGTCATCACCCGTCATAAGGTCGAAAACCCGGTACTCGTCGATAAGTATATGATGGGTCGCGAGATCGAGGTTGACGCGATCTGTGATGGCGAAGATATCCTGATTCCGGGTATCATGGAGCACTTCGAGCGTGCCGGCGTACACTCCGGTGACTCGATTTCCATGTATCCGTCGCTGCATATCTCGTCCAAGCACAAGGACACCATCATCCGCTATACCCGTGCGCTGGCTAAGAGTCTCAAGGTTCTGGGTCTGGTCAATATCCAGTTCGTTCTGTACAATAATCAGGTCTATATCATCGAGGTAAACCCCCGTTCGTCCCGTACCGTGCCCTATATCTCCAAGATCACCGGCGTACCGATGATCGATCTGGCAACTCGCTGCATGTTTGGCGAGAAGCTGCGCGACATGGAGTTCGGCACCGGTCTGTACCCCGAGCGCGATTACTACGCAGTTAAGGTTCCGGTCTTCTCCTTCCAGAAGCTGAGTGACCTGGACACCCAGCTCGGACCTGAGATGAAGTCGACCGGTGAGGTTCTGGGCGTTGCCAAGGACTTCAAGGAAGCACTGTACAAGGGTCTGCTCGGTGCTGGTTTTGCCATGCACAAGAAGACCGGCAAGGTCGTCATTTCCGTCCGCCCGGCTGACAAGCAGGAGGCAATTCCGATCGCTGAGAAGTTCGAGAAGCTCGGCTACGACATCTATGCAACCCGCGGCACGGCCAACACGCTCAACAACGCGATGGTTGCATCCAATGTGGTTTACAATGCATTCGAGCCCGAAATGCATCCCAACATTCTGGATATGATCGAGAACGGTGAAGTCGATTACGTTATCTCCACCTCGGTTAAGGGCCGTCATCCTGAGCTTGCAAGCGTTAAGATTCGCCGCACGGCAACCGAGCACGCAATTCCGTGCCTGACCGCGATCGACACCGCAAACGCACTGCTGGAGTGCATGGAAAGCGGTATGGAAATCAAAAACTGCAAGATGGTCGACATCAACGATATCTAAAAAAGAGATCCCGCGTCTTATGGACGCGGGATTTTTACATCGGTCAGTTTGCGGAAGGTGAGAAAATGAGGTCGCGCAGCGGCTCCGTCTCGGTGACCCAGCGGCCGGACTGCCGGTCGTAGAACTTGGTATCCGAGTTGACGGCGAAGGGGATACCTGCCGCATCCAGGTTGTCACAGAGAAAGGCGGCAAAGGTCATCTGCTCGGATAAGGTGTAGTCATCTCCGTCGTTGTAATTGCCGGGCATCCAGGCACCGACCCAAGTGGGAATGCCGGTCTGTGTCTGCCAGTCGAGTGCCAGCTGGATTTGATCGAGAACCAGCTGCTTTTCGGCTGTGGTTCCGGTCGTCCACAGCTTTTTCTCATTGGTTTTGCTCGAACCGGCTGCATAGAAATGCCACTCGGCCATCAGATAGCCGTTTGCCTGCGAGGGTACGCGAAGCTCGGACAGATAAGCCGGATTGGAGCGCAGACGCGGGGACATCATAATGATGCGGTCGGGATTGGTCTGGCGAATGGCTGCGGTCACACGCTCGATCATCTCATTGAGCCGGTCGGCCTGCTGGTTGAGTGCGTCGGTGCACTCGATGAGCAAGTCAAATGACAGCGCATGCGACTTGTCCTGATATCGTGCGGCGATGGTGCTCCACCATTCGACAACATGTTCGAGATTGCGCTCGGACGGGTCATTTTTGAAAGCATCCGCCTGATAGGAAAGCACGGGAATGAGTCCGTGGGACAGGCAATCATCGATCTGGCGGTCAAGGCTGGCCAGCACATCCGGAGTTAGGTCATCTTTGACACGGATGCGCACATGCTTGATGCCAGCTTCTACAAAATCGATGACCGTCTGGGTTTGGTAATTGGCGCGGCCTTCGCTGGTCTTGGACCAGTCCACATCCATACCATGCCCGAGCATGCTCTGATATTGCGCGGGTGTCTTCCC
>CAUEJN010000188.1 GCA_959018045.1 uncultured Butyricicoccus sp. | reverse complement strand
GCGTAACGTTTAGTAAATTAACAAGAATCCGGATTATATGCAAGCCTTTCTTCCAATTTATTATAAAAAACTAAAAATTCTTTTCTCTGATTTCATCCAGCCGTTGAAAAGCCGCTATCGCTCCGTTATAATAAAGGTATCTTACTCGCGTACGGTAGGAGGATTCGAAAACATGCAATTAAAAGAATTTGGTGTATGCCTTGGCGACCTGATCCAGGAATTTGATTTCGAGGTCGTCTACGGCCCAGAAAACTTTGAACACGTCGAGATCACCAAGACCGACGTCAGCCGTCCGGCGCTTCAGCTGGCAGGTTTCTTTGACTACTTTGACCCCAACCGTATCCAGATTATGGGTAAGGTTGAAAACACCTTTGTGGAAAAGATGCCCCCTGAAGAGCGTGCGCTGTGCTTTGACAAGCTGTTCGGCTCGGGCATCCCGGTTATGATCATTTCCCGCAACATGGATGTCTTTCCCGAGTGCCTCGCAGCCGCTCAGAAGTACAACGTACCGCTGCTGCGCACCAACGAGTTTACGTCCACTATTGTCAACGCACTCGTGGCTTCCCTCAAGGTATCCCTTGCGCCGCGCATCACCCTGCACGGCGTTCTGGTCGAGATCTACGGCGAAGGCGTTCTGCTGCTCGGTGACTCCGGTGTCGGTAAGTCCGAGACCGCAATCGAGCTGGTCAAGCGCGGTCACCGTCTGATCGCAGACGATGCCGTCGAGATCAAGCGCGTGTCGGACAAGACCCTGGTTGGCACCTCGCCCGATGTCATCCGCTACTTTATCGAGCTGCGCGGTATCGGCATCGTCGATGTGCGCCGTATCTTTGGTGTCGGTTCGGTCAAGCTGACCGAAAAGGTCGAGCTGGTCATCAATCTGGAACCCTGGGAGGAAGGCAAGCAGTATGATCGCCTGGGCCTCGAGGGTCAGACCACCAGCATTTTGGACATCACTGTTCCCTCTCTGACCATTCCTGTTCGCCCCGGCCGTAACCTCGCCGTCATCATTGAGGTCGCTGCAATGAACGACCGCTATAAGAAGATGGGCTACAACGCGGCCAAGGACTTGCAGGAGCGCATGCTCAAGTCTTTCGGCGGCAGCTAATGAACTCCCGAGAAAGGCAGGGCTTCCCTCTGCCTTTTTTCTCACGCTCCGGCAGGCAAAACCACCGGAATCTGACAAAATATTTGACTGGAGGAATCCTGAATTATGATGAGACTCGGCATTGACCTCGGCGGTACCAACACGGTTGTCGGCCTGTGCACCCTGGACGGTGTACTGATGGATAAAATTTCTGCTCCCACCAAGACCGGCGATCCTGACGGCTTGTGTGCGGTCATGCACGACCTGTGCCGCGATCTGTGCGACAAGCACAACATTCCTTATTCCGAGATCGAGCAGATCGGTATCGGTCTGCCCGGTACGCTCGTCAAGGCAACCTGCACCCTGACCTTCGGCACCAACCTCGGCATGTCTAACGTCTGCTTTGCGCATGCGTTTGAGCCGGAATTCAACTGTCCGGTCAACATTGACAACGATGCAAACTGTGCTGCACTGGGTGAGTTCCACGGCGGCGCAGGCCGCGGCACCCGCAACCTGCTGATGGTTACGCTGGGCACCGGCGTAGGCGGCGGTATCGTTCTCGAGGGCAAGCTGTACACCGGCCGCGAGGACATCGCAGGCGAGATCGGCCACATGGTTATCGTCCCGAACGGTGCACCCTGCAACTGCGGCCGTCATGGCTGTCTGGAGACCTACGCGTCTGCAACCGGTCTGATCCGTCTGGCGCGCGAGGCAATGGAGCTGTCCCCCGACACCTGCCTGCACGCCATGGTACAGGAAAACGGCGGCAAGCTGACTGCTAAGATGGTGTGTGATGCACGCGATGCCGGCGACGCACTGGCCGACCGCGTATTCAATGATTACTGCGACTATCTGGCCTGCGGTCTGACCAACCTCATCAACGTATTCCAGCCCGATGCCATCGTCATCGGCGGCGGTGTTGCCGGATACGGTGAAAAGCTGCTCATGCCGCTGCGCGAGCGCGTCCATGCACAGCAGTTCAAGATTGCTCCCGAAGGCACGCCCATCGTCGCAGCCACCCTTGGCAACGATGCCGGCATCATCGGCGCAGCCCTCCTCTGATCGCTTATTTTTGTAGAAACCTGCCAAAATCCAACATATTCCGGTGTTTTTCTTGATTTTCCACCGCTTGTTTGTTATAATTAACTTTAGTATTCGCATTCACCCCCGGACGAAAAAAGGAAGACGCATCTATGAAACGATTGGTTGCAGGCATTCTGACGGCAGCCCTGCTCACTTCGGCCGCAGGCGCTGTCTCATACGACCCGGAAGCCGCAGGTACATCCGCTCTCGCTGCCACTACGGTCAGCGAGACTGTGAGCGAGTCCGTTATGGCCGCTTCTCTTACTGCATATCCGGCTATCATGACCGTCATGCTTGATGGCAAGCAGGTCAAGCCGGTGGGTTACAACATCAACGGCAACAACTACTACAAGCTGCGTGATATCGCGCTCATCCTCAACGGTACGACCGCGCAGTTCGGCGTGTCCTGGGACAATCCCCTC
>CAUEJN010000187.1 GCA_959018045.1 uncultured Butyricicoccus sp. | reverse complement strand
GGGGGACAGGGGAACGGTACGGGATTTCCCGTCTTGCGTTTTGGGTTGTTTTCCAGTACAATAAAAAACAGGAAATCTGTGTTTACAGGAGGATTTAATATGGCGACTCAGGAAATGTGTCGTGTCGTCGGCAACCGGGAGATTGGCGCCGGTCTGTTTGAGCTGACGATGGAAGCACCGGTACTGTGTATGCAGGCACAGCCCGGTCAGTTCGTTCATATCACCTGCGGAGAGGGCAATCTGCTGCGTCGTCCCATCTCGATTTGCAATGTACAGGACGGTCAGATGATCGTTGTTTTCCAGGTCAAGGGTGATGGTACCGCGTGGCTGTCCAAGCGCCGCGAGGGCGATGTACTCGATGTACTGGGTACGCTCGGCCACGGCTTTCGCATGGAAGAGCTGGGTGACCATCCCATCTTCATCGGCGGCGGCATCGGCGTTCCGCCTATGCTCATGACCATGCGTGCAGCCAAGGAAAACGGTGCAAAGCCCGAGGCAATTCTGGGCTTCCGCAATCAGAATGCGGTTATTTTGGAAGATGCATTCCGCAGACTGGGTGAGACTCACGTCTGCACCGACGACGGCAGCTACGGTGTGCACGGCTTTGTCACCGATGTGCTCAAGCTGCACGTACAGGAAGCAACCGCGATCTGTGCCTGCGGCCCCAAGCCCATGCTGCGCGCCATCGCGGAGATCGCAGAAGCACGGGGCATTCCGTGTCAGGTCTCCATGGAGGAGCGCATGGGCTGCGGCATCGGTGCATGTCTGGTCTGCGCCTGCGAGCTCAAGCTCAAGGACGGACAGGAAGGTGTAAGATACGGCCACGTCTGCAAGGATGGCCCGGTATTTGACAGCAAGGAGGTCGTTTGGTAATGGATCTGCGCGTAAATATTTGCGGGGTAGAGCTCAAAAACCCCATCACGACCGCGTCTGGTACCTTTGGCTTCGGTCACGAGTACGGCGAGTTCTTTGATCTGTCTGAGTTGGGCGGTGTTGGCGTTAAGGGTCTGACCCCGACCGAGCGTCTGGGCAATCCCGCACCCCGTATCGCAGAGACTCCGATGGTTATTCTCAACTGCGTCGGCCTGCAGAACCCCGGCATTGATCGTTTCATCGAGGAGCAGATTCCGTTCCTGCGCCAGTACGATACCAAGATCATTGCGAACGTATCGGGCAACACGGTTGAGGAATACTGCGGCATGATCGAGAAGATCTCGGACGCAGACGTTGACCTGATCGAAATGAACATTTCCTGCCCGAACGTCAAGTGCGGCGGTATGGCATTCGGCACTCAGCCCAAGATGGTCGAGGAAGTTGTATCTGCGGCCAAGAAGTACGCAAAGAAGCCGCTGATTGTCAAGCTCAGCCCCAATGTCACCGACATTACTGAGATTGCACGCGCAGCAGTTGCTTCGGGTGCTGACGCACTGAGCCTCATCAATACGCTGCTCGGCATGCGCATCAATGTCGATACCCGTCGGCCCATCCTGTCCAACATCATGGGCGGTATGTCCGGCCCGGCAGTGTTCCCGATTGCGGTACGCATGGTTTATCAGGTGCGCAAGGCAGTTGATGTGCCGATTATCGGTATGGGCGGTATTCGTACCGGCCGTGACATTGCAGAAATGATGCTGGCAGGTGCGGACGCAATCGCAATCGGTACCGCTATGTTTGCCGAACCGATGGCTCCGGTCAAGGCGCTCAATGAACTCAAGGAATATATGATTCAGCACGGCATCGAGAAGGTCACCGACCTGACCGGGGCGGTAGAGGTATGACAACGGTCTATCTGATTCGTCACGCCGAGGCAGAGGGCAATGTATATCGCCGCTGTCACGGACAGTACGACAGTCTGCTCACTGAGCGGGCATACCAGCAGCTGCCTTATCTGGCTGACCGCTTTGAGGATGTGCCGCTGGATGCCGTTTATGCGTCCGACCTCTATCGTGCACGTCACACAGCCAAAGCCATTGCAGACCGCAAGGGCATGAAGGTGCATGTGCGCCCGGTACTGCGTGAAATTGCGATGGGTGAGTGGGAGGACAAGACCTGGGCAATCCTGCCCAGAGAAGCCCCTGAGCAGTATGCCAAGTGGCAGACACGTCCGTGGGAATGTGAAGTTCCCGGCGGTGAGCGCGTTCTGGATACCGGTGACCGTGTATTGGGCGGTCTGCGTCAGCTTGCACGCGAATGGGATGGCAAGTGCATCGCGGTGGTCAGCCATGGCTCGGCCATTCGAGGCATTCTGTGCCGGGTACTCGGCTATGAACCCGAACAGATCGGTCAGGTCGGCTGGGGTGACAACACTTGTGTGGCAAAATTTGAGTTTGACGGCGATACCATCCGCCCGGTTTACTGGAACGATGCGTCCCATCTGCCCGAAGATCTGTCTACCTTCGCCAAGATCGGCTGGACGAACAGCAGGGGCATGCCGATGTCGGTACAGGCATGGTTCCGACCCTATGACCCGGAAAGTGCGGAAGATCGTGCGCTGCTCATTGGGTTTGCACGTGAGTTTTACCGCAATGCTTACGGCTCGACCGACATGCTGGACGAGGATGCCTGGATGGCTGACACCGATGCAATGGCTGCAAAGCATGATCGCGCAGTCACG
>CAUEJN010000186.1 GCA_959018045.1 uncultured Butyricicoccus sp. | reverse complement strand
GCAGTTTTAACTTTCAGCCGTCTGAAATAGCAAAATTTGCTTTAATTTTATCATGCAAAACAAAGAAAAACAACAAAAATCAGACGTTCCTTTTTCTTATTCGATTTTTATTGACTTTGCTTCCCTCTAAGAGTATAATACACGTATCATTGATATGTTTAATATTTTATCAACGAAAGGGTGATTTTATGTTTTTGATTTCAAAACCGTTGGAAATCGGAAGATGCCGCATCGAGAACGGCTACAGCATTACAGCTCTAGGCGCACGAAGCGGCCTCAATCCCACTACTATTTTCAAATTAGAATCTGGGATTAAGCGCGTTGCGCCTCGAACTGCAAAAGCCGTCTCGGATGCTTTGGGCGTTTCTATCTATGATCTATTTGAGCTGAAATCCGCAGGAGGTGATCAGGCATGAACATCTTGAACGGTGGACAATCTTCCCAGCAGTTCCGCGCCCCGCTCACCCGCATGCGCTTTGCGCATCAGTGTGTGGATGAACTGCGCAAGCTCGACCCATCCTGCCCCGTCACCGAAACCTTTATCCGCTCGCTGGTCAAGCGCGGCCTTGTGGCTTCGGTCTCGATCGGCCGCCGCAGGCTGGTAAACTTCGACGATCTGCTGCGCTACTTATCCATGCCCCAGCAAGACGAGGCGACGCCGCCCGGCGGGATTCGCAAAATCCCGGAACGGTTTTAAGGGGGCGCGGCCTTGAATTTCAACAGCATTCCAACCACCCTGCGCGATCAGCCCAACTGGGTATGCAGGCGCGGTAAAATTCCCATCAACCCGCGCACCGGTCAGGCAGCCAAAGCCGGACAGCCGGACACCTGGGCGCGTTTTGAAGAGGCTGTGCAGGCTGCACCGCGCTATGACGGGATTGGCTTCGAGTTTGACGGCAGCGGTATCATCGGCATCGACTTCGACCACTGTATCGAGAACGACCAGCTTGCCCCTTGGGTTCAAGACTGGGTTTCCCGGTTCGACAGCTATACCGAACGCAGTCCGAGCGGGACAGGTATTCACATCCTGTGTCAAGGCTCCCTGCACGGCCGCCCGGCTGTCAAGCGGAAAGAGGTCGAAATCTACGACCGCGCCCGTTACTTCACGATGACCGGTCGGACATTTGGCACCCCGCGCCCCCTGAGAGACGCACAGGCCGCGCTGGATGCGCTCTATGAAGCATTCGGACGTAAGGACGAAAAGGCGCGTCAGGCGGCTCCTGTGCGCCCGCTCGACATGGATGACAGCACGCTCATAAAGAAGATCGAGCAGTCGGCGGGCTGCGCAAGGTTCGCCCCTCTGTGGCGCGGTGATACCGGCGGCTATGGCAGCCACTCCGAAGCAGACCTTGCACTGTGCAGCATATTGGCCTTTTGGACACGCTGCAATGCCGATCAGATGGACAGGCTGTTCCGCTCCTCCGGGCTGATGCGCGACAAATGGGACAGACGGCAATCCGGTTCAACCTACGGCGCACTGACCATCCAGAAAGCAATCTCCCAGTGCACGCAGGTGTATGAGCCTCGCACCGCTTATACGGTCTCTGTTGGCTCAGAAAAGTCCCCTCAATCGTGCACCCTATCGAACTATTACCCGAATTTTTCCGGTCAATCCCTGACCTTAGAAAACCTGAGGGTATTTTTGAAAGAGGCGGGTTTGGACGTTCGAAACAATCTGCTGACCAAGGAAATTGATGTCACTGGGGATTTGGGCGAATTTTCCCGCGCCAACGCTGCAAATGTTCTCCCCGCCATCATTTCAGACCGGTTCAAGCAGGGCGGCGCAAAGAACTGTACCTCTGTGCGCGTCAAAGAGCTTATGAGCTGCATTGCAGACGAACGACGATACAACCCGGTCGAAGATTATCTATGTGGTCTCACTTGGGACGGCAAAGACCGCCTGCCGTACTTATACGACATTCTGGGGATCGGGCAGCAGCCTATCTATCAGACATACGTTAAAAAATGGCTCTGGCAGTGCGTCGCGCTCGCTATGAATGACGAAACAGACCCGATCAGCGCCGAAGGTATCCTTGTACTGCTGGGCGCACAAGGCTGTGGTAAGACCTCATTCTTTCGCAAGCTGTGTCCAAATCCCCGTTGGTTCGCCGAGGGCTGCTCTTTGGACACAACGGACAAGGACAGCATGATTCGTGCTCTGGGTTCGTGGATTTGTGAGCTTGGAGAGCTGGACGCAACGACCAAGAAAGAGCAGCCAGCCCTGAAAGCCTTTCTGACAGCGGCTGAAGATCGCATCCGTTTGCCATACGATATTTCCCCCACGCGCACCCCGCGCCGGACTTCCTTTTGCGGTACGGTCAACGACGAAACGTTCCTGCGGGACTCCACCGGCAGCCGCCGTTACTGGACAATCCCGCTCGAAACCATCGACAAGAACGCCCTGTTTTCTCTTCACCGCGCAGATGTCGACCAAATCTGGGCACAAATGTTCGAGTTGTGGAAGAAAGATCATAACGGATTCCGGTTGAATAATGCCCAACTCGCACAGCTCCAAACGGACAATGAGAGCTTCACGGCTCCCCTGCCGTATGAAACCGAACTGCGCGAACTGTTCGACTCCTCAGATCGGAAGAGCACACGTCTGAACTCCAGTCACTCCGCGAAATCTCGT
>CAUEJN010000185.1 GCA_959018045.1 uncultured Butyricicoccus sp. | reverse complement strand
ATTACTTCTACTTCCTATCAAAAAGGAGTGTCGCACGAGATTGTGCGGCACTCCTTTTGCGTCTACTTATATTTATCTTGTACAGACGGGGGATAGAGACTGTCGAAGTCGTAGTTTGCCATGAGTGAGCGCAGATGGCTTGCCATCGCCTCGACACCCGAAGCGTCAAGCGGCGGATTGTCGGCCATGTAGTCGACAATGTAGCGGTTGACCTCACTGCGGTAGTGCACCATGTCGGTGTAGTTGTTGTAGTTCGTGGTGATGGCGTTCTGGTCGATGAAGCTATAGAACTTGACGTTTTCCTTATCCTTATATCGGTTTGCTGTATCGTAGAGCAGGAACATCATGGCGTCAATCTGACCCTTACGCTTGATGCTGTCGAAGTACAGCGTCGAGTAGGGCGGGAAATAGAGGTAGAAGGTGGTCTCGGGGTGACCGTCCACCCATTTATCGATGATTTCCAGATTCTTGCGTAGGTCTTCGTTGAAGACGTGACGGTCGTACTGGAATCCGATATCTTTGGGACGCTCATACGACGCGATGGCGACATCCAGTCCGTACTTGGTGTTCTCGGTTTCCCAGATAAAGGCCTCGTCCAGATCGGTATGGGTTCCGGTCAGCGTGGCGAGGACGGTCTGTGCACACGACTCGAGCAGGATATCCTTATTGAGCAGATACTGGATATCGTTGAGCGGGTTGAAGTCGTAGAGATAGGTGGGCATGGAATGGCTGTCCTGCGGGTCGGCAGCCAGCAGACGAGGATCGAGACTCCAGTAGACGCGCTCAATGTCGTGGGTGGCGTAGATGGTTTCGAGCGCAATGTCAAAGTCTGCGAATGTACCGCCCGGATAGCTGACCTTGAGTGTTTTTCCACCGAACCGCTCGTCAAACCAGCTTGCACGGAAGTTGGAGGTGACCGACGAGCCGATGCACACCGAATCATAGTCCTGATTTTTAATCAGACCGGCATTCTGATAGCGCTCATTGGTATAGGTTGCTTCAATGCCGGGCAGGGGCAGGTGATACTGGAACGCCGGGTCGAGCACAAGTGCGTTCACCGCGGACAACAAGAGCAGGCCGACGACCACGCCGATCAGGCGAAGGACATACTTTCGATACATGGTTGGCCTCCTTTAGAAATTGAAGTACAGGAAGGTGCTCACGCCGGTGAAGGACAGGATTGCCCAGACGAGCAGAATGGACGATACGGCCAGCTGGATGCCGGACGGCTGGAAGCGCTCGCCAAGGGTGCGGTCGAGTGCGTTGCGCGGCATGAGGCAGAGCACAAGCGACAGGATTAGGAAAAAGACGGTTGCGGTCAGACCGAGCGTCTCACTTTGCAGGCCGAGCACCTGATTGACGACCTTGAGTTCGGTGGTCATAAAGCAGGAATATAAGGTATAGGGCAGGCGTGTCCATCCGGAGAAGAACTTGGACAGGAAGGTCAGCGCCGCGCTCAGGCTGGGTGCACGGAAGAAGACCCATGCGATATTGACAAACAGGAAGGTGATGAACCAGCCGAGCGGACGGGGCAGACGCTTGTCGGTGTAGCGGTCGCGAATCTTGGACAGCGTCAGCGCCAGACCGTGCAGACCGCCCCAGATAATGAACGTCCAGCTTGCACCATGCCACAGACCGGATACCAGAAAGACGACCAGGGTGTTGATACAGGTGCGTACAAATCCACAGCGCGAACCGCCGAGCGGGATGTACAGATAGCGGGTGAAAAAGCGGGTCATGGTCATGTGCCAGGTCTTCCAGAATGCGGTGATCGAGCACGAACGATACGGAGAATCGAAGTTGCGCGGGAGATCCAGACCGATCATGCGGGCAGCGCCGGTGGCGATATCGCAATAGCCGGAGAAATCGAAGTAGAGCTGGAAGGTGTAGGACAGCATGGCAACCAGCGCGGTCGAGGTGGACAGACTGCCAACGTCCGTCCAGGCAGCGCTTACTGCCTTGCCGAGCGTGTCAGCTAACAAAACTTTCTTAGCCAGACCATAGCTGATCAGTGTCAGTCCGCGTGCGATGTTCTCCCAATCCAGCGTGCGGCGCTTGGGATCGCGCAGCTGCGGGATGATCTCGCTGTGAAAGGCGATGGGGCCGCTCGTGACATAAGGGAAGAAGGAGACAAAGAGCGCATATTCATCTAATGTATAGCGTTCAGCCTTGCCCTGATAAGCGTCGACCAGATAGGCGACCTGTTGGAAGGTGAAGAAACTGATGCCGAGCGGGAGCAGCAGGGACACCGGGCCGATCGTGGTACCGGTGAGGCTGGACACATTCTCGAGCAAAAAGTTTGTGTACTTGAGCACGCCGAGCGTGCCAAGGTTCAAGATCAGTCCCAAAACCAGCAGCGGCTTTTGGGGCGATTGGGTCAGGCGGCGTCCGATGAGCCAGTTGACCACAGCGCTGACGAGCAGGACGATAAGACCGCGCACGTCATTTGCGGCATAGAACCACAGGGACAGTGCCAAAAGAAAGAGCGTGCCCAGACGCGGCGTGCCGCGCTTTGCGCAAAAATACCAGCCTGCGGTACACAGCGGCAGAAAAATCAGCATGAATAAATAAGAATTGAATAACATGATCTCCTCCGGCGCGTATTTTACAGAATATTTCTCATTATATCATAAAACTGGGTGCAGGGATAGGTTTTTGTGCACGCTCCC
>CAUEJN010000184.1 GCA_959018045.1 uncultured Butyricicoccus sp. | reverse complement strand
TGCTCAGCGAGAGCGGCGGAGGACGTGTGCAGCTGACGCCGCGATGGCGGATCAACACGAACACAGGTTCTTTTTTCGTCGATTCGCTCAAAAAATCTGTATCTGTTCTGTAAAAATATGCAGGTAAAGCGGGGGAAAATCTTTTGCAATCGGCCGCTAGTTATGGTAAAATGAATAATGCATGAATTTGCACATAGGAACGGTTTTACACCGCTTTCATATACTGGGGGAAAAGGGGCAGATTCCTTTTCCGATCAAGACTGGAATAGACGTTAAGGAGACGGTTGACTTGACGAAATATGTAATTAACGGCGGCAAGCCCTTGAACGGCGAAGTGACCATCAGCGGCGCAAAGAACGCAGCGGTCGCGATCGTGCCTGCGGCTCTGCTGGTTGACGGCCCGTGCCGTATTGAAAATGTACCCAAGATTATCGACGTAACGCTGCAGCTTGAGATTCTGCGCGAACTGGGCGTATCCATTCGCCTGCTCAATGCCTCGACGGTAGAGGTCAGCGGCGACTGCGTACCCGATGCAAAGATTCCGTACGATCTCATGCGCAAGATCCGCGCATCCTACTACCTCATCGGCGTATTGCTCGGCAAGTACCACAAGGCCGAGGTTGCCATGCCGGGCGGCTGCAACTTTGGCGGCATTCGCCCCATTGACCAGCACATTAAGGGCTTTGAGGCCATGGGCGCAACGGTATCCATCCGCGAGGGCGGCTATATCCATGCCGAGGCGCCGAATGGCCTGCATGGTGCGCATATTTATTTTGACGTAGTTTCGGTTGGCGCAACCATCAATATCATGCTCGCAGCTGTTCTAGCAGACGGCATGACCGTTATCGAGAACGCAGCTAAGGAGCCGCACATTGTAGACCTTGCAAACTTCCTCAACGCCATGGGCGCGGATGTCAAGGGCGCAGGTACCGACGTCATCAAGATTCGCGGCGTGAAGAAGCTGTATGGTGGCACCCATTCGATCATTCCTGATCAGATTGAGGCCGGTACGTTTATGGCAGCTGTCGCTGCAACCGGCGGTCAGGTGCTGATTAAGAATGTCATTCCCAAGCATCTGGAGTGCATCACGGCAAAGCTTAACGAAATGGGCGTAGAGATCACCGAGTTTGACGATTCTGTGCTAGTACGCCGTACGGGCAAACTGCACAAGGCGAATATTAAGACCTTGCCGTATCCGGGATTCCCAACCGATATGCAGCCGCAGATGACCACTGCGCTGTGTCTGGCAGCGGGTACGAGCATTGTCACCGAGGGCGTTTGGGACAATCGCTATCGTTACACCGAGGAACTGGTGCGCATGGGTGCAAGCATCCATGTTGACGGCAAGATCGCGGTTGTAGAGGGCGTGACCGAGCTCAAGGCAGCACCGGTACGCGCATTTGACCTGCGTGCAGGCGCGGCAATGGTGATTGCAGGTCTGGCCGCCAAGGGCGTGACTGAGGTTGAGCAGGTTACCCTGATTGAGCGCGGTTACGAGAATTTGGTTGAGAAGCTGGTCGGTCTGGGTGCAGATATGTACCGTTCGGAGATTCCGGACACCGTCAGCAATTCCATGGCAACTGCCAACTAAAGAGAATGTTGCCTCGTGCTCGCATTTGGGGTACGAGGTCCTGGAATCGGTTTAGGCGTGTGCCGCACAAAGAAAAATCTTTGCCTGCGGCAGCGCCTGCCGAATTTCTATCATAGCGCGACAGCGCATGGGACAGGGGAGTGGGAATTTTTTCACTCCTTTTCATTTTATGCGCGATCGAGCGCCAACCATTACGCTTTCAGGAGGCACACATGGACAATTTTTATTATAGCCTGGCCAGCGGTTCTTCGGGAAACTGCGGATTGCTTGCGCTCGACGGCACTTACATCTTGATTGACCTCGGTGTGTCCGTGCGTCGCCTGACCGGGCTGCTGTCAGGACTGGGGCTGACGATTGACGATCTGGATGCTGTACTGCTGACCCATGAGCATATCGATCATATCAAGGGTATGGCAACGTTCGTCAAGCGTCACAGCGTTCCCCTTTACACCGCAATCGGAACGGCTGAGGCACTTTCGCGTAAATTTCCGCAGGCAAATGACCATTTAAGACCCTTTTATAGCGGCGCAGACTTTACAGTTGGCAATGTAAAGGTATATGCCTTTCCAACCCCGCATGATGCGGCAGAGAGCACAGGATATCGCTTTGAGGCGGACGGCATGCGCGTCGGTTATGCAACCGACTTGGGATTCGTACCCACACCGGTACGCGAAGCGCTGCTGGGATGCGGTACGGTCGTGCTGGAGTCCAACCACGATCCCGAAATGCTGCGCACAGGCCCCTATCCGTATGCTCTTCAGCAGCGTGTCGCAGGGCCGCGCGGTCATCTGTCCAATCTGGATTGCGCCAAGCTGGCGGTTGATCTGGTACAGAACGGAACGAGTCAGCTGATTCTGGCGCACCTGAGCGATAAAAATAACACACCGGGTCATGCGCGTCTGGAAACCGAGGCTGCGCTGCGTGCTGCCGGTCTGTCCTGTACGATCTTGGTTGCACCCAAGGATGAAATGGAGCAGCCGCTGCTTTTGAGCCGAGAGGAGGCGGTGGTATGCTGTCCGTCCGCGTCATTTGTGTCGGGAAATTGGGGGAAAAGTTCTGGAAGCAGGCGTGTGATGAGTAT
>CAUEJN010000183.1 GCA_959018045.1 uncultured Butyricicoccus sp. | reverse complement strand
TCGACATTTTTGCAGAAACAGGCAGACAAAAAGGCACACGGCAATGGGGAAAGCCGGGTGTCTTTTGGTGTGAGAAGCGCTTGTCTGCACAGGTGATGATGTGCCGATAAAGCGGGGTTGGGTGGTTTTTATGATGGTTTTTTGTTGATTGACGCGAAAATGACTTAGAGCGACTTGAGGTAGCATGCGATCTCATCGTCCTTGCAGTTCGGGTAGAAGTACTCGGCGAAGTGTGCGCCGGAGATGGTCTCCTTGAGGAACTGCTGGTCGATCTCCTTGAGGATGGTCATGATGGGCTTATGGGTAACCTTCTTGACCTCGTCGAGGATCTTCTTATTTCTCTGCTCGGGCTCGCGGCGCTCCTTGGGGTATCCGCCGCCGAACGGCTCGGAGAACAGCTTGGCAAAGGTATCGCGCAGGTTGATCTCTGCGCCCCAGCCGAAGCCCTGTGCAAACGGCATTGCGATGCAGTTGCCGTCGTTGACCTGGCCGAACAGGTATGCGTCCAGCGGACCCGTGACGTGACCGCACAGAACGTTCGGGAAAGAGTTGCATGCCAGCATTGCGCCTTGGCCGGTGCCGCAGCCGGTGACAACAAAGTCAGCCGCGCCGCTCGACAGCAGGATGCTTGCCAGCAGGCCGTTCTTAACGTAGGTCAGCTGGGTCTCGTCGTCTGCTGCGTACATGCCGTAGTTGTCTACGGTGTGGCCAGCCTTCTCGGCCTCTTCCTTCAGGATCTCATAGATCTGCGCGTTCTTCGCAGCCTGAGAATTCTCGTTAATCAGTGCAATCTTCATGACTGTATTTCCCTTTCTGTTGTCGTTTTGCTTACGGCTGCTTGCCGATGTAAGCCAGGATACCGCCGTCAACGTACAGAACATGACCGTTGACAAAGTCGCTCGCGTCGCTTGCGAGGAAGACAGCCGGGCCCATCAGGTCGTCCGGAGTGCCCCAGCGAGCTGCCGGAGTCTTAGCGATAATGAACTGGTCAAACGGATGGCGGGAACCGTCGGGCTGGATCTCACGCAGCGGAGCGGTCTGGGGAGTTGCGATGTAGCCGGGGCCAATGCCGTTGCACTGGATGTTATGCTCACCGAACTCGCTGCAGATGTTGCGGGTCAGCATCTTCAGGCCGCCCTTTGCTGCTGCGTATGCGCTGACGGTCTCACGGCCGAGCTCGGACATCATGGAGCAGATGTTGATGATCTTACCATGACCCTTCTTGATCATGCCCGGGATAACAGCCTTGGAGACGATGAAGGGGCCGTTGAGGTCGATGTCGATGACCTGACGGAAGTCCTTCGCGCTCATCTCGAGCATGGGGATACGCTTGATGATACCAGCATTGTTGACCAGGATGTCGATGGTGCCGACTTCCTTCTCAACCTTTGCAACCAGCTCGCCCACTGCGTCCTCGTTGGTGACGTCGCATACGTAGCCGTGTGCCTCGATGCCCTCAGCCTTGTAAGCTTCCATGCCCTTCTCGACCAGAGCTTCGTTGATATCATTAAAGACAATCTTTGCGCCGGCCTTTGCGTATGCGGTTGCGATTGCAAAGCCGATGCCGTACGATGCGCCGGTAATCAGCGCGATCTTGCCTTCGAGCGAAAACCTAGACATTTCAAACATAATCGTTTTCTCCTTTTTTCCAAAATGATCGGGTGAACAGCCTTGTCAAAATCAGACCTTCATCTTGACATCCGGATTGATCAGGTGTACACCGAAACCGGCGATTTCCAAATGCAGATCGACGATGTTGATGGCTTTTGTCTTTTTATTGCGCGCAACGCTCCCCTGCACAAAACGCACGCCCTGCTTGCCCAGATAGCGCATGGCCTTTTCCGGGTACGGGGTGTAAATGCCGATGTGACCGTTTTTACCGCGGCCTTTCTGGTTGAGAATCTCAAATCCACGGCCGGCAAAATGGGACTTGGGCTTTTTGTAGTAGGTAAAATGGAACAAATTGCACAGGGTCTGCGCGGTCTGCACCGCTTCTTCGCAGGAATCCTGGTTGACACCCAAGTGAATCAGCTCAAAGCCAAGCAGATGCTTGACCGCAGATGCAATCTCGGTCTCTGCCTGCTCCCAGTTTCTGTCGCTCAGGCTGCTCTCGGATACGATGAAGTCACCCACAGCGGCCAGCACGTTGGGTTCGCCGAGGAATTCATGCAGGTTATCGCGGTCAATTCCACCCGATACGAGAAAGCGCATCTGGGGATACGCCTGGGCAAAGGCGCGCAGCGCTGCAGTACCGCCCGATGCCTGTGCGGGGAAGAACTGCACGCAGGTCAGTCCGCACGCAATCGCGGTCTCGATCTCGCTTGCCGTGCTCACGCCCGGCACGATCTCGACCCCATTGTCCCGGCACCAGCGCACCAAATTTTCCTGGATGCCCGCGCATGCAATCCATTTGGCGCCCGCTTGTACCACTTGTTTCACCTGTTCTTTTTCTGTAATATTTCCTGCACCGACCAGGAAATCGGGATATTCCTTATGGATTTCCCGGATGGCGTCGCACGCGGTTTCGCCAGTCAGGAGCATGGCGTCAACGCCGTGCTTCCTTAATACACACGCGAGTGAAACTGCGCCCGCCGGTTCGCCGGCCTTGAGGATCGGCACCATGCCGATGCCGGAAATTTCTGAGATGAACGTATTCATAGCGCTCGCTTCTTTCTTTGATATCCC
>CAUEJN010000182.1 GCA_959018045.1 uncultured Butyricicoccus sp. | reverse complement strand
GAGAGGTAGGCGGTCTGGACGGTGAACGGGAGTGCAGTAGCAATATTTTTTACCTGGATATCGGCCCCAGCATCAATGCGCTTGACGCGTTCGAGCCGCTCGAGCCCGACGAGTTCGCACAGATGGAACAGACGCTGACCGCACATGCCGCAACTGCGCACAATGCCGCGACCCAGGCCAGTGCGTCGGCAGGTCAGGCTGCCGCGTCTGCGGGACAGGCCGAGCAGGCCGCCATGCTGGCACAGCGCGTGGCAGTCAATTCACCCAAGATTCAACATGGAACCTGGTGGGTGTTTGATCCTGAATCTGCCGCCTATCAGGACAGCGGTGTACAGGCACGGGGTCCGCAAGGCGCGCACGGTACGCCGGGTGAGAAGGGAGAAAAAGGCGACAAGGGTGATCCGGGTGATCCGGGTGAACCGGGTGCAGACGGCCGGGATGGCAAGGACGGCACCAACGGTGTCGACGGTAAGGATGGTGCAGACGGTGCATCGTTCACCATCCGTGCGCGATACGATACCCTCGAAGCATTGCTGCAAGCGCACCCGACCGGTACAGCGGGTGAAGCCTATGCTGTGGGTACGGCCGAAAACAACACCATCTATAACTGGTCGGCTGAATTTGCCTCCTGGCAGGATCTCGGACAGCTCAAAGGTCCGCAGGGCGATCCCGGCCCGACCGGTCCGCGGGGACCACAGGGTGAAAAAGGCGATCCGGGTGAACAGGGCACCAAAGGCGACAAAGGTGATCCCGGTGCGCAAGGAGAAAAGGGCGACCCGGGTGATCCGGGTGCCAAGGGTGACAAAGGTGATCCGGGAGACCCAGGCGCGGACGGCAGGGATGGCGTGGGTGCTTATCAGGCAGCGCAGTCGGCTGGCTTCTCGGGCACCGAGCAAGCGTTTAACACCGCGCTTGCAGCGGTAGGAGACAAGCTCAGCCGTCCGACCCTGGTTTCCGTTACCCTTCTCGCATCGGGATGGACGGGTGAGCAGGCACCATACACCCAGACGGTTGCCTGTGCGGGCGCTGCGGCGGACACGTCCAAGACCATTTTGACCGCATGTCCCAACTGGGCAGATGCCGACCAGATTGCAGCTGTGGCCGATTGTCGAGTACTGGCAACCGCACAGGGAGCCGATACACTGACGTTTACGGCCTATCTGGAAAAACCGGCCAGCAATCTCAATTATCAGGTGGAGGTGCAGACGTTATGATCTTGAATCCGATTTTATCCGGTGGCGGCGGAGGTGGGGCACAGACCGTGGTCGGCACGTGCACCTTGTACGATGCTTTCGGAAAGGGGCAGTCGGTACCAATCTATCAGGGCTTTCCGCCGCTTGACCTGCTTGCGATTTTTAACACGGCCTATGACGTTGAGCAGAAAAATGCTGAGACTGCCGAGTACATTAGCTGGGCTGCGCTGGAGTCTGGCGACTACGTGTTTTATCGCGGCGTGAAAGATGGCGACAGTTTTCAGGAGAAGATGGTTTGATGGAGCAGAATGTTCTGACCAGTCTGCTCAGCCTGATTGGTACGCTGGTGGGCACGCTGGGAGGCATTCTGGTCTCCCAGCGCTTAACCAACTTCCGCCTGGAACAGCTGGAACGCGAAGTGCGTGAACACAACAATTTTGCACGGCGTATGCCTGTGGTGGAAGAGCAGATTCGGGTTGCAAACCACAGGATTTCCGATCTTGAGCAAAAGGCTGAACGAAAGGAGAGAACGATGTGAAAGAGAGATTGATGAGACTGCTGGATGTGAAGTCGCTTGTCACATTTGCGCTGATTGCGGTTGTGTGCATTCAGGCCATTCGCCGGAATGTAGATATGCCGTCTGAATATGTCGCATCCATCGTGACGGCGATTGTGACCTATTACTTTACCAGAAAGGATGACAACGATAAGTGACCATTCAGACCAAGCAATGCAATCGTGTAAATTATGGCGGTACACGCGCTGCAACCCGGTATATCGTCGTACATTACACATCCAACCGGGGAGACACAGCCAAGAATAATGTCGATTACTTCGCGCGGGAGAATGTGGGCGCGAGCGCGCATTTTTTCGTCGATGAGAAGGAGACTTGGTCGAGCGTACCCGAAGCCTGTGTGGCCTGGCACTGTGGTGCCAAGAGCTACCGGCATCCTGAGTGCCGTAACAGCAACGCGCTGGGGGTGGAAATCTGCATGAACGACAAGCAGGGCAAGGTGCGTCAGGCGAGCATTGACCGTGCCGCGCTGCTCGTGCGTGCGCTCATGGCCAAGTACGACGTTCCGGTCGACCGTGTGCTGCGTCATTACGACGTGACCGGAAAGCACTGTCCGGGGTCGATGGTCGATAACCCGGCATTGTGGACGGCATTTCGTGCCAAACTGACCCAAACCGAACAAAAGGAGGAAGACGATATGCGCTATAAGTACTATGATGACATGCCCGATTGGGCACAGCCGACCGTCAAGAAACTGATGGACAAAGGATACCTCAAAGGCGAGGGAGACGGCGTGCTCAACCTGAGCGAGGACACCCTCAAGGTGCTGGTCGTGGGCGACCGCGCCGGCCTGTATGAGGCCTGAAAAATTGCGATATAAAAATTTTGCAGGATTTTGAAATTTATACTTGACTTTTCCGGCTGTACTCGGTATAATAATCATCGTCAGCTGCGGCGGACAACCTGTACAGCCGGATTGTGTAATGGTAGCACGACAGACTCTGACTCTGTTTGTCTGGGTTCG
>CAUEJN010000181.1 GCA_959018045.1 uncultured Butyricicoccus sp. | reverse complement strand
GGAGAGAATGATGTCATTTACGCGCGTTATTACGAAATGCAGTAATCACCACCGCACCCACATGGAAGTTTTCGCCAGCCTTTTTCAAAAGGCTGCGGGTTCTCAGGGCAGAGCCCTGCGTCGCCGTCCGCAGACGGCGAAATTCCCCTTTTGAAACCCGGTGCCCGACCCGGGTTTCAACTAAAAATAAACCCAAAAGCGCGTCCGCAGACGCGCAACACAAAAAGACCGCTTGTCTCTAAGCGGTCTTTTTTATATTCACTTACATCATCCCAGTGCAACGCGGCAGCGCTCCACCAACGCCGCCGCGTCATCCGCATTCGGATGTGCCGCCGCTGCTTCAAAGTTGCGCAGCAGCATCTCACCCTGCTCGCGGGTCTCCGGATTCTCACACATCTGCTCATAGCGACGGCGAACGCCTTCGCCCATGCGGCCGGCACACATGTACCAGCCCATCACCTGACAGTCAGCGGGAAGCTCGGCCTTGACGCGGTCGATGAGCTGGGAGAAATAGCTGTCGGGCGCACCGAAACCAGCCGTTCCGAACAGGAATACCTGCTTTTCGGAAAGCTGGGGCAGGACAGCCTTGAGCTTGTCCGAGCAGGTGCCCTTATCTGTCCAGAAGCCGAGCAGAACGCAGTCAGCGTCTGCTACCGCGCAGGTATCGGGTGTGCACAGTGTAGCGTCCGGGTAAGCCTTGTGCAGGGCTTCGGCCAGATAAGCGGTATTTCCGGTTGCGCTATCGTATAAAATGGCGATTTTCATACAAATTCTCTCCTTGATGGATTTTATGATTGAAACAGTATAGCAGAAACAAATATGGAAATCAAGGTACAATTTGTAAAGGATTTGTGTGTGGCGGGGGAATTGAGGGAGAAAAATCTGTTTCACAGTTGGAGACGGATTTGATGAGCGGCCAATGGCCGCGGGGGATGACGCGACGTGCGCGTCGCGTTTTTTTGTAATTATTTATTGATTCCCGGGGCGGACACCGGGAATCAAAGGGGGAGTTTCGCCCGTTGCGACGGGCGACTCAGGGCGCTGCCCTGAGAACCCGCAGCCTTTTGAAAAAGGCTGGCGAAAACTTTAGTGTTGGGTGCGGAGATCAATCGAGAGATTCCGGCAGAAGGTTTCGATTTCGCTCTGGGATGCCTGAACAGCGCCTTGAACGACGGCAGGTTTACCGCCGCCATGACCGTTCAGCGCCTGATTGAGTTCCTTACAGATGGGGCGAACGTCCACGCTATGACTGCAAATCGCGTACTGATATCCGCCGTTTGGCGCCTCGCTGAACACCGCTGCCCATCCGGTCTGTTCGGCCAAAATATCGGCAAACTGGCGAATCTGAACCGGAGACAGTCCTTCTGCAAAGCTCCACAGGCGATCCTGATCACTGGGCAGCAGAGCGGCTTTGAGTCGGAAAATCTGTTCATGCAGGGCGATGACCTCGGCTTTATAGCGGTCATTGCGCGATGCCATGAGTTCGACTGCCTGAGCGACCTCGTGCGGTTTTGCCGACAAAATGTGCGAGATCGCGGTTACGCTCTTCTGTTTTTGGTCGTAATCGCGCACGGCATCCCAGCCGATGAGCAGCGTCAAACGGATACCGCCGCGGTGGGGTGTCTGGGTACCGACCTTGACGCAGCCGACCATGCCGCTGTGTGCGACGTGCAGGCCACAGCAGGCGCAAACGTCTCGTCCGCCGGCTTCCACGATGCGCACCGTGCCGGTCAGTTCTTTCTTACTGCGGTAATCCAGTGTGCGTAGTGTGTCTGCGTCCGGGTAGGAAATGACCGTTGGGACATCGGCAAAGACCGCTTCGTTGGTCTGCCGTTCGACTTCTGCCAGCTGTTCGGGAGTCAAGACCCGGTCAAAGTCGATGGTCACACAGTCCCGGCTCAGGTGAAAGCCTACGTTATTGCAGCCGTACAGTTCGTGCGCGATGCCCGAAAAGATGTGTTCGCCTGTGTGGCACTGCATGTGCCGGAACCGGCGTTCCCAGTCGAGTTCACCGTGTACGGTCTGTCCGACGGGCAGTTCTGCCTCGCATACATGAATGATTTCGTCCCCGGACAGGCGGGTGTCGGTCACACGAACGCCTGAAAGCGTTCCGGTATCACCCGGCTGACCACCGCCCTCGGGGTAGAATAGGGTGTCGGACAGTGTGACGGCAAACAAACCGTCCTTATAGTCTCGGCACCCGGTCACGATCGCATCAAAGCCGCGCTCGTCGGGTTCGTGATAATAGCGTGCATCCTGCATGGGTATCCCTCTTATCGTAGTCTTTTTTATGCTTTCAGTATACCAGAAAATGGTCGCAAAAACCAGAAGCAGACCGCGCTTGACAGGGAAAGATGGGCATGATAGAATTAGTCCGAAATCGGACAAAATAAGGAGGGAAAGCGAGATGCTGCACGAAGAGGTAATGGAACATTACGAGCTCTGGTGTGAGCTCAATCAGGTATATGCTGACTGGTGTCGTGTGCATGGGGTGTCCATCCATCGGCTGACTGTGCTGGAAGCGCTGTGGTTTCAGCAGAAAACTGGGTGTACGCTGCGCAGTTTGCAGGATCGGCTCTATCTGCCCAAGCAGACCATCCACACCATTGTGGACGGACTGGTCAAAGAGGGCTATCTCGAGCGCCATCCGTCACCCGAGGATAGGCGTACTAAGGTATTGCGGCTGACCGAATCGGGCTTGGCGTATGCCAAGAGGCAGGTCGCGACGATGTTCTTCCTCTCCC
>CAUEJN010000180.1 GCA_959018045.1 uncultured Butyricicoccus sp. | reverse complement strand
GGAGCCCGCGCCCGAAGTATGGCAACACGAACACGAAGAGGCAGCCCACACGGAGGAAATGAAGGCAGAACAGCCGGAAGAAGCGCCCGCAGAGAAAATGGATCTGTCGGAGCTGACACCGGAAGCGCTCGGTAAAATGACGGTTGCCAAGCTTCGCATCGTGGCACGCGAACTGGGAACGACCGGCATGTCCAGACGGGACATTCGCTTCGCAAAGAAGGAAGATCTGATCGAGCGTATTACCAAGGCGCTCGGACAGGAGGGATAATATATGCAGCTTTATGACAAGGACCTGCTTTCCATGCAGGAAGTTCGCGAGCTGGTTGGTACGGCCAAGAAGGCACAGCAGGAGCTTGCGGAAAAGATGCAGGCCGAGGTAGACCGCATCGTGCGGTCGATCGCAGACGCAGGCGTGCGCAATGCACGGTGTCTGGCGCAGATGGCGCATGAAGACACCGGATTCGGTATCGTCGACGATAAGGTCATCAAGAACGTATTCGCAAGCCGCGGTGTTTACGAGTACATCAAGGATCTCAAGACCGTCGGCGAGCTCGAGCGCGACGAGGAGAAGAAGCTCCGTGTCATCGCAGTTCCGGTCGGCGTCATCGCCGGTCTGATCCCCTCGACCAACCCCACCTCGACCGCACTGTTCAAGGCGGAAATTGCCATTAAGTCGGGCAACGCGATCGTATTCTCGCCCCATCCCAGCGCACTGCGCTGCATCTCGGAGACCGTAAAGGTCATCCGTCAGGCGATCGCGGAGGCGGGTGCAAATGAGAATCTGGTATCCTGCATTTCCATTCCGACCATGCAGGCAACCGATAACCTGATGAAACACCCCGATGTTGCAATGATCCTTGCGACCGGTGGTTCGGCGATGGTACGTGCCGCTTACTCGTCCGGTACGCCGGCAATCGGCGTCGGCCCAGGGCAACGGCCCCGCATACATCGAGCGCACTGCCGATATTCCGCTGGCGGTCAAGCGCATCATCGACTCCAAGACCTTTGATAACGGCACAATCTGTGCTCCCGAACAGTCGGTCATCTGTGATGCCGATATGCGTCCGGCCATTCAGGCTGAGATGGAGAAGCAGGGTGCGTACTTCCTCAATCCTGAGGAGCGCGCAAAGCTCGGCAAGTTCATTCTGCGTGCAAACGGCACCATGACCCCCGAGCTCGTTGGCCGCAGCGTACAGCCCATCGCAGAGCTTGCTGGTCTGGATGTTCCGGCAAGTGCACGTGTACTGGTTGCCGATGAAGACGGCGTTGGACGCGGTCATCCGTACTCCAACGAGAAGCTGGGTCCCATCCTGGCATTCTACACCGGTACCGATTACAAGGATGTATGCGATATTTGCAGCACCATCCTGCACTATGAAGGCAAGGGACATTCGTTCTCGATGCACACCAAGGACGAGAAGATTGTGGATTATTTTGCAAAGCGCATTCCGTGTTCTCGTATGATGGTCAACACCCCGAGCACACTGGGCGGTATCGGTGCAAGCACCGGTCTGATGCCCTCGCTGACGCTGGGCTGTGGTGCAATCGGCGGCAGCGCGACGAGCGAAAACGTCGGCCCGCTCAATCTGCTCAACCGTCGCTATGTGGCGTACGGCACCTGTGAGCTGGAAGACATCCGCAAGAACGTGCCCGATTGCTCGGACGGTATCTGCAAGGTCAATCCGGCGCCTGAGATGATGGATCCGAAGATGGTCGATGAGATCGTCGCTCGCATCATCGCACGGCTGCAGACCGTAAACTAAACACACGTTAGGATTCTAAGGAGGAATATACAATGGCAACGATGCAGGCATTGGGTATGATCGAGACCAAGGGTCTCGTCGCTTCGGTAGAAGCAGCCGACGTAATGGTAAAGGCAGCCAATGTTACCCTGATCGGTAAGGTTCATGTAGGCGGCGGCCTGGTTACCGTTATGGTACGCGGCGATGTCGGCGCAGTTAAGGCAGCAACCGACGCTGGCGCAGCAGCAGCTGAGCGCGTTGGCGAGCTGATTTCGGTACATGTCATTCCGCGTCTGCACAATGAAGTCGAATTCATCCTGCCGATCCTCAACAATCAGTAAGAAAGTCGGTATCAATGACCTTGACAGGGGGTGAATCGCTTGAAGGTCATCACAGAAGCGATCCTGCGCGACGAGCTGCGTGCGTCCAGCCTGAGGTGTATTATATTCCGGATGGAAAGATTCTGTCTCCTGCGGCCAAGGAATATTTGCAGCAGCGCAAGATCAAAATTTCCAAGGATCAGCCGCCTGTTGTGCAGGCAACCGAGGTTCCCCCAATGCCTACCGTGGACGTGCAGGCTGCGCCGCAGGAGCCGCGTCCCAAGTTTGTCGATTATGAAACCGGGGCGTTCTACATGGAGAAGCCCAAGCATATGACCCATTTGTTTGGCAATACGCTCGTGCCCAAGAATCATCCGCGTATCCTGTTCCGCGGCAAGCTGGACAGCCTTCAGGCCGAAATCGTTCTGATTCAGGCCGAGCTGCACGCACAGGGGGAGAGCCCCAAGCTGATTGGCGACTTGGGCGATATTCTCACTGTCCTGCGCGAAATGATGCGCTGTGACGTTTTGGAGGAACCGTTCAAAAATGAGATCATCATTGGATTGACCCACGCTGAGCTGCGCGAGCGATCCCACGATCCCATGCGATTTTTCCACATCCAGCAGATGATCCTGCCCGATTACACCATGGGCAGAGCGTACGCCATGCTAAACCGCTTGCGCCCCCAGG
>CAUEJN010000179.1 GCA_959018045.1 uncultured Butyricicoccus sp. | reverse complement strand
GGGAGCGCGCGGGTCGGAGATCGAATAGACCGCATGACCCATGCCATAGATCAGACCCTTCTGGTCGAAGGCCTGACGGTTCAGAATCTTGCGCAGGTACTCCTTGACTGCCTCCTGATCGGTTGGATCTTCAACATTCCGCTTGAGATCGTCAAACATCTGCACAACCTTGATATTTGCACCGCCGTGCTTGGGGCCCTTGAGGCTGCCCATAGCGGCCGCGATCGCCGAATAAGTATCGGTACCCGACGAGGTGACAACATGGGTGGTAAAGCTCGAGTTGTTGCCGCCGCCGTGCTCCATGTGCAGGACCAGTGCGAGGTCGAGCACCTGGGCTTCGAGGGGTGTGTATTTCATGTCCGGACGCAGCATGCGCAGGAAGTTACCGGCGGTCGAGAGCGTGTCATCAGGATAATGAATGTACAGACTGCCGCCCTTTTCATAGTGATTGTAGGCGTGGTAGGCGTAAACCGCAATCATCGGGAATACCGAAATGAGCATCAGGCACTGGCGCAGGACGTTAGGCAGGCTGATATCGTCGGCATTGTTGTCGTAGGATGCCAATGTCAGCACGCTGCGCGACATCTTGTTCATAATGTCGTGCGAGGGTGCCTTCATAATGACGTCACGCGTGAAGTTTGTCGGCAGCGTGCGTCCCTTGGCCAGCAGAGACTTGAATGTCGCAAGCTCGGCCTTGTCCGGCAGTCGTCCAAACAGCAGCAGATATGCGGTCTCTTCGTATCCCTTGCGGCCATCCTTCAGGAAACCACGTACCAGGTCTTTGATATCATAGCCTCGATAGCGCAGTTCGCCCGGAATGGGTACTTTGACGCCATCCACTTGCTTGCTGGAAATGATGGACGAAATATTGGTCAGTCCGGCCAGCACGCCCACGCCGTCCAGATCACGCAACCCGCGCTTGACATCATATTCGCGATAGAGTTCGGCCGGGATGTTGGTATGTTCGCGACAGACGCCCGCCAGTGTCTCGATCTCCGGTGTAACCGTCAGCATTCCTTCCTGCGGCATTCTTGTTCTCCTCCTTTTGCATCACATTTGCTCTTTTGTACTTTATCGTATAAATATATGATATCACGCATCTCAACACTTTCATCTCAAAACCATCACATTTTCGTGAATAAATTATGAACAAAAAACAGGCGGATGCATCAATACACCCGCTTGTCTAGACAAAATTGCAATTTCTATGCGATTTATTGCGCGTCATCCGAATCATATATCTGCGCTCTGCGGCGCTTGGCGATGCGGAAACTGAGGTAAGCCACCGGCATGACGCACACAACCATACAGACCACAAACGAGACCAGCATAACCCCATAAGCCAGCGGCGAACCTTCTCCCCTGAGTGCGCGCAGCACGCAGGAAATCAGACCGATACCTACACCAGCGGCAACCGATTCCAGCAGATAATGCTTCCAAGGGAAGGCATCTGCCTCGGCGTATCTGGCTTCGTCATCCATGAGTCCCTTGCGCCACAGCATCACCATCGCAACCAGATTGACGACCACAAACGCGATAAACTCGAAGCCGATGTACTGGAATCCGGCCATGCCGGACGGGATACGATCGACGCACGACTTAATCATCAGGTCAAGGCCGACCACGGCGTTAAACAGGTAATAGGCGATGCGGTATACCTGTCCGACCTCGTGCACGATGCGTTCATCCACAACTTTTTTCTGTGTCATCTTGGTGACCTCCTATCATTCTTCCCAAAACAGTTCGTCCAGTGTCTTTCCCAATGTCTTGCAAATGGCGATGCACAGGTTGAGCGTGGGATTATATCCGCCCGCCTCGATCAAACCGATGGTCTGACGGGTCACGCCCACGGCCTCGGCCAGCTGAGCCTGTGATAAATCCTTCTCTATCCGTGCGAGCTTGAGCCGTTTATTTTTCATGCGCTCACCTCTCTCTGTGCTTACAGTATATGTTTTATCTTCCATTATGTCAAGTATATATTTCATTATAGTTTTTATATTTTGCATTTGTGTTTGGTGGAACTTTTTTCCGCGTCCTATCGTCTATTTGAATAGAAAGGTGGGAGATCGATAAAAAAATGGTTTCTGGGACTGCTTGCTGCGGCACTTTTGAGCGGCTGTGCGAGCAATGCAGGCAATACGCAGACTGCGAACGAGATTGCGCAGGCACTGGACACACAAGGTCTGACTGGTACGGTGGAAACCGCTGCACAGAGCCGGATGCAGACCCTGATCGGCACGCCCTACACCTACACGACCGAGACCGGTGCGCAGATCAGTGTGTTTGTCTATAAAGACACCGATGCAGCGCAGGCGGACGCTGCCTGTGTGAGTGCCGACGGGTTTGGGTACAACCGGGAAGACTCGGATGGTACCGGGTACGGGGTACAGACCGGTTGGGCGGATACGCCGCATTTTTATCGCAAGGACAACATCATTTTGCGGTATATTGGCAGTGATAGGGATGTTTTAACGGCGCTGGAGGCCGTATGCGGCGCGCAATTTGCAGGAAGTGCTGCGGAATAAGAGAAAGACCGCCTCGACGAGAGACGGTCTTTTTGTATTTCGGGATTGCGCGTCTGCCGACGTGTGGAGAACGATAATTTGGTTGAAACCCGGGTCGGACACCGGGTTTCAAAAGAGGATTCCGCCGTCTGCGGATGGCGACTCAGGGCGCTGCCCTGAGAACCCGCAAACCTTTCAAAAGGTTTGATCGAAAATTCAGTGTTAGGTTTCGTTCGGATAGTTCACCCCC
>CAUEJN010000178.1 GCA_959018045.1 uncultured Butyricicoccus sp. | reverse complement strand
GGTCTGTCGACCGGTCTGGTCATCCATGCGGTTGCACCGCAGGATCGTAAGGCGATGTACGAGGCTGACATCACCTACGGTACCAACAACGAGTTCGGTTTCGACTACCTGCGCGATAACATGGCGATTTATATGAACCAGCGCGTACAGCGCGGCCATGCATTCGCCATCGTCGATGAGGTGGACTCCATTCTGATCGATGAGGCGCGTACCCCGCTGATCATTTCCGGTCAGGGCGAGGAGTCGACCGCGATGTACCAGCTGGCTGACCGCTTCGCACAGACCCTGTCCGCTCTGCGCGTCAAGGAAGTCGACGCAAAGGAAGAGCAGGATGATATCGATGCAGACTACATCATTGATGAGAAGGCACGCACCGCAACCCTGACCCCGAAGGGCCAGCAGCGCGCAGAGCAGTACTTCCACATCGATAACCTGTCCGATCCCGAGAACACCACCCTCATGCACCACATCAACCAGGCCATCAAGGCACGTGGTGTCATGCAGCGCGATGTCGACTATGTTGTCCGCGACGGTCAGATCATCATTGTCGACGAGTTTACCGGCCGTCTGATGTTCGGCCGCCGCTATAACGAGGGTCTGCATCAGGCCATCGAGGCAAAGGAAGGCGTAAAGGTTCAGAACGAGTCCAAGACCCTCGCGACCATCACCTTCCAGAACTTCTTCCGTCTGTACGGCAAGCTGTCCGGTATGACCGGTACCGCTCTGACCGAGGAAGAGGAGTTCCGTTCCATTTACAAGCTGGACGTTATCGAAGTTCCGACCAACCGTCCGGTTATCCGTAAGGACAACCCGGATGCGGTTTACAAGAACGAGCGCGGCAAGATGCTGGCGACCATTCGCCGCATTGAAGAGTGCCATGCCAAGGGTCAGCCGATTCTGGTTGGTACGGTTTCCATTGAGAAGTCCGAGATGCTCTCGTCCATGCTCAAAAAGCGTGGCATCAAGCACACCGTCCTGAACGCGAAGTACCACGAGCAGGAGGCCGAGATCGTTGCACAGGCTGGTAAGCCCTATGCAGTTACCATCGCGACCAACATGGCTGGCCGCGGTACCGATATTAAGCTGGGCGGCAACGATGAGCAGATGGCTGTCGCAACCATGAAGAAGGAAGGTTACTCTGAGGAGCTGCTCGTCGAGGCAACCGGATACGCGGATACCGATGACGAGGAGATCCTGGCAGCACGCGCTCGCTACAAAGAGCTGCTCGATGCGTACGGCGAGCAGGTCAAGAAGGATGCAGAGATCGTGCGTGCAGCCGGCGGCCTGTATATTCTGGGCACCGAGCGCCACGAGTCTCGCCGTATCGACAACCAGCTGCGCGGTCGTGCCGGCCGTCAGGGCGACCCGGGTGAGTCTTCGTTCTATATCTCGATGGAAGACGACCTGATGCGTCTGTTCGGTTCCGAGCGCATCCAGAAGATGATGGAAAATCTGGGCATCGCAGACGACGAGCCCATCGACCAGAAGATCCTGTCCGGTGCGATTGAGAACGCACAGAAGAAGATCGAGGGTCGTAACTTCTCCATCCGTAAGCACGTCCTCGAGTACGACGATGTTATGAACACCCAGCGTGAAACTATCTACTCGCAGCGCCTCAAGGTACTGTCGGGTGAGGATGTCAGCGGCAATATCCTGTCCATGATTGATACCACCATCGAGAACGCTGTCCATGCAGCGGTCGGTGAGCATCAGGTTATCACGCAGGAGATGATCGACACCCTGCGTCATCGCTTCCAGGGCATCTTCATCGGTCCCGAGGACTTTACCTACACCGACGAAGAGCTGGACGATCTGCATTCTGAGGGTCTGGTCAACGAGCTCAAGGATCTGGCGCACAAGGCATACAGGGAGAAGGAAGAGAACGTCGGCGCACCCATCATGCGTGAGCTCGAGCGCGTTATTCTGCTGCGTAACGTCGACTCCAAGTGGATGGAGCACATCGACGCGATGACCGAACTGCGTAACGGTATCGGCCTGCGTGCTTATGGCCAGTATGACCCGGTTATTGAGTATAAGCGCGAGGGCTTTGATATGTTCGACGCGATGATCGATGCCATCCGTGAGGATACCGTACGTATGATCTTCCTGGCACAGATTCGCCGTCAGGAGGAACCCAAGCGTGAGCAGGTCGCACATGAGACCAGCGCACAGGGTGCAGACGACGGCAGCAAAGTCAAGCCTACCCCGCACCGCGCAGCGGCTAAGGTTGGCCGTAATGATCCCTGTCCCTGTGGCAGCGGCCTCAAATACAAGAAGTGCTGTGGCAAGAACGAAGAATAAGAAAAGTTCTTGACTTTTGTTAGAAATCCAACAGACAGAGTGAGAACTTTGTGCTAAGCTGTCTGTCAGATAAGATAGAATAAAGAAGGAGCGAAAAACATGTCTGCGATTAAGATCCGTGACAATATTTACGCGGTAGGTGCGCGTGACCCGGAGGTGCGTATTTTCCACGGTTACGCAACCCCGTTTGGCGCGACCTATAACTGCTATCTGATTCTGGACGGCGATAAGAAGATCCTGGTGGACAATGTAAAGGCTGCGTTCACAGAGGAGTTCTTCCGTAACATCGAGGAGATTTGTCCGGTAGAGTCGCTGGATATTCTAATCCAGAACCATATCGAGCCCGATCATTCGGGCTCCTTCCCGGCACTCCTGGAGCGCTGCCCGAATCTTGAGGTTTACTGCACTGCCGGTGCACAGAAGGGCCTCAGGGCATACTACGGTTGGGAAGGCGC
>CAUEJN010000177.1 GCA_959018045.1 uncultured Butyricicoccus sp. | reverse complement strand
CCGCTCGCGGACGTGGGCGGCGGCATCCTCGTGGTATCGCAGTTTACGCTGTACGGGGACTGCAAAAAGGGCAACCGGCCGAGCTTTACCGCCGCCGCGCGCCCGGAGACCGCGATCCAGCTGTACGAAGCGTTTATCGCGCGCTGCCGCGCGAGCGGGCTGCCGGTCGAGACCGGCGAGTTCGGCGCAGATATGAAGGTCAGCCTTGTAAATGACGGCCCGGTCACCATCTGGATGGATACCGCCGAAATGCGCGGCTGATCGAACACCCCGCGAGCTGGAGGAAAACATGAAGATTTTACAACTGTGTGTCGGCATGGTCGGCACGAATTGCTATATTTTTTACGACGAAAACACCATGGAGGGTGCGGTCGTTGATCCGGGCGATAACGGCCCGGCCATCGTGGACGCTGCCAAGCAACATGGAGTCAAGATCACCTGGGTGCTGCTCACTCACGGTCATTTCGACCACATTCTGGGCGTTAAGGACGTTCTGCGTGAGACCGGTGCCAAGCTGGCTATCCACGAGGATGACCTGTGGATGCTCACCCCCGAGGCTTTGTCCGCTTCGCTTCGCCGCTTTGGTCTGCCCAGCGCTGCATACGAGGGAATCAAACCGGACATCTTAGCCAAGGAGGGCACCCAGATTCAGGTCGGCGGCCTGACTGTTACCTGGCTGCACACGCCCGGTCATACTCCGGGTTCCAGCTGCCTGCGCGTCGGTGACGTGCTGTTTACCGGCGATACCCTGTTCCGTCACGAGTGCGGACGCTGTGACCTCGAGGGCGGTGACTTTTCGCTCATGCTCAAGTCGCTGGGGCGTCTGCATGACCTGCCTGGTGACCTGCATGTCATGCCCGGACACGAGGGCACTTCCACGCTGGAAGAAGAACGCCGCATGAACCCGTATATGCGTCAGGCGGTTGGCAAATGAATTACACGCTGATCGGACATGACCTCATACACGCCGCTCAGGAGATGCTTTTTCAGCTGCTCCCGGCGGTGCTGTTACGCCGTCAGGAGGATGACGGTACGGACGACTTCTGCTGCTCGGTGCTGACCGAGCAGGACGGCGTGATGACCGTGCACACCGAAACCCGGCTTGCAGGCGTGACGCGCACGAGCACGCGCACGGCTGAGAGTACTGGTCTGGACGAGATGGCGCGCAAGCGTGCGCTGTCCGAGATCGTCAAGCTGGGCATTTACGACACGGTCGCACCCGGCTTGCAGACGCCGCCCGACTGGGGTGCACTGACCGGTGTACGACCGGCTAAGCTGGTGCGCTCGCTGCTGCACCGCGGTATGACCCGCGGACAGGTTGCAGAGCAGTTCCGTGACCGCTATTTTGTCTCGCCTGCGCGTACTGCACTGGCTGTGCGCTGCGCAGCCTATGCCGAGCAGGCACTAGACGGTCTGGGAGAGGATGAGGTCTCGCTCTATGTGGGCATCCCGTTCTGCCCGTCGCGCTGTGCCTATTGCTCGTTCGTGTCCAGCTCGATCGAAAAGTCTGCCGGACTCATCGAACCCTATGTCGATGCGCTGTGCGCCGACGTGCAGGGAACCGGTGCGCTGCTGCGCGAGATGGGCAAGAAGGTCACCTCAATTTATATTGGCGGCGGCACGCCCACCACGCTGTCGGCCGACCAGCTGGCGCGTCTGATGGACGTGACGGCAAAAGCAATGGATTTTTCCGCGCTGCGTGAATATACTGTGGAAGCAGGACGTCCGGATACCATCACCCCGGAAAAGCTGCACGCCATCCGTGCAGGCGGCGCAGACCGCGTGTCCATCAATCCGCAGACCATGAACGACGAAGTGCTTGCACGCATTGGCCGCAGACACTCGGCGGACGATGTGGTGCGCGCCTATGAGCAGGCGAGAAGCGCCGGTTTCCGGGTTATCAACATGGATACGATTGCCGGATTGGACGGTGACACGCCCGAGAGCTTTGCCGAGACCATTACAAAGCTCATCGCACTCGACCCGGAGAACATCACTGTGCATACTTTGGCAATTAAGCGCGGCGCAGACCTGTCCGACCGGGCGGGCAATGCCGCACAGCACGATGCAGTGCGTCAGATGCTGGACTTTGCCATGGAGCACCTGCCGCGTGCCGGATACGGCCCGTACTACCTCTACCGCCAGAAGTTTTCGGCTGGTGGATTTGAGAACGTCGGCTGGTGCAAGCCGGACACCGAGAGCTTTTACAACATTGCGATGATGGAAGAAATCCAGACCATCCTGTCCTGCGGCGCAGGCGGGGTATCCAAGTGCGTTAACCGGGACACCGGACGCATCACACGATTTACACCGCCCAAGTATCCGCGGGAATATCTGGAGGCCGGCGTGCGCATCCAAGCCGGAAAACGCCGGTTACTCTGCGAAAGTGAGGACTAACACATGCTGAAAACCTACGACCTCGCGACGCTGAATGCCCGCGCAAAGAACGATCCCAAGGGATTCATCGAGGAGAGCGAAGCCACATACTTAAAGCAGATCGACGACACCGCCGAGCTGCTCGGGGAACGGCTGGCCGATCGTCCCATCCTGCTGCTCAACGGCCCGTCGTCGGCTGGCAAGACCACCACAGCCGACCGCCTGTGCCGAGCGATCGAGCGCCGGGGCATTCGCAGCCAGCGCATTTCCATGGACGATTATTACCTCAGCCGTGACAGTTATTCCGTGCCCTACGACGAGGAAAACGACGTTGTTGACCTGGAATCACCGCTCTGCATGGATTTGCAGCTTTTGAGCGACCATCTGCACCGACTGTCTAC
>CAUEJN010000176.1 GCA_959018045.1 uncultured Butyricicoccus sp. | reverse complement strand
GATCACCCTTTCA
Source organism: uncultured Butyricicoccus sp. (assembly GCA_959018045.1). GTDB lineage: Bacteria > Bacillota > Clostridia > Oscillospirales > Butyricicoccaceae > Butyricicoccus. The sequence goes on along the minus strand of CAUEJN010000176.1, from coordinate 2,765 downwards.
TATTCCGAGCACTCACAGCGCGTCTGTGCAGTCCGTACGACTGCACAATTTTTGCATAAAAAGGTACAGCACAGAGCTTTTACACTCTGTGCTGTACCTCGTGTGAAGGAAAAAGAAGAGCAGTGATTCTGATTTACCTCAGCGGTCGACAGAATACTGATAAGTTGTCGTGTGATGATAGGTCTGACCGATTCGCAAGACAGGCTGCGGGAAGATCGGGCATGCAAATGCATTGGGCCAGAACTGGGTTTCCAGGCAGAATGCATGTCGGCGATCATAAGCCGCACCGTCCTTGCCGGTCGGCAGACGGTCATTCAAGAAGTTTCCGGTATACAGCTGCACACCCGGCATGTCGGATGCGACGGTCAGCGTAATACCAGTCTTGGGAGAGTGCGCCTGCGCAAAGGTGCGCATTCCGGTTCCATCCGGAATATAGTTGTGGTCGTAACCGTCAGCCTGCACAATCTGTTCAAAATCGCTGTCCCAACCTGCGTCCAGACGCTTGGCCGTGCGCAGGTCAAACGGTGTATTCTCCACAAGTGCTACCTCACCGATCGGTGCGTTGGTCTTGCCCAGCGGCGTATAGCGCTCGGCACAGACCTGAACGGTCTGATCTCCGACCGAACCGGACGCATGTCCGCTCAGGTTGAAGTAACTGTGGCTGGACAGGTTGCAGACGGTATCCTGATCGCTCTCTGCGAAGAACTCTAACGTCAGCTTACCCGCTTCCAAGCGATAGATCGCGGTCACCCGCATGGTTCCCGGATAGCTTTCTTCCCCGTCCGGACTCAGGTAGCGCAGCTGCAAGCCGTCCGGCAATACAGCAGCCTGCCAGACGCGGCGGTCAAAGCCGACCATGCCGCCATGCAGATGGTTGACGCCATTGTCGTTACAAGCCAGCGTGTACGACTTGTCATTGATCTTGATGCGGCCATCCGCAAGGCGATTGGCACAACGTCCGAGCAGAGCGCCGATGTAGCAATCCTGCGCTTCGTATGCTGCGACCGAATCAAAGCCCAGCACGATATCGGTCGGCTTGCCGTCGCGATCGGGAACGATCAGCGACTGCAAGATACCGCCCAGCGTCAGAATGGATGCCGAACACGCGCCATCGGTCAGCGTGTAGCGGTCGATCATCTGACCGGCAGCGGTGACACCAAACGGTGTACATGTAATTTTCATGCGTTCACGCTTTCCGCAAACCGCAGGAATGCCTTTTTGCCCTCCTCGGTTCGCTTATATACGCCCGCGTGCTCCAGCACCTGTGCAAAGACTAGGCCAACCTCTCTTTGCAGAATGTCGGTGACATTGTCCGCGGTGACCTCATTTTCCTGCATAATGCGCTCTGCCCATTCTGCATGGGATGCAGTCAGCGGGTCGGCGCGCAGGTCTTCGCCCTTGACCATCTTTTCGCCCAGTACAGCCAGCTCATTTTTCAGGCGTGCGGGCAGGACGGCAAGGCCCATGACCTCGATCAGGCCGATATTTTCTTTCTTAATGTGGTGCAGCTCGGCGTGCGGATGATACAGACCGAGCGGATGCTCCTCGGTGGTCAGGTTGTTGCGCAGTACCAGATCGATCTCGTAATCGCTGCCGCGGCGGCGTGCAATCGGAGTGATTGTATTGTGCGGTACGCCGTCGGTCTCAGCAAAAATGGTTGCCTCCGCATCGGTATAACCGCGCCAAGCGTTCAGAATGCGATCCGCCAGCTCGACCAGACGGTCAGGGTTGGCAGCAGTCAGACGGATGACCGACATCGGCCAGCGCACGATGCCTGCACGAATGTCGTCAAAGCCGGTAAAGTGCAGCTCGGTCTCAACCGGTGCCTTGGCCATCGCGAACTCATACCGTCCACCCTGGAAGTGGTCGTGCGCCAGAATGGAGCCGCCGACGATGGGCAGATCGGCATTGGAACCGACAAAGTAGTGCGGGAACTGGCCGATGAAGTCGAGCAGCTTGCGGAAGCATGCACGGTCGATCTTCATGGGCGTATGAACCGAGTTAAACACGATGCAGTGCTCGTTATAGTAAACATACGGAGAATACTGCATGTACCACGGAGTCTGATCAATGGTGATCGGAATAATGCGGTGGTTCTGACGTGCCGGATGGTTGACACGGCCTGCGTAACCGGCATTCTCCGGGCACAGCTGGCACTTGGGATAGCTTGCCGCCGGCAGGTCGCGTGCCGCTGCAATCGCCTTGGGATCCTTCTCGGGCTTGGACAGGTTAATGGTGATGTCCAGCTCGCCGTATGCAGTATCAGCCTTCCACTGCATATCACGCGCGATGCGGTCGCGGCGGATGTAGTTGGTATCCTGGCTGAACTTATAGTACCAGTTGGTTGCCTCGACCGGGTTCTGTGCGTACAGTGCACGGAACTTTGCGATGACCTCGCGCGGCGGCGGGGTCAGGCGACCCATCAGGCTGGTATCGAACAGATCACGGTAAACGATGGAGTCATTCTCCATCACGCCGCGTGCATGTGCGTCGTCCATCAGCTCGTCCAGAACTGCGGGCAGGTCGATCGGTGCATCGTCCAGTACCGGTTCCTCGTAGCTGTCCAGCTTCAGTGCTTCGAGCAGCGTATTGACTGCCCAAATATGGTCTTCGGGTGCGATCAGGCCGGTATTCTCAGCATATCGCACCAGCTTGGCCACTGCGGTATCAATCATGTCCGTGTGCCTCCCTCTCAGTCCGCATATCCGTGCGGATGCTTGCTGTGCCAATCCCAAGCGGTCTTGATTATGGGGTTCAGATCATCA
>CAUEJN010000175.1 GCA_959018045.1 uncultured Butyricicoccus sp. | reverse complement strand
GAGGGATACCTGTGCAACCTCCGCGCGGGTAACGTTAGACTCCGGCCCAAACAAGCCCGTATCGTATCCGATCATATAGGCTCTATGATGCTCGGTGTCGAACACCTTGGAAATGCCGGTATCATTCGGATCGGCAATGTGCGTATCTCTCTTGTCCCCGGCTCAGAAGTCTCCTTCTTTGGCTTCGGTTTCTCGGTCTTAGGGTTCGTGTTTGGTGCTTCGGGATGGCACGCACCACCACCCGGGTTTGCTGGCTGGTCAGGTTTGGTATTGCCGCCCGTAGGCTTATCACCTTCTGACGTGCCGCCATTCGGATCTTTATTGTCCAAGTTTTCCGTCTCCAGCTTTGCTTCCCAGTGTGCATAGATCGTAGCGTCCTGTGTAAACTGATGTTTTGTAGCTACCTTTACACCCTGTTCCGGTGCCGTAAACCAACCAACAAACGTAAATCCGTCATACGTCGGTGTGGGCAGCACGGCTAGTGTTCCGTCGACTTCGGTTTCTGCGCTTGCAGGATTGACAACTCCGCCATTTGCATCAAAGGTAATCGTATGCGTTGTCTTTTTGACCAGTCGTGCCTCCTGTTTATCCTCGCTGGCATCTACCATGCACGACGGATTGTCGCTCTTGAAGAGGTGCAGCGACAGAGCATCAAGCGTATAGCTTGAGCCAATCCCGTCGTAAAATTAGGCGACGGTACAGGCGCGTCATTCTGCTCCAATGCATAGCCAATTACTTCTGCACACTCTTCTGTCACGCCGATTCTGCTTGTTTCGTCCAGTTTTCCCGCAATGGTAATTTTCACCGGTGCATTATCGGCGTACTTTGCATCATTCTGCGCCAAATATACGTTACTGCGGACGGACGTTCCGTCTGCACCGACCGCGCTGTTATCCCAAACCGTCACCTGATCTGCAAGCTTGAGCGCATCCGGCGAAACAGGTCCGAAAAAGTAATCGTGTGCACCTCGCACTGCAATACCGCCTGCCGGGGTCTTGGTGCTGTGATTCTGCGTAACCACAGTGTTTTTCAGCGTCACTTCAGTACCTGCAATACATACGCCTGCTGCGCTGTTCGCCTGATTCTGCGTGATTTCCGTGTTCTGCACGAGGATATTTTCTTTGTCTCCTCTTATTTGAAACACATACAATCCGCCGCCATCGCCTTCGCACTGATTGCCAAAAATACGTACCGGCTCGGCTCCCGCGTCCGGAGAACCGATCACCGAATTCGAGTTGCTCAAATGAATCGCAATACCACCGCTATTACCCGGAATACCATCATTTTCTGCCACATTATCGGTGATACGGTAGTTTTTCAGATTACTTTTGTATCCCAACCGATATAAACGCCTGCACCATCTAACGCTTTATTGCCTGTGCAGCTGCCTCCCGTGATATCAAGCGTTGCTCCATTCCCAACGTAGATGGCGCCGCCCTCATAGGCTGTATTACGATCAATCTGTCCGCCGGAGATTGTACCGCGAACGGCCGAACCGTACAGGTGTACACCACCAGCCTTGCCCCGCGTGCTGCTGTCATTATCCGCGATTATACCGCCGGTCATGCGAAAAGCAGCCGAACTGCCCGCAGGATTTCCCGCTACAATCATCATAACAGCGCCTGCATAATATGCACTTGTCGAGTACTTCTGTGTGTTTCCGGTAATCTCTCCACCATACAGATTGATTTCTGCTGTAATGTTCGCGACACCAGGGTTATAGTGCGCAATGGTTCCTGCAATCGGAATCGCCGAATCTTTCGTATTTCCGCTAATTTTTCCGCCATACATGTTGAAGACGCCGTTTTCTACAAGAATGGTCGAACCTGGTTGACCCAGAACGCCCTGAAGGCCGGTGATTGTCACACCGTCATAAATATTCAGCTCACCTTTTTCCTTATATGACAGGCTTCCAACGGTTAAAAACGCAGATGCTCTTGGAACTGCAGCAGCGAACCGTCTCCCCGATCTTCAAAGGTGAGGGTATGTCCATTGCCCAAAATCGTAATATCTTTTCTGATATTCACTTCTTTGGAGCGGCATGCAAAGTCATCGGTGATCGAAATGACATACTTCTTTCCCGCATCATCTGTTTCCGCGTTAATCTGGTCGATTGCTTTGATCAATGCATCATAGCGATCGACCGAAATTTCGCTGGAAGATGCATTCTCAACCGGCTCAGCAGCGTCCTCAGGCTGAGGATCTGCTGTCGGCTGCACGCCGTCTGCCGGTTGGGGTGTTGTGCTTGTCTCCGTGTGCTCCCCTTCGGTCTCCGGTTCAACACCGGTCATCGGCACGCTTGGTGGGGCAATCTCCCCACCGACATCGGGCACATCAACCGTCTCCACATCGACCACAAGATTTGCATACGCAACGATTGAGCAAACTTGTGATGTGAGCAGGCTGAATGCCAAGAGCAGCCATAGAAACCTTTTCTTCATACATTGTATCCTCCTATCAATTTTATTTCAGCAACCAGAACCGCATTGCCGCAGTGAGATGCGTCTCAGCAGTTCTGGTATTCGCTTCATTTTTCACTGTCTGCGCGGTATCTGTTTTTCCAATCCTTTTCCGCGGCAGCCCAGTCCACATTTTCCCCCAAAGTCGTCCACACTTCATGGCTATCGGTCATAGTATAATCATGCGAATTGGTGGCCTCCTGAATGGCCTCATAATACCATGCGTTTTGCGGATTATCCGGCCATCTGGTCATCTCGGTCAGCATGTAATGCGCGTGCGGTTTACGTCCCAGCATGTTGTTGATCACCGTCGCAACCTCGGCACGTGTCATGGCGAGCCCCTCC
>CAUEJN010000174.1 GCA_959018045.1 uncultured Butyricicoccus sp. | reverse complement strand
CGACTCCACTGCATAGGTCGTTTTCCCTTTCACTCAATCTGTGAGATAATAGCGGCGCGGTACCAGATCGGTTCCCGATACAAAGTATCCCGCAGCCAATCGATACGGCCCACCGGTCGCCGCTGCTGCCGCCTGCTTGGTCGGCAGAATGGTATGACTGATGCCCGACTGGATAAACGTGCGCAAATGCACTTCAGCCGAAACCAGGACGTTATCCTGATATTCAACCACCGCCAAAATGCCCTCTTCCCCTTCCACCGGCACACTGCCGATGAAATAGCGGAACATCAAACGTGCGCTCTTGCCGTCCTCGCTCTCGGTACAACCGTCAAACGCAAACGAGGCATCGGTCGAAAACGATTGCAGGATGCTTTCGAGCAGTCGGCGTGCGTAGTCCACCTGATAAGTCAGCGGGCCATTCTCGCCGATCTCATTTTTGAGGTAGGCTTCCAGGCCGCCTTCTGCGGTATTGGCACGGAACACGATCTCGCCTTCCTGTCCCACGCGCAGCGTGCTCTGGTTGTTGACAAAGACGCGCATACCGGTCGTCTGGTCGGGATAGTTGCGCACATAGGTATCGTAGCCAAACGCTTCCAGCATAACCGTCAAACTATTTCCCGCGTGCTCGATGTCAATGTCAACCGGGGCACTGGTCACGGTCGGCAGGGTCAGTGTGTCTGAGAGCAACAGGGTCTCCGGCCTAACTGCCGTCTGCTCGGGCATGGTCTGTGCCGCAAAAGTGCAGGCCTGTCCGCTCACTTCTGCTGCAAGTTCCGGGTCGGGTGCTGCGTGCAGGTCACACCGGTACAGATTGCCCAGATCGGTGCGCACCCACAGAACGCCGTCCGCGCCAAAAAACAGAGACTGTGCATTCGGGTCGCTGGAAGCATGATAGCTTCCGCCCATCCAGCTCGCAATGAGCGAGAGCGGCAGTGCGCAATGATACCGCACAAACGCGCCCGGCTTGCCCAGCGCTTCGATCAGTTCACTTTCCTCTGCCAACTCAAAATCGGTCGCCGCGCTCAGCGCTGCGCCGATCGGCTGCTCGAGTACCGACAGAAATCCGCTGACCGCGTTTTCATTGTACTGGGCACCTTTCATGCCGGTTTCGGTTTGTACGGCAATTTCCACCGGACGAGCCGCCGGAAATTCTCCCGATCGCAAGGTAAAGCCGCCTGCTTCGCCATAGCTGAGGCTAATGTACATGCGTCCCAGCCAAGAATCTGCCGGCAGGTCGCCCAGATTGAGGTCGCCCAGCCAGCTCAGCGCCGTCAGTACGACCAGCAAAAGCGTCAGCACAAACAATGCTGCGTTTTTAAGCCGATTCTTCAGTTTCGGATTGAGATGTTTCATAGATACTTAGACCATACCGTCCTGATCGGCGGGCAGATTGGTCGGCAGAACAACCGTTACGGTCGTGCCTTCATCCAGCTGCGATTCCAGATAGATCGTGCCGCGGTGTGCCTCGACCATCTCCTTAGCGATGGCAAGTCCCAGTCCGCTGCCGCCCTTGGCACGCGAACGCGCCTTATCGACTCGGTAAAAACGCTCGAACAGGCGTGGAATATCATCCTTGGGAATACCCATACCATCGTCCTTGACCCGAATCATCACATGACCCTCGTCCCGTCGTGCGGCAGACAGCGCAATGTGCCCGCCGGACGGTGTATACTTGACCGCGTTGGACAGGATATTGATGACAACCTGTTCCAGTCGCTCGCGGTCACCGTTCATGTCGGGCATTTTGCCCTGTATGTTGAGCGTAAGCTCCAGACCGTTGTTTCCAGCCTCGAGCACCATGGCATTATAAACGCTCTCGACCATGTGCTGCATGGAGAAGCGATGAAAATGCAAGTCCATCTTACCGCAATCGAGCTTTGACAGCGTGAGCAAGTCCTTAACGATACGCGTCATGCGGTCGGTCTCGCCCGCGATAACCGACAGGAACTTGACCTCGGTATCGGTCGGCAGTTCGCCTGCCGCGTCGATCAGGGTTTCGGTGTAACTCTTAACATTCGTCAACGGTGTGCGCAGTTCATGCGAGACGTTTGCGATGAACTCCCGGCGTGCCTCGTCCAGCTTGCGCTGTTCGGTGATATCGTGAATCACCGCAATGATGCCGCGCTCATTCTCACCGTAAGGCGCGAACAGCACCGACAGTGTGCGTCCCATGCGCTCGAGCTCCATCTGCACAAAGCCCTGTTCCCCTGCTGCGATCGGTGTCGGGGCGTCGATGCCCTCAAAGACATCGTTAAAATGTGCATTCTCCTGAAAGGTTGCACCCAGCAGGTTTTCCGCAGTCGGATTCATGTGGATGAGCTTACCCTCCGCATTGAATGCGGTAACGCCATCAGTCATGTGCAGAAAGATGGTGCCCAGCTTATCACGCTCGCCCTGAATTTCTTCTAGGGTGTCATGCAGGCGGTCGGCCATGTGGTTAAAGGTTGCAGTCAGTTCACCAATCTCGTCGTTGGACTGGATATCCAGTCGATGACTGAAATCACCTGCCGCAACCATCTGGGCGCGGGTACGGATGTTTTCGATGGGTGTGGTAATGGTCTTGGACAGCAAAAAACTCAGCAAGACCGCGACCAGCAGACCGAACGTCATTGCCTTGACCACGATGCCAAAGAAATTCCACGACAGATCTCTCGTCTCGCGCTTATCGTCAAAGAAATATACGATGTACTTTGGTTCTCCGTCGTCGTCCTTACCCAGCGGGATGGCGTAATCCATATAGCTGTCGATTGTCGTATTGGCAGCCCCCACCTCACCCCCGACGGCGGCAGGAATAGTGGTGTGGCGCGTCGCCCCACTGGCCAATGCGCCGTTAT
>CAUEJN010000173.1 GCA_959018045.1 uncultured Butyricicoccus sp. | reverse complement strand
GAAAAGGGCCGCTGAGCGAGGAGAACGTAAGCGCACTCGAATCCAAGGAACTGGAGAAAAAGCGGACCCTGACCTGTCAGCAGGCCTTGGCAAAGGCTGGTCAGCGCCTGTATCTGCGTCTGCCCGAACTGTCGGGTGAGCAGTTTGAACAGGTCAAACGATTTTTGGCCAGGCAGCCGGGTGAGATTCCGGTCGTCCTGTGCCTCACTTCGGGCGGGAAACCGCTCCTTGCACCGCGCAGCCTGTGGTGCGCCGGCAATTTGCAGCTCATGCAGAATTTGCGCTTTTTGCTGGGCAATGAAAATGTCATTTTGAAGTAACCCAACCCATGAGAGAAAGAATTTATGAGTTTTCTTCGCGACAATGGATTCAGGTGCTGGGACTGCTCCTTCTGACCGCGCCGGTTGCACTTTCGGTGTTTGCGCCGTCTGTTGTACTGCTTCACACAGAGATTAGCTGGTTCAAGCGACTGCTGTGTCTGCTTTTGGCGGCTGCAATTCTGTGGTATTATATATGGGTTTTGAAAAACTTCGTAGACGCACAAAAAGGTAACGATGTCCACAATACGCGCACATTGACATAACATCTGAGGGAAGTGTCTTGTACTTTGATATGAAAACTGCTATAATATATATAAATCTGCGGCTTTTTTTACTGGCCGCAGGGTGAGGGAAGAATAGCAAATATCAAGAATTAAGATCCTTTTCAGGAGGCGTAGTTATGGAACAGAAACCGATCCGAAGAATTGGCGTGCTGACCAGCGGCGGTGACGCACCCGGCATGAATGCCGTCATCCGTGCAGTCGTTCGTACCGCAGCTGCACATGGAATTTCCGTTTTGGGTATTCGCCGCGGTTACAGCGGACTGATTAACGGTGATATCATTGAGCTTGCAGCACGCTCTGTCGATGGCATCAGCCGCAAGGGTGGTACCATGCTGTATACCGCACGCTGTAAGGAGATGCTGACCGAGGAAGGCCTGCAGAAGGCAGCCGACACCTGTAAGTATCTGGGCATTGACGGTCTGATCTGTGTCGGTGGTGACGGTACGTTCCGTGGCGCGCTGGCGCTGTCCCGTCTGGGTGTACCGTGCATCGGGATTCCGGGTACGATCGATAACGACATCGGCTGCTCGGAGTATACCATCGGCTTTGATACCGCGTGCAATACTGCGCTGGACTGTATCGATAAGCTGCGTGATACCATGCAGTCGCATGAGCGCTGCTCGGTTGTAGAGGTTATGGGTCGCCATGCTGGCCATCTGGCACTGAATGTAGGCTGTGCCTGCGGTGCAACTGCGATTCTGCTGCCCGAGCGTGAGATCGATTTTGAAACCGATGTCATCGAGAAAATGCGCATGGGCCGTATCAAGGGCAGAAACCATCATATTATCATCGTCGCAGAGGGTTACGGCTCAGCACAGGTTGTTGCTGACCGCATTCATGAAGCGACCGGTATCGATACCCGTCTGACCATTCTCGGCCATATCCAGCGCGGCGGTTCTCCGACCTCGCAGGATCGTGTGATGGGTACCCGTATGGGCTATGCCGCAGTGATCGCGCTGGAAGAAGGCAAGAGCAAGCGCGTCGTTGCTCTGAGAAGCGGCAGCGTCATCGATATTGATATCGAGGAAGCGCTCAGCCAGACCAAGGATCTCAATCAGTGCCTGTTTGAGGCACAGACCACGGTTGCGATCTAAGCCGAAGCAAAGTGGAATACCGACGGACAGGGCAAACCTGTCCGTCTTTTTTTGGAACAGGAGGAATAAACATGAGAAAAACCGTGTGGATCACCGGCGGTTCACGAGGTATTGGCGCCGCGGCTGTCCGGGTCTTTACACAGGATGGTTGGAAGGTCGCGTTCTGCTATCGCAGCCGCACCGAACAGGCCGAGGCGCTGGTAGCGGAGACCGGTGCACTGGCCATTCAGGCGGACGTGACGAAGCGGGAAGACGTGCGGAAATGCATGGACAGCATCCATGAAGCACTGGGACCGGTGGGTGCTGTGGTGTGCAACGCAGGCGTGGCGCAGCAAAAGATGTTCTGCGACCTGACTGACGTCGACTGGGATTATGTGATGAATGGTAATCTGCGCAGTGTTTTTTATACCATTCAGGCCGCGCTGCCCGATCTGGTGCATGATAAGGACGGCGCAATCGTGACCGTTTCTTCGGTGTGGGGCGTTGCCGGGGCATCGTGCGAGAGCCATTACGCAGCCTCCAAGGCGGGACTCATTGGCCTGACCAAGTCACTTGCACACGAGCTTGGATTGTCTGGCATTCGGGTTAACTGCGTTGCACCCGGTGTCATTGATACCGAGATGAACGCAATGCACGACGCGGACACACTGCGCGGGCTGGCAGAGGAGACCGATCTCGGACGCTTGGGACGGGCGGACGAGGTCGCACGCACCATTCGCTATCTGTGTTCGGAGGACGCAGCGTTCGTCACCGGCCAGATTTTGGGCGTGACGGGTGGATTTGTCATTTGAGGATTGAGACAATTTTGCGAATTTGTCCCAAAAGGTAACAGGGTGGGCAGGCTGTCACGGGGTGACGGCTTGCCCTTTGTTGTGCGTGCGCGTATCATAGAGTTGTATCAAAAATACAGCGGGGAGAAGTCTGCTTTTTCCCCGGGAAAGGTTGGACGCACATGTCTGAAGAACACAAATCCGAAGACTTTATGCTCAAACTCGCACGGTTTATCGTCGATAAGCGCAAAGCCTTCTATCTGGTTTTTCTGGCAGCAGTTCTGTTCTGCGCAGCCTCGGTCAGTAAGGTGCATGTCAATAACGACATCACCTCGTACTTGCCGGCAGATACCGAGACCCGACGGGGATTGACCCTCATGGAAGAGGAG
>CAUEJN010000172.1 GCA_959018045.1 uncultured Butyricicoccus sp. | reverse complement strand
GTAATCCATCGTGCCACTCCTTTCAAGTTTTCAACTTTCTTTCACCCTTTAATACGGAATCGAGTCCACATCTTATGCAATGATCATAGCACTTCTGTCCCCTTCTGCAAATGGGACATATCTTCCAAACTTTACCCGGTCACTTTGCGCACTTTGACGGTTTCACGGGCAAATCGCGCAATTTAGCACACACCTCTTTGTGAAAAATGCAAAAAAGACGGCTGCATCCCATTTTACAGGAATGCAGCCGATATTTCTTTTGTTATTTTAGTGACCGGTGCTCTCTCTGCGCACGATTTCGTATCCAAGCTTGATCTGCTGGTGCATATCAACGCCATCGCGGATGATCTCCAGCAGGATTCTCGCCGCTTCTTCACCGCTTTTTTCATAAAAATAGTGTGCAGTTGTCAATTTTGGACGAACCAGTCCGGAGATCCGTGCGTGACCCACACCTACGACCTTAACCTCGTCCGGCATCTTGATTCCCGCCTCATGCAGAGCTTCCATCGCACCAACCGCTATGGAATCGGTTGCGCAAAAAATGCCGTCAAATGCAGTTCCATTCTGCAAGAGACTCCGGCACGCCTCGGTGCCGCTTTCGACCGAGAAGTCACAGGTCTGCATCAGTGCATCGTCTGCCGGAATCTCAGCCTCTGCGAGCGCTTCCAGAAAACCATGCCGACGTGCCAGACCGGCCGCCTTATCGCGCGTCGTGACACCGAAATAGGCAATCTTGCGGCAGCCCGCTTCAATGAGTTCGGTGGTCAGTGCGCGCGCTGCGCCCTGATCGTCGTGATAGACACAGGAAGCGTCCGACAGGCACTGTCCCTCAACCACGACAGGCACCTGACATTCCCGAATGGCTTTGCGGTGTGCCGGTGTGAGCATGGTCGCAACCAGCAAAATACCGTCCACGCGTCCTTTGCGGAATACTTCCAGATATTCCAGTTCTTTTTCTGCGTGGTTGTCTGTGTTGGCCAACAATAATTGGAAGCGGCTATCACCCAGTACACGCGAAACACCGCGCACGATGCGTCCGATCGACTCCGAGTTGATACGCGGCAGAATGACACCAATCAGACCGCTCTGTCCGGTGCGCAGCATCTGCGCTTGTCTAGACGGCACATAACCGGTCTCCTCGATCACGCGACGAATGGCTTCCCGCTTTTCTGCGCTCACATATCCGTTGTTGAGATAGCGCGACACAGCGGTCTTGGAAACGCCCGCACGGGCAGCGATCTCCGCAATCGTCATGCTTTCCCCTCCTTTTTTCCTCTCCATTCCCTCTTGCTTCGACATTATTTTAACATGCCCAGCCGCCGCCGTCAAACCAGCCCTTCCCCACCAGAACTTTTCCCGCTTTCCATTGCTTTTATCGCGCTATCCTGTTAAAATGGAGGTAACAATTTCCGGTTTTCTTCCGAGAAGACCGGGCGGCGTGCGCCGCCAATTCCCATACTGGAGGTTTTTTCTTATGTATACACCCATCCGGCTGCCAAAATTGCTGATGCCGCGCGAAGGAATCGACCTGTCCAAGTGGGCGGTTATCGCGTGTGACCAATACACATCCCAGCCCGATTACTGGAACAATGCCGACACCATCGTCGGTGATGCGCCCTCCACCCTGCGCCTGACGCTGCCCGAAGTCTATCTCGAACAGCCCGACATCAAGGAGCGCACGGCAAAGATTCAGGATGCCATGCAGCGCTATCAGCAGGACGGCACGCTGACCGAGTACGAACCGGGCATGATGCTGGTCGAGCGCACCACCAAGTCGGGCACACGCCGCGGCGTTGTCCTGTCCTTCGATCTGGAGGCGTACGACTATCAGGCTGGTTCCCAGTCGCTCATCCGTCCGACCGAAAAGACGGTCGTCGAGCGCATTCCGCCCCGTCTGGCTGTCCGTGAGGGTGCATCGCTCGAGCTGCCGCACATCATGCTGCTGATCGACGACCCCGACCACAAGGTCATTGAGCCGCTGTTTGCCGACAAGGACGCATTCCGCAAGGCATACGACACCGATCTTATGCTGGACGGCGGCCATCTGTCCGGCTGGTTTGTGCCCGAAGGCAAGGAGACTGCTGCACTGATCGAGCGTCTGAACGGTCTTGCCGATCCCGAAACCTTCAACAAGAAGTATGGCCTGACCGGCGAGCACGCCGTTCTGCCCTACGCTGTCGGCGACGGCAACCACTCGATGGCGACCGCAAAGGCAAACTGGGAGCGCATCAAGCAGGCTCTGTCCGAGGAAGAGCGTCAGGATCATCCTGCTCGCTTTGTACTGGCTGAGGTTGTCAACATCCACGACGACAGCTTGGAAATCGAGGGCATCCATCGAGTCCTGTTCCACATCCACCCGCGCGAGGTCTTCCAGGCTGCGGACGATTTCTTCCGTCTGCACGGCGGCATGGCCTACTGCGGCGAGCCCAAGAGCGCACCGAGCACCAACGTCCAGTCCTTCCCGTGCATGTTCCACGGCGAGCAGGTTACCCTGTGCATCGTCGACTCGCCTTGGGCTCTGCCGGTCGCAACCCTGCAAAACTTTCTGGATGATTTCCTGGCGAAGAACCCCAAATCGCATATCGATTACATCCACGGCGCAGACGTTGTCCGTGAACTGTCTCAGGATGCACGTAACATGGGCTTCCTGCTGCCCGATCCGGCTAAGGAAGACCTGTTCCGCGGTGTCATTCTGGATGGCGTCCTGCCGCGTAAGACCTTCTCGATGGGTGAAGCACAGGAGAAGCGTTATTACATGGAAGCGCGCAAGATTATAAAGTAAACCACCGCCCCCCTCATTGAAGTTTCGATCAAACCTTTTCAAAGGTTTGCGGAGTCTTGAGGCAGAGCCTCAAGTCGCCGTCCGCAGACGGCGAAACTCTC
>CAUEJN010000171.1 GCA_959018045.1 uncultured Butyricicoccus sp. | reverse complement strand
TTTCGCATCCTGCGGGATGCGACTCAGGGCGCTGCCCTGAGAACCCGCAGCCTTTCGAGAAAGGCTGGCGAAAGCTTTATTCGCCTGAGGGCGGGATTTTTCCTTACAGTGTGATCTGCGGATTGGGCAAATCCTCATCCTTCAAAATCGCACCGATCGACGGGATACTGCGGGACAAATACCGCTTGGGATCGCTCAGACCAGCCTCTTCGGTGCGCACAGCGCGGGTGATCGTATGCTTTGCACGCAGTACCATGACCTGAACGCCCTGGGTCGAACGCGTTGCCTTGATATCCAGCATACCCGCTCGCATGGTCATTGCGCGGTTTGCCGTCGAGAACAACGTCAGCTCGGTCTCCTCGTCCACCGGATAGAAGAACGCCACAGCGGGCGACTTATCCGAGTATGCACCGGTCAGACGGCGGCGATTGGTCTTGGTCTCAAAGCTCTCGAGCGAGAATCTTGCGGCCTTACCGTTTTCAAACACAATCACCATGCTGTTCTTGTAATCACCCGGCAGGAGTGCAAAGACCGGCGTCTCACCCTCGTCCATGCCCAGCTTTGCGGGCAGGTAATCACCGAGTACCGATGCCTTGCAGTCTTCGAAATCATGCAGACGCGCCTTATACGCCTGCTGCTTATTGGTCAGGAACATAATCTCGGTCTTGTTGGTGGTCTCGGTCTCCCAGATGACCGCGTCGCCGTCCTTGAGCTTGTGCTCGGCCGACATACGCCACGAAGCCGGCGTGATCTTCTTGAAGTAGCCGTCACGCGTCATAAAGACAAGTACCGGATAATCCTCGATGTGGTCGGTCTCGTCGAAGGACTTGACCGCACCCGCGCTGACAATCTCGGAATGGCGCGGTGCAGGATACTTCTTGATAACCGCTTCCAGTTCCTTGACAATAATATTGCGAATCTTAGCCGGGCTGCCCACGATACTCTCCAGCTTCTGAATCTCAGCCGCCAGTGCCTCGGTCTCCTGCGTGCGCTTTAAGATATATTCCTTGTTGATGTGACGCAGCTTGATCTCTGCAATAAACTCGGCCTGCGCTTCATCAATCCCGAAGCCGATCATCAGGTTGGGAATAACCTCTGCGTCCTCCTCGGTCTCGCGGATAATCTGAATGGCGCGGTCGATATCAAGCAGAATCTTTTTCAGACCTTCGAGCAGGTGCAGCTTATTCTTCTTTCGGTTCAGGTCAAAGTACACGCGGCGGCGGACACAGCCTGCACGCCATGCCGTCCACTCGTCGAGCAAAGCGCGTACGCCCAGCACGCGGGGCATGCCCTCGATGAGCACGTTAAAGTTGCACGAGCACGAGTCCATCAGCGGAGTCAGACGGAACAAGCGATCCATAAGCTTGTCCGGGTCGGTACCGCGCTTTAAGTCAATGGCAATCTTGAGACCGCTCAGGTCGGACTCATCTCGAATATCGGAGATTTCTCGAATTTTACCCACCTTGACCAGCTCTGCTACCTTGTCAATGATGGCCTCGATGGTGGTCGTATACGGAATCTCGGTGATCTCGATGAGATTCTCTTTCTTCAAATACTGCCACTTGCCGCGCACCTTGAACGAGCCGCGTCCGGTCTCGTAGATCTTGCGCATCTCGGTCTCGTCCAGGATAATTTCACCGCCGGTCGGGAAATCGGGTGCGGGCAAGGTGGTCATAATGTCGTGCTCGGGGTCTTTGATGCAGGCAATCGCCGTACGGCACACCTCGTGCAGGTTAAAACCGCAGAACGACGATGCCATACCGACTGCGATACCGGTATTGGCCGAAACCAGAATATTCGGGAAGGTGGTCGGCAGTAAGGCCGGCTCCTTCATGGTTCCGTCGTAGTTGTCGATCATATCAACCGCATCGCAGTCAATATCCCGGAACAGCTCGATGCAGAATGCGTCCAGCTTGGCCTCAGTGTAACGCGGTGCAGCGTATGCCATATCGCGCGAGTACACCTTGCCAAAGTTACCCTTGGAGTCGACAAACGGTGTCAGAAGCGACTCATTACCGCGGGTCAGACGCACCATGGTCTCATAGATGGCCGCGTCGCCGTGCGGGTTTAACTTCATGGTCTCACCGACGATGTTGGCCGACTTGGTGCGGTTTCCGGTCAGCAGACCTTTTTTATACATGGTATAGAGCAGCTTGCGGTGGGAGGGCTTAAAGCCGTCGATCTCCGGGATGGCACGCGACACGATAACGCTCATGGCATAAGGCATGTAGTTTGTGCGCAGCGTCTCGGTTATGGGCTGCAACGTCGGTTCGAGCGGCGGTTCCACCGGGCGTTTCTGGGTGATTTCTTTCTTTTTCGCCACGAAAAACGGGCCTCCTTGTTCTATCATAGCTGCCGCATGCCGTTTCCGGCTGCGGCGCATGGTGCAAATTGGGGAAAAAACTGCCGCAAGCGCGGCAGTTCATACACAGGAATTAAGAGATATCCGCGAAATCCAGGTACTGTGCACCGTTTTCCGCGATGTACTCCTTACGTCCCGACAGGTTATCGCCCAGCAGCAACTCAAACATGTCTGCGGTCGCCTGCGCATCCTCAGGGGTAATGCGAATCAGTCTGCGGGATGCCGGGTTCATGGTGGTCTCCCACATCATGTCGGCCTCGTTTTCACCCAGACCCTTAGAGCGCTGGATGTTGACCTTCTTGCCTGCCAGCTTTTTGAGGATGACCGCCTTTTCGGCGTCGTCAAAGGCAAAATAGGTCTTGTCCTTGCAGGTAATCTCGTAGAGCGGAGACTCTGCAATGTAGACGAAGCCCTGCTCGATGAGCGTCGGCATGAGGCGATCGATCATGGTCAGAATGAGTGTGCGGATCTGGAAACCATCCACGTCGGCATCGGTACAGATGATGACCTTGTTCCAGCGCAGACCAGCCAGA
>CAUEJN010000170.1 GCA_959018045.1 uncultured Butyricicoccus sp. | reverse complement strand
TAGACGTATTGCAATTCGCAAGACACCATGCTAAACTGTAAAAATATAATCAACCTTTTTCGGAAAGCAGGGAAATCAATATGCTGACAGTCAATGACTTCCAGGAAGCAGCGGCCCGCCTGAAGAATGTCATCCACACCATTCCTCTGAGCACGTCCTGCACCTTTTCCGCGATGACCGGCGCGGAAGTTTATCTGAAATATGAAAATCAGCAAAAAACCGGTTCTTTTAAGGTACGCGGTGCGTACAACAAGATTATGAAGCGTTACATGGAGGGCAACCTCAAAGCGGTCGTCGCCTCCTCAGCCGGCAACCACGCACAGGGCGTTGCCTTCGCTGCTGCTTCGGTCGGCGTTCCGGCAACCATCGTCATGCCCCGCTCGGCACCCATCGCCAAGGTTGCAGCAACCGAGGGTTACGGTGCCAAGGTCGTGCTGCACGGCTCGGTCTATGACGAGACCTACCAGAAGGCCTGCGAGATCATTGAGCAGACCGGCGCAGAGCTCATCCATCCGTTCAACGACGAGGATGTTATGGCCGGTCAGGGTACGATTGGTCTGGAAATCCTGAGCGATCTGCCCACGGTTGACATGATTTTTGTTCCTGCCGGCGGCGGCGGACTGATTTCGGGTGTTGCAGCCTGCGTCAAGCAGATTAACCCCCGCATTCAGGTCATCGGCGTGCAGGCTGAGGGCGCGTCTGCGATCGCGGACTCCTTCCATCAGGACAGCATCCGTCCGACTGCAACCGCACACACCATTGCTGACGGTATCGCAGTCAAGGAACCGGGCGATCTGACCATGCAGTACATCAACCAGTATGTCGATCAGATGGTCACCGTGTCCGATGCAGAGATCGCGTCTACCATCCTCATGCTGCTCGAGCGCACCAAGCAGGTCGTCGAGCCCGCAGGGGCCGCTTCCCTTGCTGCTGTCCTGGGTCAGAAGGTGGATATCAAGGGCAAGAAGGTTGTCTGTGTCATGTCGGGCGGCAATATCGACGTATCCTTTATCCACAAGGTTGTCGAAAAGGGTCTGGTCACCCGTCACCGTCATATCAAGTTCTCGACCATCATGCCTGACGTTCCGGGCGCACTGGAGAACTTCGCACACATCGTGGCCGAGCAGAATGCAAACGTCATCCTGTTTAACCATGACCGCGTTGCTGCCGATCTGGACATCGACGAGGCCATCATCGAGGTCGTCTGCGAAGTCAGCGGCGATGAGCACGCAAACCGTCTGCTCAAGGCGCTCAAGAAGGGCGGCTACGACATTTACAGCAAGAAGCAGGGCGGCTACGAGCTGTTCAACAAGAAATAATTTTTGCGCATCACAAAAGCGGGATGCAGTCCGAAAACCGGATTGCACCCCGCTTCTCTTTTTACTTTTTTCCGGTCGTGGAGTCGGTCGCGTTTTTCACTGCGTTTCCGGCATCCTTGGCCGCGTCGCCAACCATATCACCCGCGTTGTCCGCCATATCCTTGGCGTCCTGGGTCACCGAGCCGTCGCTCGGTGTCTGATTGTCACCGACCATATTTTTATCCCCCTGCACGTTTGAGCCGTTGTCGGGCGCGTTGGGCAGGTCGGTGGTATCGTTATTCTGTGCCGCATCGTTCTGCGTGGTCTGGTCGGTCATATTGTTATCTGGCTTGGTCTTGTTTTGATTGCCGCAGCCGGCCAGCAGCGATGTGAGCGCCAGCGCCAGCAGGACAGAAGATAACATACGCTTTTTCATCAAATCTCGCTCCTTCCTTTTTGCGCTAGTATGTGTGCTTTGTACGCGCATTAACCGGATGCGAGACCGGAAAAGTTCGGTTAGATTTCCATATTTATCTTTTTGAGGTGACCGAGCACCGCCGCACAGACCAGACCGGTTGCAAAACCCATCGGGATGGACAGCACGAGCAGGAAGGGCAGATAGCCTACCACGTCGACCGTGCCCAGCACGAGAATGGCCGCGCCGATCTGACCGATATTATGTGCAGCCGCGCCCGCAATCGAGATCCCCGGAACGGAAAAACACCATCCCAGACCGTACAGCAGCACGCGCATGACCAGCATGGACAGCAGGCCGCCGAAGAGCGAGAACAGCAACGCGGTGACGCTGCCCATAAACACCGAGGACAGAATAACGCGCACCACAACGACCGCGACCGTCTCACGCAGCCGCAGGCGCGTCAGGGCAAAGAGTGTCACGACGTTCGCAAGACCCAGTTTGATGCCCGGAATGGGCACGGCGGCCTGTAAGGGAAACATGTGCTCCACAAGGGACAGCACCAGTGCTGCTGCGACCAGCAGACCGCACAGTGCGACCCGTTTGCTTGTCTTCATTTATCCCTGCCCCCTCTCATCGTGCCACCGCGTCTACGGTCGTATCTTCACCGATCAGACGCACGACCACGCGGGTAGGCAGACAGACCGCCATCTGACCGGCACGGGTGAGCGTGCCGGTGTGAACGCACACCTGATCGGGACAGTTGGACGAGGCAAAGCGCACGCTCTTGCCGTCCACCTCGATGACGTTCGTGATATCTCCCGCTGTCAGCGTGATGGTGTCCTGATAGCCGTCGGCCAAGCGTATGGTCTTGACCACCGTATCTCCCTGTTTGATCTCACAGGTCAGGCTGTCCGAGGGCTGAAAGAGGAAGGGCAAGGTGATGAGTCCCGCCAATACCAGCACGACCGCACAAATCACAAAGTCGCCCCAGCGCAATTTACCTTGCATCAATGTACCCTGCTTCCTCGCCCATAAAGGTATACTGCGGCAATACGTTCTCGGTCGGAATGATGCGCTTGTCAGAGGTGATAAAGACCGCCTTGATGTCGTGTTCTGCGCAGAATTCCAGACCCTTGTCCAGTCCCATGACAAACAGACCGGTCGTCAGCGCGTCTCTCCACC
>CAUEJN010000169.1 GCA_959018045.1 uncultured Butyricicoccus sp. | reverse complement strand
TGGGGATGGGACCGAAAAAGACGGCTATACGCTAAGGAGTAGGAATGGTCCTCGGACAAATTCAAAAGGGGTGATATTTTCGTTTGATTTGGGGCGTGTTATACTGAGGAAAACAGGATACCATTGCAGAACTGAGGTGAAGCAGAGATGGGAATTCCAAAGCATCAGGCTTCGATTCAAAAGGAACTGAATATTGTGGCACGGCAGGAACAAGCACTGCATAAGGCCGCGATGCGGCAAAAAACGCCGCAGTGGAAGACGAATTTGCAAGGCAAAGTGCCAGAAAAGGTCTATTCTAATTTGGAAAAGGCGTTTTGTAAGGCGTTTGAAGTGATTTTTGACAAGGGCACCGACTGGATTGAAAAAACGTATGACGCGCAATCTATCCGAAATGGTTATGAGGTGCATGACTTTGCGTTTCAGCTACAGGCAGACCGCAAGGTTTTGAAAGAACTGCGCAGACAGGCATCGCGCACGCAGATGCAGGGGGTGCTTACGACGAGCGCGGAAGGAATTGGACTGGGTGTTCTGGGAATCGGATTGCCGGACATTGTGCTGTTTGTCGGTGTACTGCTGCAAGGCGTGTACAAAATTGCACTGCATTATGGGTTTGATTATCGGACGGCAAGCGAGCGGGACTTTATTTTGCTGTTGATGGAAGCTTCCGTACAGAAAGGCGAAGCGTGGGAAACGTGCAACTGTGCGGTGGACGCGTTCATTGCCGGACAAACGGTAGATGTGACCGACCAGCTGACACGTACCGCACACGCTTTTTCCGACGATCTAGTGCTCGCGAAAGCCGTGCAGGGATTGCCGCTTGTGGGCGTACTTGGCGGACTGTTTAATCCGGTCTGCTGCCGCAAGGTTATGAAATATGCCGAGCTCAAGTACCGAAAGCGCTGTCTGCTCAGGCTATATGAGAGCAGCCAAGACAGATAACAAATCACAAAAGAACAACCATATCGGTACGCGTTTCTGAGAATGACCGCTCGGAATCGCGTGCTATTTTTTACGGGACAGACGGCATGAATTTGTGCACTCCGAAGAAAATTACGAATCTGAGTCGGATATACGACAAAAGCCCTTGATTAACCCTCAGAACCTGATATAATTTTATTTACCACGTGACAAAATTAAAAAAGGGGATAAACATGGGAAAAAACTTTATAAGCAGTCTCGCAGTGGAGTTTCGGGGATATAATGCCCAAAAGCTCACCAAAGATCTGATGGCTGGTGTGACCGTTGCGGCGGTTGCACTGCCGCTTGCGCTTGCGTTTGGTGTGTCGGCAGGTGCAACGGCGGCGGCTGGTCTTGTAACCGCGATTGTTGCAGGCATTGTCATGTCGCTGCTGACCGGCGGTTACTATCAGATCTCGGGTCCGACCGGTGCGATGGCGGCCATTCTGGGTTCGCTGATTGCGACGCATGGCATGCAGGGCGTGTTCGTTGCTGGACTGATGAGCGGCATCATTCTGGTCATCGCGGGCATCCTGCATCTGGGTGAACTGACGTCGTTTGTGCCGTCGCCGGTTATTACTGGATTTACCTCGGGTATTGCGGTTGTCATTGCGCTTGGTCAGATTGACAATTTCTTCGGTACGCACTCGGAAGGTGCGACCGCGATTGCCAAGCTGCTCAGCTACAAGGCTCTGGGCTTTCACCCGGACTTGACCACCGTACTGGTTGCACTTTTTGTGGTGCTTTTGATGGTATTCTTCCCCAAAAAGTGGAATGCAGTCGTTCCGGCATCGCTGATCGGTATTATCATCACCACAGCAGCCACACTGGTGTTCAAGCTGGACGTTGCAACCGTAGGTGAGATTCCGCAGAGCCTGCTTCTGGAAGATCGTCTGAGCTTTTCCAAGATCGATCTGGCATCCATGCCCGCGCTGATCGCGCCCGCGTTCTCCATTGCCATTCTGAACATGCTGGAGAGTCTGTTGTGCGGTGCATCTGCCGGACGTGCGACCGGTGTGAAGCTCAACAATGACCAGGAACTGTTCGCGCAGGGCGTCGGCAACATTGTTTTGCCGTTCTTTGGTGGTATTCCGGCAACGGCTGCACTGGCACGTACCTCGGTTGCGGTCAAGTCGGGTGCGGTCACCCGTCTGACCGGTGTATTCCATGCGCTGGGTCTGCTGGTTATGATGCTGGTGTTGGCACCCATCATCAAATATGTACCGCTGTCCGGCCTTGCTGGTGTGTTGATGGTAACTGCATGGCGTATGAATGAATGGCATGCGATCAAGTACTTCTTTGGACATAAGTTTAAGGGTGCGATTGCCAAGTTTGTCGTCACCATGATCTTTACCATCCTGTTTGACCTGACAGTTGCAATCATTGTCGGTGTCGGCCTGTCGCTCATTCTGATGCTCGTTCGTCTGAGCAAGCTGGAAATCAATTATGAGCGCGTCGACATGAATCGACTGGGCTGCGAGGATGAAACGCTCAAGGAGCGATACAAGAATGCGATGGTCGCGTATATCACCGGACCGCTGCTGTTTGCTAATATCAGTGTGCTGGAGGAACTGCCCGGTAAGATAGAAGGCTGCGACACGGTCATGTTCTCCATGCGCGGTGTTTCGTCGGTAGACGTCTCTGCGGTACAGACGCTGCTGAGTATTCTGACCGAACTGAAGGAAAAGGGCATGGACATTGCGATTTGCGGCCTGCCTGCGGCATCGCGCAATATGTTTGAGCGCGCAGGTGTAATTGAACTGCTGGGCGAAGAGGCATTCTACTGGAGCGTAGAACGTGCGCTGCTGGATCATCGTCCGTATCCGGCATTGACCAAGTAAGATTTGTGAGAGAGGACAGCATGTCTGTCGGGATGATTCATAGGGGATTTTGATATATGGAATATGATCGTGTGATGGGTCGAGCATGAAAGAATCAAACAGTCACGTATGGTAAGAAGATGGCTCGATGAAAGAT
>CAUEJN010000168.1 GCA_959018045.1 uncultured Butyricicoccus sp. | reverse complement strand
GGCTGACGCCGGCTACGATCCGGAGCACGCATACTTCCAGTGCATCCACGAGATGAAGCTCATCATCGACTCGGTCAACGAGGGCGGCTTCGCTAAGATGCGTTACTCGATCTCCGATACCGCTGAGTATGGCGATTACCGCACCGGTAAGCGCATCATCACCGAGGAGACCCGCAAGGAGATGAAGAAGATCCTGCGCGAGATCCAGGATGGTACCTTCGCTTCCGAGTGGATTCAGGAGAACAAGGCCGGCGGTCGTGCGAAGTTCTTGGCAACCCGTCAGCTCGAGTCCGAGACCCTGCTCGAGGAGACCGGCAAGAAGCTGCGCGGCATGATGAGCTGGATGAAGAAGTAATTTTCATAGATCGTGCACCGGGGGACGGACGGCTGTGCCGCCCGTCCCCCTTTTCCGTATAAACTTAAAGGAGGGAATCCCTTTGTCTAAGAGAAGTGATAATATCACCGCGGGCGCTGCGCGTATGCCCAACCGCTCGCTGCTGCGTGCCTGCGGTATGACCGATGAGGAGATGAACCGCCCGATTATCGGCGTTGTCTCGGCTTATTCCGAGATCATCCCCGGCCATATTAACCTCGATAAGATTGCAGACGCAGTCAAGGCTGGCGTATCCATGGCAGGCGGCACGCCGGTTGTCGTTCCGGCCATCGGCGTATGCGACGGCATTGCAATGGGTCACATCGGCATGAAGTACTCGCTGCCGTCCCGTGAGCTGATCGCGGACTCGGTTGAGACGCTGGCACAGGCACACCAGATGGACGCGCTGGTGCTCATCCCAAACTGTGACAAGATCGTACCCGGCATGCTCATGGCAGCGGCTCGCCTGAACATTCCGTCCATTCTGGTATCGGGCGGCTCCATGCTGGCCGGTCACTTCGGCGGTGAGGAGATCTCACTGTCCAAGACCTTCGAGACCGTCGGCGCATACAAGGCCGGTCTGGTCACCGAGGAACAGCTCATGGAGTGCGAGTGCGGCTCGTGCCCGGGCTGCGGTTCCTGCTCGGGTATGTACACCGCAAACTCGATGAACTGCCTGTCCGAGGCCATCGGTATGGCGCTGCCGGGTAACGGCACCATTCCGGCTGTCCATGCAGCACGTATCCATCTGGCAAAGCATGCCGGTATGAAGATCATGGAGCTGCTCGAAAAAGACATCAAGCCCCGCGATATCCTGACCCCGAAGGCATTCCGCAACGCACTGACCTGTGAGATGGCGCTCGGCTGCTCGACCAACACCGTTCTGCACCTGCTGGCAATCGCACACGAGGCTGGCGTGGATCTTGACCTCAAGCTACTCAACGAACTGTCGTCCAAGGTACCCAATTTGTGCCATCTGGCACCGGCAGGCCCGCACCACATCGAAGAGCTGTACATGGCAGGCGGCATCCCGGCTGTCATGCACGAGCTGACCCGTCGCGACCTGCTTGACCTGTCGCTCATCACTGCGACCGGCAAGACGGTTGGCGAGAATCTGGAAGGCGTGACCAATAAGAATCCCGAGGTCATCCGTCCGATCGATCACCCGTACTCCGAGACCGGCGGTATCGCAGTTCTGTGGGGCAACATTGCAGAAAATGGCTGTGTTGTCAAGCGCTCGGCAGTTGCACCCGAGATGATGGTGCATTCCGGCCCGGCTCGCGTATTCGATTCCGAGGACGATGCCATCGCATCCATCTATGCAGGCAAGATCAACAAGGGTGACGTTGTCATCATCCGCTACGAAGGCCCCAAGGGCGGCCCGGGCATGCGTGAGATGCTCAACCCGACCTCGGCACTGGCTGGCATGAAGCTGGACAAGGATGTCGCACTTATCACCGACGGCCGTTTCTCTGGTGCATCGCGTGGTGCATCCATCGGCCACGTTTCGCCCGAGGCCGCTGCGGGCGGTAATATCGCACTCATCCAGGAGGGCGATACGGTCGAGATCGATATTCCGAACAGCCGTGTTCATCTGGCTGTTTCCGATGAGGAGCTGGCTGCACGCCGTGCCAAGTGGATTCCCAGAGAGCCCAACATTAAGTCCGGTTGGCTGTACCGCTATTCGCGTATGGTCTCCTCGGCTGACAAGGGTGCAATTCTGGAATAATCAGAAATACAGAGATCCTGAAACCAACGGTTTCAGGATCTCTTTTTGCCCTCTTTGGTTGTCTTATCGCCCTTGGTGAACAGCTCACGCACACCGATCCATAGGAGCAGAACACCGAACCCACGGCGAATCAGGGACAGGTCGAGCTGTGCGGCCAGAACACAGCCCAAAATAGACAGAGGAATGCCGGATAGAATACAAAACAGAGCGGCTTTTTTGTCGATCAGTCGGTTTTTCCAGTGGCTGATGAGCGCGGGCGGTGCGCAGGCCAAAAAGTACAGCAGATTCATACCTGCTGCATCGCGCTGGCTGACACCCATCACACAGGTCAGCCATAGCATGAGTAGAGAGCCTCCGCCGATGCCAAAGCCGGACAGAATACCGGTCGCAAGGCCGATCGCGACGGCAAACAGGATGTTTGTCATAACAGTAGCACCGCACGAATGCCGCCGTACAGGATGAGTGCGCCGAAAGCGCGGCGCAGCCAGACCATGCGGACGTTTTTGAAAATTCGACCGGCAATCAGACCGCCCGCTGCACCGCCGACCAGATAGGGGAGTGCGTCGGTGACGGGGAGTGCACCGTTTAGATAATAGACGATGACTGACAGGATGGACAGGGGAAAGATGACGGCGACCGAGGTCGCAAAGGAGCTGCGCTCGGGCAGTCCGCACCAGCGGGTGAGCAGGGGAACGAGAAACAGACCACCGCCTGCGCCGAACAGGCCGTTGGCCAGACCGGCCAGCGCACCGGTGCATAGAAATCGGTATTTTTTGGACATAAAAAATCCCTCCGTGCGTTAGTGTGCACAGAGGGATGCAGAATATACAGCCTATAACTAGCTTGCCCAGTTGCCT
>CAUEJN010000167.1 GCA_959018045.1 uncultured Butyricicoccus sp. | reverse complement strand
GGGAAAAAATAAAAATAGCCAAAACCCTATTGGATTCCGGCTATTCTATCACTGATACATCTATGCAGTTGGGGTTCAATACAAGCAGCTATTTCACAAAAGTATTCAAAAAATATACTTCACAATCCCCGCACAGCTATGTACGCAAAAAAGATCCGACTTTCTTCCTAGAATCATATTTACAACAAGATAAAGGCGAAAATCATTCTTAAAGTAAAACTATCTACAACGATAAACAAAAATTTCTTCCCTTCCCATCAAATGCTCACTGGCCTTATAGCAAAAAGTGTTGCTGAAATTACATTTACTGTATAATCACGACTATCTTATACCGCTACGTACAGTGCAGAAATTACGATGTGTCAGCAAGAACCGACCTATCGTTTGATACAAATAAAGTAAATGAATCGTGATAAAAACGGAAAGAGGCTGACCATAAAGTCAACCTCTTTCCATTTTTGTGTGTTATCAATCGTTTGATTGACTGTTTACGCTACTTCGCCGCCGGTGCGGTGGGTGTTAACCCAATCCTTTTCCAGTGCAGCCCAGTCGCGGTTCTCCTGAAGTGCCGTCCAAGTCTCATACTCAGCGTCCTCAAACAGATCATAGTCGTGCGAGTTGGTAGCCTCCTGGATTGCCTCATAGTACCAAGTGCCTTCCGGATTGTCCGGCCACTTGATCATGCTATCGAACATGTGGTCTGCGTCCGGCTTGCGCTGGAGCACATTGTTGACCAGCGTAACAGCTTCTGCACGGGTGATTGCAGCATCCGGACGGAACGCGCCGTCTTCGTAGCCGTTGATCCAGCCAGCCATTGCTGCATCGTTGATGCTCTCACGCGCCCAGTGATTTGCAATGTCAGTAAACAGGTCTTCCTCAACATCATAGCCCGAAGACATGAAGCGCGCTGCGATTGCAGCAAACTCTGCACGGGTAATGTTTGCATTCGGACGGAAGGTGCCATCCTCGTAACCCTGGATAATACCCATGTTCACCATGGTAGATACCGCATTGTTGTACCAGTCATTCGGCAGAACATCGGAGAAATTATTGGAAGTCATCCAGAACTGATCGCGTGCTTCGTCAGTCAGCAGACGGAAGAAGATCGTCGCAACCTCTGCACGGGTGATGTTTGCGTTCGGACGAACGGTACCATCCTCAGAGTAACCGACGATGTACGCATAGTGATCTTCCGTGTTGAGCCACAGGGTCTCAGCCAGAGGTACTTCTTCATCGATGGACTCTTCGGTATCATCTTCATCATCACGGTCATTGTCGTCATCATCGTCGTCTCGGGCATCCGGATGATGTGCACCGCCGCCAGAATTCCGACCGAAATCAGCAATAATTGTATAAGTCTGGCCAATCTCGGCCTTAACCGGTACATCCAGTTCTTCATTTTCGGTGATATCTCTATCGAGATTATCTACCAGACTACCCCGCCACTCGTCGAAGTAGGTACGTCCACCATTATCTCTTGCTGTTGCAGTCAGATGGATCTCGACATGCTTGTTATCGTCCTCAATCGACGTCCAGTCGTTTTCTGTGAATACCTGATAAGGTGCCGAAGTAACTTCACCATAGCCACTGCCGTCGTCTTTATAGTAAACTACAATTTTGTCTGCAGCTGCATCACCAAAGCGATAGACGTAAGTGACATTTTCCGTTACAGCGGTCTCGCTGGTAATATCTTCGTTCCAAGCGCCACGCTGACCAACGTAATTTGCAACAGCCTTCATTCCCTTCGGAATCGTGTTGCCCAGCGTTACATTCGGAATCTGTACCCACTTTGCTGCCACGTCATCAAAGCTGTACAAGTCAAAGACCTCAGTGCGCTCCAACTCTGTTCCATCCGACCAAGTACCATTTACAACACGATAGGTTACGGTTGCCTGATACTCATCCGGAACACCATCCGGCTGCGTCTGATTGATTCCGCCGCCGATCTCATCCAGTCCGTAAACTGCAACAATCTGAACATCCTTTGTGACTGTTCCACTCAACTCGTCGTTCCGGAACTCCTTGAAGACGTAATGTTTACCATTCTGCTCGACAGTTCTAGCAACAGCCAGATTGCTTACATCCACCAGATTTTCAGCATTGGAAACCGATACCTTCCAAGATGCATCATGAGCTGCATTCAAATCAATCTCGGAAATTATGGTACCATCTTCAAGAACATACTGCACCTTAACATTATGATCGGGCTTAATATCATTGGGTTTAACCTTCAACTCGGTATTCGTGGCGTCCTTAGTCACAGGTCTTCCATCAACCGCAACCTCAGCAGCTACAGTTGCCGTATTGCTGTACGAGTCCTTATGATCCGTAATCTTAGCTTCTACGACAACTGTCTTCTGCTCATCGGGCTTGAGCTCATCAGCCAACTGTCCAATGAACTTACCGTTTTCCCATGCGGAATCAACGATTTTCAAGCCTTCGGGAACAGCATCGGTAATCTTAAATTCCCTAAGAGTCACATTGCCAATGTTTTCGAACGTAATCTGATACTTTACAGTATCGCCGACATTATAGACCTTGCCATTGTCCATCAGCGTCTTCTGAACATCCAGCGCAGCAACCTTAATCGGTACCAGTACAGTCTTAGGATCATCCTTGGTATTCGGATCACCATCATTTACCGATGCAATATTATTGTACTCTGCATCATAGGAAGCAAGCACTTTGGCAGTGATAAGAATCGAACCCGGAGCTGTAACTTCTGCCACAACTTTATTCTGCGCCTTCGACAGACTCCTTACAGACTCCTTATCCAAAGCCTCTGCACCGACCAACTCAAGACCTGTCGGCAACGGATCGGATACCTCCACCGTCTTATCCTGCGGCCAGGTACCATTGGTCGAACCAACTGTAATCTTGTAGTAAACAAGATCGCCAACCTGATAGATGGTATGAATGGTATCAACCGATGTGCCATTCTCGTCTACTACCGTCTTTTCAATGGCAGACT
>CAUEJN010000166.1 GCA_959018045.1 uncultured Butyricicoccus sp. | reverse complement strand
GAGAGGGGTCTGTTGTATGCCCTGAGGTTTTTTGTATGCAGAAACAATTTCTCGATGCCGGTAAGATCGTGAATACCCACGGCGTGACCGGTGACATCAAGGTACAATCCTGGTGCGACTCCCCCGAAGTACTGACCGACTTTGACACGCTCTATCTGTCCCCGTCCGAGCCCGTTCAGGTCAAAAAAGCCTATGTCCACAAGGGCTGCGTCATCATGCACCTTGATGGTGTCGACACCTGCGAGGCAGCTGAGGCGCTCAGAAACCGTGTCCTCTATCTTAACCGTGAGGACATCGATCTGCCCGAAGATCTGGTCTTCATTCAGGACATGATTGGTCTGACCGTCTACGACGAGCGCACCGAAAGCGTGATCGGTACGCTCAAGGAAGTGCTGACCACCAATCCCGCGCATGACATGTACGTTATCCGCCGCGAGGGTGCATCCGATGCCCTCATCCCTGCCTGTGACCCCTTCCTGGTCTCGGTCGATCTGGAATCCGGCCGTCTGACCGTCCGCACCATCGAGGGCCTGATCGAATGAGAATTGACATCATGACCTTATTCCCCTCGCTCATCGAAGGGGTTATGCAGGAGAGCATCATCGGCCGTGCACAGGCCAAGGGTCTGATCGAAATTCGTGCGACCAACATTCGCGACTATGCGCTGGACAAGCACCACAAGGCAGATGATGCGCCGTATGGCGGCGGCCGCGGCATGGTCATGCTGCCCGAGCCGCTTTACCTCTGCCACGAGGCACTGACCGGCGGTGAGCACGTGCATACGGTCATGATGAGCGCACAGGGTGCACCGTTCAATCAGGCCAAAGCACGTGAGCTGCTCGCACGCGAGCGCTTCATTATCGTCTGCGGCCACTACGAGGGCATCGACCAGCGCTTCATCGACACCTGTGTAGACGAAGAAATTTCCATCGGCGACTTTGTCCTGACTGGCGGCGAAATCCCTGCAATGGCGGTCGCAGACGCGGTCTGCCGCATGGTTCCCGGTGTCCTGCCCGATGAGACTGCGTTTCAGGAGGAGAGCCACTGGAACGGTCTGCTGGAGTATCCGCAGTACACCCACCCCGCCGAGTGGCGCGGTCTTGAGGTTCCTCCCGTCCTGCTCTCCGGCCATCACGCCAACATTGCCCGCTGGCGGCACAAAATGTCGCTCAAGCGTACCCGTCGCGATCGTCCCGATCTCTTCGCGCAGTGGGCTCCGCAGGACAAGCAGGACAAAAAAATCTTAGCCGAAATTCTGGCAGAAGAGCAGGAAGACTAATCCCCCTCCCGTCGGGCGTGCTCGCAAAATCCTGTTTACATTCGCTTTTGCATTCGGTATAATATTCTTATCTAAGATTGTGTCCGCAGGAGGAAACCCTCATGATCATTACTATCACGCTCAATCCCGCAATGGACCGTACCCTGCGCATCGAACATCCATTGCAGCCCAATAAGCTCAACCGTGCGGCCAGCACCTCGGTCGAACCCGGCGGTAAGGGCATCAACGTCTCCCGTGCTGTCAAGGCACTCGGCGGCGAAAGCGTCGCCCTCGGTTTCAGCGCCGGTTCCAACGGCCGTGCCATGAAGGACGCGCTGACTTCGGTCGATATCCACCACGATTTCGTCGACGTTCCCGGCAATACCCGTGTGAACGTGCAGATCATCGATCTCGACGGCAATCACACCGAGATCAACGAACCCGGTTTCAAGATCTCCGACGGCGATTTCCTGCGCTTCCTCGAGCGCGTTGAGCACTACCTGGACAACAACAATATTTTTGTAATCTCCGGCTCGGTTCCGCCCGGATTCCCGCTTGTAAACTTTATCGAACTGATCAAGACCATCAAGAAGGCCGGATGCCGTCTGATTGTAGACGAAGCCGGTGATCTGATGCGTGAAGCACTCAAGTTTGAACCCGATTTTGTCAAGCCCAATATCTTTGAGCTGGCTGAACTGGTCGGTGACGAACCCACCGCAGACCCCGATCAGGTGGTACACAGCGCTCGCAAGCTGCTCGACATGGGTGCACAGGCTGTGTGTGTCTCTATGGGTGCAGAAGGCGCTCTGTTTGCCTCAAAGAACGAGCCCGAGGTTCTGTATGTCAACTGTAACCCCAAGATCTACGACGAAGGTGCTGTCGGTACCGGTGACGCGATGGTCGGCGCGATTGCAAACTCGCTCGACAAAAAACTCAGCTTCGTAGATATGGCAAAGTTTACGGTTGCAACCGGCCGTGCTTGCGCGCGTCTGGCTGGTACCGAAATGGCTACGCTCAAAAAGGTTTACGAAGTTTACGAGAGCCTGCTGGTTTATACCGTCTAACGTTTGGGTCGGAAGGTACACACCAAAAGTTCAATGATCTCGTATAAAAAAGAGGAGAAGATCTCTCAGGTCTTCTCCTCTTTTTATTGCACCAGAATCTCTCTGAGCATTTATACTTTATGCAAATTTAGTCATACGGCTGCCGTCCCGATCGCCAAAACCGGGATTATTTATGATATTTTCCGCCCTCTTGAATGTTCAGGGCACGGTAAATCTGCTCGAGTACCATAACGCGTGCCAGATGATGCGGGAACGTCATGGGCGACATGGACAGGCGAATTTTAGCTTCGCGCTTGAGTCCTTCATCCAGTCCACACGAGCCACCGATCAGCACAGCCAGTTTACTGGTGCCTGACACAGTCAGATTGCCGATGGTCTGCGCCAGCTGCTCGCTGGACATGGTCTTTCCCTCAACGCACATGGCGATAACTGCCGCGCCCTGAGGGATCTTTTCGCGGATGAGCTTGGCTTCTTTCTCCAGTGCATTCTGAATCTGTCCTGCACTCGGAGTGTCGGGCAGTTTCTGTTCGGGCAGTTCGATGACCTCGGGTTTACAATAGCCGGACAGGCGCTTAACATACTCATCACACGCCTGCTTCCAGAACTTTTCCCCCAATTTCCCGACACAAATCACGCGGACGGACAGCATACGCACGCCTCCTCTCGGGTCAAAAGCAGCGGCTGCTCCATTTCATCCTTGGGTGCAACCAAGA
>CAUEJN010000165.1 GCA_959018045.1 uncultured Butyricicoccus sp. | reverse complement strand
TCGTGTAAGCTCGGTGAAATGGTTCAAAAACCGGGCTCTTTGCCTTACCGGATTGGTGATCGACGTTGGGTTGTCTATCGCGCTTGCCACCTTTCCACTTGGCACCAACCTCTTGCACTATCTATTCGTCTTCATCGTAATCTTGATGCGTATCCTGATCGCCACGCAAAGCTATCAGGTGATCCAGACCGCGCTGGTTCGTCCCGGAATGATTCTTTCCACTGCAAGCTCGATGCAGTTTATTGCATCTCGTGTAAAGGGATTGCCCGGCATATCGACCGAAGATTTGCGGAGCCGTTTAACCGAAGAACAAGCCGAAAGCATCAAGCGGTGGGAACACTCCGCCAAGGGGCAGCCACAGATCATAATTGTGCGCAAAATTCCTTTTGCGATCTTCATTTCACTAGGATTTGTACTGTATTATTTGCTTTGGAGGGTGATTGAATGATCATTCAACTGCCTGATTACCAGTTCGGGTATCATATTGTATCGCTTGCAAAAAGCGAGCGTACTTTTTCCAACCTAAAGGAAGAACATTTATCCACTATTTTTTTAACAGGAGAAGGTTTATATTTATGGCCAGAAAATGTACTCCTTTGTACCGATCCGGCGATCCTGCACAAATTCTCTTGCTGTGACGAATACGATGTATTTGAGATTGACTCCTCTGGAAAAGCATACTTGTATTACAACAATGAATCCATAGATAATGCATTTTTCTTGACTGGAAGGTGCAATTCCAACTGTATTATGTGTCCTGCAAGCGAGCAGGTGAGAAAAAAGGCCAGTTATGCAGATATCAACCACCTATTGGAACTCATCAATCACATTCCATCGGATGCGGTACACCTCACAATAACCGGAGGGGAACCTTTCCTTTTGGGCAGAGATATTTTCCGCTTTCTCGAGGCATTGCGCAATAAGTTTAGGCGGACAAACTTTCTGCTTTTGACCAACGGCCGCATCTTCTGTGTTCCACAATACTGCGAGCGGCTGTATCAGACCTTACCTCCCCAAACCGTTCTCGGCATTCCCATTCACGGATACAACGCAGATACGCACGATGCCGTTACCCAGGCACCCGGAAGTTTCGTACAAACGATGGCGGGACTCAAAAATCTTCTCTCGTACGGGTTTCGCATAGAACTTAGAATTGTCGTTAGCCGGATCACCGCACCATATCTCGAAAATATGGCTGCGCTCATTACCGAGCAGCTTTCACAGGTAGAGTCCGTGAAGGTAATCGGGCTGGAAATGTTAGGCAATGCCGCGATACATCAGGAAAAAGTCTGGATTTCTTATCCAGAAGCCTTTCGCAGCGCAAAAAATGCAATCTTAAAGCTCATATCTGCCGGAATTGATGTCGCATTATATAATTTCCCGCTCTGCGCAGTGGATCGGGAATTCTGGCCGATTTGTGCATGCAGCATCACGGATTATAAAATCAGATATGCGCCTGCCTGTGAAACATGCGATGTGCGCGATGCCTGTGGCGGCATTTTCACCGGCACCTATCGTCTGGCAGCCAAGGATATTATGCCGATTGGAGACCGAAATGCTTAATTTTTTTCATTTCAAAAAGTTAAACGATCAATACCTGATTACAAATGATTTCGGGCGATATGCTTTTCTCAATGATTCTGAATTTCAGGCGCTGTGGACAAAAACAATAGACCCAAACAGCCCACTCGCAACATATTTGCAGGAAAATTACTTTTTATTTCAAGGTTCTCCTGCTGCATTCACAGCGCAGCACGCATATCTACTGCGTGACAGCAAAAATTACGTTTTTTCGGCGACTTGCCTGCATATATTCGTGGTAACCACTGCATGTAACATGAACTGCATCTATTGCCAGGCAAACAATGGTCAGACAAAGCCAACGGATTTTATGAACCAAGAAACAGCAAGGCGCGCAGTTGACATTGCGTTGTCCTCCCCGGCCCACACGATGTCTTTTGAATTCCAAGGCGGTGAACCGCTGTTGAATTTTCCGATCATTCGCTTCATTGTGGAATATACAGAAAGGCAAAAAGGAGGCAAAGAAATTAGTTACTCGGTCGTTTCCAATTTGACCCTTTTAACCGATGAAATGGTTCGGTTCTTTGCCAAATACAAGGTCAGTATTTCTACTTCTTTGGATGGAAACCAATATCTACATAACAAAAATCGTCCATACCCTACCGGTGCGGGCACATATCAAGATGTCTTACGCGGAATTGACAAGCTGCGCGAAGCCGGAATTTGTGTCGGTGCAATTGAGACGACAACGCGTCAAAGCCTATCCCATCTAAAAGAAATCATAGACACCTACTGTGATCTTGGATTTCGTAGTATTTTCTTGCGCCCGTTGACTCCTCTGGGCTGTGCAAACAAAGAATGGACTACCATCGGTTATTCCACGGAGGAGTTTGCACAATTTTACAGCGATGCAATTGCATACATTCTGGAAAAGAACAGACAGGGGTATGCATTACAGGAAGGGCATGCCGCTATCTTGTTTTCCAAAATTCTGCATGGATACCCGGTTAATTATATGGAACTACGATCTCCATGCGGCGCTGCGGTTGGACAGATGGCATATTACGCTAATGGTGATGTCTTTACCTGCGATGAAGGACGCATGTTGTATGAGATGGGCGATGATTCTTTCCGGCTGGGCAATGTTTATCAGCATGATTATACCGCACTGGTACACTCTACCGCCTGCCGTGCTGTTTGTCTTGCCAGCATCACTGAGTCCATCCCGTCCTGTTGTGACTGCGTATATCAACCATATTGTGGTGTTTGTCCAGTCGTAAATCTCGCTTTATATCGGGATATCTTGCCAAAAACGTCCAATCATTATCGGTGCGGAATCTATCAGGGCATACTGGATACACTATTCAAACTGCTTCAAACGTGCGATGACAAAACCCTGAAAATCATAGAAAGTTGGTATGCTTGATATGAAAGACGAAAACCTGAGCACAAGCATTTATAAACCCCTGTATGCAAAACGGAAAATGCAGCGAGGTATCTTCCTGGTCATCACGGCTATATTAGCAATCGCGCTCTGTGCCGAA
>CAUEJN010000164.1 GCA_959018045.1 uncultured Butyricicoccus sp. | reverse complement strand
GAGATGGCTTAAGGTAGGAAGCTAAATATATAAGTATATAAATTCATTATCAGAAGAAAGGAAAACTTCGTCAATTCGAATTCTGACCGCGAACATTTGTACGAAAGCCGATTTGGAAACACAGAAACAAAAGAATTCGACAATATATGACACAATGTGAGTTTATGGAAATATTTTCCGTACAAAGTGCAGGGTGGAAAATATTTTCAAAATACAGTATTTTGGTGGTAGATGGGCTATAAAAGAGGTAAGAAAAACAAAAAAGAACCATCCGTTTGGATGGTTCTTTGGGTGGCGGAGAAGGTGGGATTCGAACCCACGTGACGTTTTACCGCCAACTCGATTTCGAGTCGAGCTCGTTATGACCACTTCGATACTTCTCCATATTCCATTGGGCTGTCGTTAACAGCTTGTTTATTCTATCACGGAATCGTGTATTTGACAAGCCCTTTTGGAAAAATTTTTTTAGTCCGCGAAATAGGTATCGAGCACCTGACGTGTCTGTGCAATGGCCTGGGCATCGGTGCGCCAGATTTCAAATTCACTGATTCCGGGCAGTCCCATGGGGACACCTTCGCGGCGGTAGGTCATTTGACTGTCCAGTGTGCGCTTGCCCGACATGTGGAAGGCGTGTGCGCCGGTCACGGGAAGCAGATCACCGATCACCGCTGCATTGACACCGGCGCCGATCAGAATTTCCAGATCATCTCCTGCACGGTGCACCAGTTCGGTCAGCAGCGGAGCGCCCTGCACACAGCTGGCCGCCTGTCCCGAGGTCAAGATGGTGTTAACACCGAGCTCTTTGGCTGTTTCCAGCGCGGCAAACGGGTCACGGCAGACATCAAATGCGCGATGCAGGGTGATTTTGCAGTCGGGATTTTGCGTCCGTGCAGCCTCGATCAAACGTGCCATACCATCGCGATCCAGTGCGCCGTCCGGGGTCAGCATGCCGATGACGACCGCACGTGCACCGTGCGCGGCAAACCAAGAGACTTGCTGCTCCATGAGCATAAATTCCTCATCGGTGTACAGAAAATCACCGAAACGCGGACGGATCAGGACATGGATGGGAAGGGTACAGCTCTCCTGTACGCGGGAGAACAGAAAGGGATCGGGAGTTGTACCACCGATAATCAGGTTACCGCACAGTTCAAAACGGGTGGCGCCGCCTGCCTGCGCCGCGCGAGCGGATTCGACCGAATCCACGCAGGCTTCTAATACAAATTTCATTGTGTTCCTCATTTCCGGCACAAGCCGTATTCTTATCTAATAGTATATCGTGGTACCTTATAAAATGCAATCGGAACGCACCTGTGCAGAGGCAGACTTCTCTAAATGGAAAAATAAAAGTTTTTGTTGACAACGGGCAGGGCGGCCTGTATAATAAAATCACTGTCATGGGGGCGTAGCTCAGCTGGGAGAGCGTTTGAATGGCATTCAAGAGGTCATGGGTTCGATCCCCACCGTCTCCACCACCAAGTGCATAGCGTGGACATTTAGCTCAGCTGGTAGAGCATCCGCTTGACGTGCGGAAGGTCATGGGTTCGAGCCCCTTAGTGTCCACCATAGAAAATAAATCCGAATCTGTATGGGTTCGGATTTATTTTTTTGTTTCAATCTGTGAACTGCATACAGGAGGGAATCGATATAGAAATACCGGTATGAAAAAATTTTTTCGAAAAAGGGTTGACAGACATGTTAGTCTATGCTAACATATGTCCAGAGGTTAGCCAAGACTAACATATCAAGGATTCACCCCCTTTCTCAAATTCTCGAATCGTTCCCCGCCGGACGGTGCCCGCAGCACCGTCCGTGTGGCGGAGGACAAGTGGGTTAGTCTAAACCAACAAATTGGGAGGACGCACGATGTACTCTTTTGATCTTCTGCTTGCCGAGCACGGTGCGCCCGTGCTGGCGGGAATTAAAACTGCAAATCTGATTACCTGCCGCAGAGCATGGTATCCCGATTTACCCGAACTTTTGAAAACCTATCAGGCGGTCTTTCACGATCGCGGCGTGCGCTTTCGCATTCTGTGCGCCTGCGATTACCGCTTTCTGCTCCTGATCTACCGTCCGGAACGACTGCTGAAAGATCTGGCTTCTCAGGAAGCGAGTACACTGCTCATGCAGAACGGTTACCCGATGGAAGAAGGTCTGGATGCGCTGCTGGAGCACTTGAGCGAGCGCATTATGACAAACCGCGAGTTCCCGCATGAAATCGGCCTGTTTTTGGGCTATCCGGTTGAGGACGTGCGCGGATTCATCGAGCAGCGCGGAAAAGACTGCAAGCTGAGTGGGTATTGGAAGGTATATGGTGACGAGCAGGCGGCAAGACGCCTCTTTCACCAGTTCGACCGCTGCCGGGATACGGCACGCGGCTACATAGAACGCGGAATGACAATCTTAGAACTTTTCGCGGCATAATCCAATTCAAATTACACCATTTACACTGCAAAGGAGAACGATTATCATGAGTCAGATCGCTGTGATTTACTGGAGCCAGACCGGCAACACCGAACAGATGGCGAATGCAATCTGCGAGGGTATCAATAGCGCAGGCGGCGAAGCGGTGCTGCTGCACGTAGCAGACACCAGCGCGCAGGAAGCTGCGAAGTATGGCCGTATGGCATTGGGCTGCCCGGCGATGGGTGCTGAGGTTCTGGAAGAAGCTGAGTTTGACCCGTTCTTCACCGAACTCGAAGGCAATCTTGGCGGCAAGCGCGTCGCACTGTTCGGCTCCTATGGTTGGGGCGACGGCCAGTGGATGCGCGACTGGGTCAAGCGTGCCGATGACGCAGGTGCACTGCTGATTGGCGATGGCCTGATGGCGCACGAAACCCCGGACGATGATGCACTGGCAGCGTGCCGTGCACTGGGCGAGTCGCTGGTTAAGGCGTAAGCCAATCCATTCCTTTTGGGAACTCCCGTTTACGGATTCCACATAAAACTTCTCATCTCGATTCCGGAAGACCGGCTGCCCACACACCGGTCGGTTTCCCAATCCTCCACTTGTACCACACGCGGAAAAAGCCGCTGGTCTGTGGCCGGGAACCCGATGCCGGACCC
>CAUEJN010000163.1 GCA_959018045.1 uncultured Butyricicoccus sp. | reverse complement strand
GGTCAAGCGCAGCGTCCGATCCGACCGTGAACCAGCAGCCCAGATCGATATACTCTTGCAGCCAATGCGGGCAGGCGTACCAGTGCACGAGATAGCGGTTTGGATAGCGGCGGATGGTGTCCAGAATTTCGCGTTCCATGCCCTTGGTGTGCAGGATGACCGGCTTGCCCAGCTGCTGCGCGAATGCCAGCTGACGCTCGAAAACGGTGCGCTGTACGCCCGGATTGACGGTACACCAGACGTTATCCAGACCGATTTCTCCGATCACAGATGCCTGCCGCAGAATGGGTTCCATCGCGTTCCAGGATGTGCAGTCGGCTTTCCAGGGATGAATACCAGCAGAAGTGACCATGCCGGGCAGCTGGGTATGGGTCAAAAAATCGTATTCTTCCGGGCTGTCCGCATTGGCGATGCATCGCACATCGCGCAGATAGGGCACAAGCGCGGGTGTCACGTGGACGTGACCGTCAATGATCGATTTCATTTCGTAAAATCCTGTGAATCTCCTTGCGCAGATCACTCTGTTCATACAGCCAGTCGCGGCTCTTTTGTACGCCGGTCAGATCGATCTCGCGGGTGACCGAAGCCGGTCGGCCACCCAGAACCACAATGCGGTCGGCCAGATACAGCGCCTCGTCGATGTCGTGGGTGACCAGCAGGGTGGTGCGTCCAAGTTCGGCGCGCAGCCGCAGCAGCCAGTCCTGCATCTCATTTCGGGTGATGACATCGAGTGCGCCGAACGGCTCGTCGAGCAGCATGATGTCTGCGCTGCACAATGCGGTGCGCAGAAATGCCGCGCGCTGACGCATACCGCCGGACAGCTCATCCGGGTAAGCATGCTCATAGCCCTGCAAGCCGAACACCGGAAACTCTTTGAGCGCGGCCTCCTGTGCCTGCCTTTTCTGTCCGTGAAGCCTGCCGTACAGGGTCACGTTGTCCAGAATAGTCTTCCAAGGCAGCAGCAGATCGTTTTGCGGCATGTAGGCGAAGCGGGAGGACACACCGTGCACCGGTGTGCCGTCCACGAACACTTCACCCGACTCGGGTGTGAGCACGCCTGCGAGAATGTTGAGCAGGGTGCTCTTGCCGCAGCCAGACGGGCCGATCAGCGCGACGAATTCTCCGTCCTGTACATCCATGCACAGGTTTTCTAGGATTCGCTTTTGTTCGAACGTGACGCAGATATTTTTGATCTGCAATTTCATGGTGATCGTTCCTTACTTGATAAACTGGTTGGTGTACTGCTCGCTGGCCGGGATGGTGTGATCGATCAGACCATACTCATACATAAACTCGGTGTAGCCGTCCCAAACTTCGTCCTTCATCAGACCCCAGGTGTCGCTGCCCAAGCTGTACTGACCGCTGAGGAACTTCTGGGACTCGAGCAGGAAGTCCATGTCGGTATCCGGGATAACCTCGTGCAGGATGTTTGCGGCAGCCTCGGGCGATTCGATGGCGTATTCATAGCCCTGCTTGACGGCATCCATGAAGGCCTGAACGGTCTCGGGATCGTTTTCG
Source organism: uncultured Butyricicoccus sp. (assembly GCA_959018045.1). Classification (GTDB taxonomy): domain Bacteria; phylum Bacillota; class Clostridia; order Oscillospirales; family Butyricicoccaceae; genus Butyricicoccus. The sequence continues at coordinate 1,559 of CAUEJN010000163.1, read as the reverse complement.
ATCATGTCTTCGTTGGTGATGATGACCGGGGTGTAGTAGTCCAGACGGGAGTCCAGATCCTTGACCGGCATATAGTTGATGTCATAGCCCTGCATGCGGTCGTTGATGACTGCCCAGCCTTCGAACTCCCACTGAATGTCGATGTCGTCGCCCATCGATTCCAGACCGCTGCCGGTTGCACCGACCATGGTCAGCTTGGAGAAGTCAGCGCCTGCGCCGGCCATAACGGCCTTGAGCACGGCTTCCTCGCTGGGAGCCTGCCAGCCGGCGTAGACCTTGCCCTCGAAGTCCTTGGGCGACTGAATGTTGTCCTCTGCGCGGGAGATAAAGCCCGAGGTGTTGTGCTGAATGATGGCAGCGATGGCACGGATGGGGAGCGGCTCGGATGCCGTGCGGGCATAGGTGACGTTCTCCTGATAGGTCACAGCAAATTCAGCCTTGCCGACTGCACACAGCGTGGTTGCGTCGTTGTCACCCGGCTCAATGATGTTGACCTTGAGGCCATGCTGCTCAAAATAGCCCGACTTCTGGGCGACATAAATGCCGGTGTGGTTGGTGTTGGGTACATAGTCGAGTACCAGCGTTACTTCCTTGAGACCATCCCCCTCGGCGGTCTGTTCGGTTTGTCCGCCGCATGCGGTCATGCCGAGACACAGACCGAGCGCGAGGAACATTGCCAATCCTTTTTTCATCTTACGAGACTCCTTTGCGTTTTCTTGTATAGGGAAAGAGTATGCGCTCGAGCAGCGTGACCGCAAAATTGAGCAGTAGGCTCCAAATGACGATCATGATGACACAGGCGAATACTTTATCCATCAAAAAGCCGTTTTTGACGCGAATCATGTAGTAGCCCAGACCGGCGGATGCGCTCAGCCATTCACCGACGATGGCACCGCCGATGCAGTAGGTTGCCGAGACTTTGAGTCCGGAAAACAGCGCGGGTGCTGCGGTGGGGATTTTTACATATAGGTATTGCTGTAACAGATTCGCGCCAAAACTGCGCAGCAGATTGATTTGGTTGCGGTTTACGTGCTGAAGTGCATCGGAAAAAGCAATTGCGATGGGGAAAAAGCACATAAAGACAACCATGAGAATTTTGGGTGCCAGTCCAAAGCCCAACCACATGGTAAACAGCGGACCTAAAACCATGACCGGGACGGTCTGGGAAACCACGAGATAGGGAAAGACACTGTGCCGGAAGGTTCGATTTAAGTCCATGAGAATGGCGATGAGGACGGCGAGCACGGTGGCGATCAGTAGACCGATGACGGCCTCCTGCAAGGTCACCATAGAATGCATCCATAGGGTGCCAAACTCCGAACCGATGGCTTTGACAATATCGCTTGGTGCAGGCAGGACATAGAGATCAATGCCGAAAAACTGTACACTGAACTCCCAGATAGCCAGCACGACGATGAGACAAAGCACGGGCATGATGTATTGTTGGTATCGTTTCATGACGCAGCGCTCCAATGAAATAAAAATAAAAAAGAGACTCATCCGTTGCAGGAACCGTCGCTTTGCAAACTTGTTTAGGTGAAAAACACGAAAACTTCGAC
>CAUEJN010000162.1 GCA_959018045.1 uncultured Butyricicoccus sp. | reverse complement strand
TTGCGTCCTCGATTGCAGCTTCCAGCTCTTCCTGCGTCTTAACGGTGTAGGTCTTGCAGCCGTAAGCAGCGCCGATTGCAGCATAGTCGACCTGGATGACCTTGCCCTTGTGGATACCGTTGGTCACGCCCTCTTCGAGCATGTGCTTCTCGGTGCAGATGCAAGCGTTACCCTGACCAACTTCCAGGTTGTTGATGCAGCCGAAGGAAGCGTTGTCGAACAGCATAACGTTGATCTTGTGGCCGGTCTGGATGGAGGTGATCAGCTCGGAGTGCAGCATGTCGAACGAGCCGTCGCCGCACATCGAGTAAACTTCCTGATCCGGGCAAGCCATTTTAGCGCCCAGAGCAGCAGCGATCTCGTAACCCATGCAGGAGTAACCGTACTCCATGTGATAGGTGTTGGTCTTGCGTGCACGCCACAGACCCTGCATGTCGCCCGGCAGCGAGCCAGCAGCAGCAACAACGATTGCGTTGTCGTCGATCATGCGGTTGATGGTACCCAGAACGGTGGTCTGGCACAGCTTGCAGCCAGTGTCCTCGATGTACTTCTCAACGCACTCGCGGTTTGCGTCGTTGATCTCAGGAGTGAAGGACTCCTTGTCGGTGTAAACAACGTGATCCAGACGATCAACCTCGTCGAACCACTCCTTGCGGTAAGCTGCAACAGCCTCGGCGTAAGCAGCATCGGTGTGGTAGCCGATCTTCTTGAGCTCCTCGCCGATTGCGGTCAGAGCCTCGTTTGCGTCAGCAACAACCGGGGTAGCGTCCATCTTGTAAGCCTGGAAGTCGGAGGGGTTGATGTTGACGAACTTTGCATCGGTGCGGTACAGCCACTTGGAAGCGGTGGTGAAGTCGGTGTAACGGGTACCAACGCCGATAACAACGTCAGCCTCGTGTGCCAGCTTGTTTGCAGCGATGCCGCCGGTGGTGCCCAGACCGCCCAGGTTGAGCTCGTGGGTCCACTCGATTGCCGACTTACCGGCCTGGGTCTCGCCGAATGCGATGCCGAAGTCCTCAGCGAACTTCTTGAATACCTTGTGAGCCTCAGCGTAACGAACGCCGCCGCCGCAGATCAGCAGGGGCTTCTTTGCGTTCTTGATGACTTCAACAGCCTGCTCGAGTGCATACTTGGTGATCGGGCGGCGGTCGATGCGCCATACGCGCTTCTTGAAGAAGTCAACCGGGTAGTCGTAAGCTTCAGCCTGTACGTCCTGCGGCAGGGAGATTGCAACTGCACCGGTGTTTGCAGTGTCGGTCAGAACACGCATAGCCGAGATCATGTCGGTCATAACCTGCTCGGGACGGTTGATGCGGCCCCAGTACTTGGTAACAGCCTGGAATGCGTCATGTGCCGAGATGGTCAGGTTGTGCGGCTGCTCCATCTGCTGGAGTACCGGGTCAGGCTGACGGGAAGCGTAGATGTCGCCCGGCAGAATCAGAACCGGGATGTTGTTTGCGGTAGCGGTAGCGGCAGCGGTTACCATGTTGCAGGCGCCGGGGCCGACAGAAGAGGTGCAGGCGAAGATCTGCTTGCGGCGCATCTGCTTTGCGTAGCCGATTGCAGCCAGAGCCATGCCCTGCTCGTTCTTGCCCTGGTAAACGACCATGTCCTTGAGCTCCTGCTCAACGCCGTTTGCAAAGCCGACAACGTTGCCGTGGCCGGGCAGCATGAAGATGCCCTTGACGAACTTGTGCTCAACTTCGTTGCCGTCCATGTCGATGTAGCTGACGTACTGGTTCTCGAGGAAGCGAACCAGGGCCTGGCTTGCAGTCAGGCGAACGGTTTCCATGTGCTTCATGTCGATCATTCCTCCTAAAAAAGAAACGGTTTAATCTATACGGTTGGTGAAAAAGGGAAACGAAAATCAGTTGCCGGTCGGGCAATGCCAGATGTGATCGTTGGCATCGTCCTCGAGCAGCCACAGATGCTCCTCATCGTCGATACGGGTCTTGTCCCACGGATCGCCCGGCAGATGGCGGATGCCCCAAGCGTAGCAGCAGGAGTAACCGGGAGCGGTAACCTGAGAGTGCATCTTGTCGGTGATGATTGCAAGACCGTTGTGATGGGTCTCGTAGATCTCGCCGTTGCCCCAGCCAGCGCCGAAGCCCATCGGCTTGTCATAGCGGTAGAAGTAGCACTCAGGCTGCGGATGATGGTGCGGCGGGTAGGAAGACCACTTGCCCGGCAGGTTAACAACTTCGCCGAGAACCATGTTGGAGTAGGGCGCGTTGTCGAGGTCGAAGCAGGTGCGAACATCACGCTTGATGCAGCCCATCAGCTCGCCCTGATTGCCGCGAGCCCAGGTGTCGGTGTCTTCCGGCTTGTACATCTTGCTCGGGAAGGTCTTCTCGTTGAGGGTCTTCTGCACGTAGATGTTGCAGGGACCGTGTGCGGTGATCTTGACCTCAACGCCCTTGCAGACATGCAGGCAAGAGGGGTTGTAATCGAAGGGATTGGGACGGTCTACATCGTAGGACTGGCCTTCCCACTCGAAGGTGCACTTGCCGTCAAAAACCAGGCAAGCGAGTTCCTTTTCGGCCTCGTTGAAAGAATAGGTGTCGCCGTCCTCCATGACGAGCAGAGCGACGTCCATCATAGCGTCCTTGCCGATGCCCTCATCCAGGCGAATATACTCGTTGTAGCCACGCTTGACTTGCTTATCAATGTACATAGCACATACCTCCAGAAAAAATAGTCCCACGCGTGCCGAAAAAGCCCGCCGCAGGGAGGAGTATTCATAGATACTCGGTTACAGTCATTATAGCATGATACCCAAAAATCATCAACGCTTTTACGTAATTTTGGAGAAAATATCAAACTATTTTGACGTTTTGCACAGGCAATACCACAAAATTCCGTACAAAGTTCCGAAAGCCGTGGTGGGGGCGGTGTGCGTGACCGGGACGCGATAAGGGTGAGCAAGGGGGAGAAGGGGAAAGGGAGCGCCGGGTTTTCCGGTTTGTTCCTTGTCTTTCCGCTCCACCTGGGGCATATTTATAGTCAGATGTTCGTGATGATGCTTGCAGTATCTACCTTTTCAATCACACGCTTTAACATTTTTTTTATTTCTTAGCCCTTCGAACC
>CAUEJN010000161.1 GCA_959018045.1 uncultured Butyricicoccus sp. | reverse complement strand
GGGGATTGCACAGAGCCAGCCAGCGGCGCTGGGTGATGCCGTTGGTCTTGTTCTGGAACTTTTCGGGGTAGATCTGGTACCAGTCACGCAGAACGTCGTTCTTCAAAATCTCGGTGTGCAGCTGCGCAACGCCGTTGATGTAGCGCGAGCAGTAAATAGCCATGTAAGCCATGTGCACGGTGCCGTGCTGCAGGATGTGCATGGAGTATTCCTTGTCACCGGCGATGCCCTTCTGGTGCAGCTCACCGCCCAGGTACTGATCGAGCATAACGATGATGTGGAAGACACGCGGAATGGTGCGCTCCATCAGGTGCTGGCTCCACTTCTCGAGCGCCTCTGCGAGAATGGTGTGGTTGGTGTAGGCGAATACCTGCTTGCAGATATCGAGTGCGTAGTCGAAGGACAGACCCTCGCCGTCGGTCAGCAGGCGAATGAGCTCAGGAATCGAGATAACCGGGTGGGTATCGTTGAGCTGGATGGCATTCATCTCTGCAAAGTGCGAGAAGTCATTGCCGTAGGTCTTCTTATACTTGCGGATGATGTCCTGCAGGGATGCGGAGCAGAAGAAGTACTGCTGCTTGAGGCGCAGGATCTTACCGTCATCGGTGGAGTCGTTGGGGTACAGGACGCGGGAAATGTCCTCTGCGCGGTTGCGCTCTGCGACCGCCGCGTCGTACTGCTGGGCGTTGAACAGGTTGAAGTCAAACGCCTGTACCGGCTCTGCCTGCCACAGGCGCAGGGTACCGATGTTGGAAGTGTTATAGCCGATGATCGGCATATCATAGGGTACTGCGACGATGGTCTGGTCAGCGAACTCCACACGGACAGCCTCGTCCTCACGGCGCAGGCTCCACGGGTCACCGTAGCGCGTCCAATCGTCGGCTTCTTCCTTCTGGAAGCCGCCTTCGATCTTCTGCTTAAACAGACCGTACTTATAGCGAATGCCGTAACCGTCGAGCGGAAGGTTTAAGGTTGCGGCAGAGTCCAGGAAGCAGGCAGCTAGGCGGCCAAGGCCACCGTTGCCCAGTGCACAGTCCTCGACCTCCTCAAAGGCATCGAGAGACGCGCCATTCTTTTCGAGCAGCTGACCGATCTCCTCGGTCATGCCCAGGCAGAGCAGATTATTATAAATCATACGTCCCATCAGGAACTCCGCCGAGAAGTAGTATGCGTGGCGGGTGTTCTGATGCTTCTCCGCACTTGCATGCCAACGGTCGGCAATGCCTGCCATCAGGGAGCGGGAGACTGCGGTGTGGAGCTGGTCAGGCGTAGCCTCGGCCGGAGTGGTCTGAAATTCGCTCTTCAGATATAACTCAACGGCTTCCAGCATCTTTTTCTTAGGCATCTGGATATCCCCTTTACAAAAAATTGATTTGCGCGGAATAAAATGCGCACGAGTAAAGTTTTACGCACCGTCAGGCGAAGCCCCCTTCACCGTAGGCCTGACCGGACGACATTTATAATATAGCACAAAAAGAGGAAAAAAATCAATGGCCATACCTGATATATCCAGGATATGTGAAAAAATCCGGTACAATCAGGATAAAAGAAGGCACAAACTGTGATTTTTTTCCAATAAAAAAGCACGTATAAACGTGCTCTTTTGGTTACAAGATGAATTTAGCTGAACGGATGGGCGGGATGGCTGCGCAGTTCGGTTTCCAGGTGCCATAATTGGATACGGATGCGCGCGATCGCATAGTGATCGTTCATTTGCGCAAGCAAGCCGGTCATAATGTCAATCTGTTCTCTGATGTAGCGTTCATTGGACGAAGTCGTGGTCGGAGTCATCCGTTTTCCCCTCACTTTCAAAAGTCCGGCGGGCGGGTTATGCCCCTATGCTTGCTATGTACTTGTCTTTGCCCGAAACCATTTCGGTTTCTTAGTATGGCTTTATATTACGCTCCTTCCAGTCCGTTGTCAAGGAATTTACCATAAGTTTCCAGAATTTTCACAATTAACTTACGCGCCAAGATGTGCCCATTTTGTGTATTTTTTGTCTTTCTATGGGAGGTTAGTCTTTTCTTATGGAAGGTTATTTTTCCCTTTTCACTTTGACGCACTATCACGCTATACGTTCTCCGTGTGTGCGGTCTCTCCTCTCCGGTTCATCCGCATCACCACTGAGCAATATGCACAAAAAAATCCCTTTTTATTTGACCAAACTAGGGCTTGACTTTTATGCCATACGAATGTATACTATTCTCGTAAATAATAAACAAACACCTCCCGCACGGCGGGATCTCATGTATAACAAACGATTCTTTTTGAGTAAAGGAGTAATCATCATGGAACTGAATTTCTATTTGTGCAAGCACTGCGGTAATGTTGTAGAGAAGGTTGTCGATCATAAGGTACCGGTTATCTGCTGCGGCGAGAAGATGCAGCTGCTCGACCCCGCAATGAGCGAGGGCGCTGGCGAGAAGCATCTGCCCGTTCTGTCCATCGAGGGCAACCAGGTTAAGGTATCGGTCGGCTCTGTTGCACATCCCATGGAGGAAAAGCACTTCATCGCCTTCATCGCTCTGCACACCGAGAACGGCGTTCAGCGCAAGAACCTCAACCCGGGCGACGCTCCCGAGGCTGTCTTTGCCCTGGCTGACGGCGACAAGGTTATCGCAGCTTACGCTTACTGCAACCTGCACAGTCTGTGGAAGGCAAACGCATAAGCGCACACACCGAAAACATCATAAACTGATCACTTCTTCATTGGCACTGCGGTTTTCAACCGCGGTGCTTTTTTTTTGCGCTGACACCAACCGCACCCGCAGCGCATAGCATGACACAAAGTCAGGAAGTTTCCCCCTCTCCTGCCGGAAACGGGAGAAAAAAGCGCCGGACGAATGCGTCCAGCGCTTATGTTTGTCTTGTTTGCTCCGATCACGCCGCAGGCGCCGCGTCGAAGATCTGGGTAAACGGCTCGTCGTAGAGCGCATGACCGGTTTCCAGCGTACCGCCGTCCACCGTGATGAGCAGGCTTGCCGCGCCGTAGTACGCGAGGAAGGTATCTGCAACCGATGCAACGATCATGGTCTCTCCTGCCGTACCGCTGCCCGACAGCGCCTCGGCAAATGCCGCGTTGACGTCAAGCGTCCGTCTTCTCCC
>CAUEJN010000160.1 GCA_959018045.1 uncultured Butyricicoccus sp. | reverse complement strand
GGGAGATGTCGTTGCACGAGTCATAACCCGCCATGCCGCTGGCTGCGACGACGATGCTGTTTGGACAGTGGGACAGAACCGCGTCGATCAGAGTGGCTTTGGCATCGGGTGCGTCAAAGGCCTCGCAGATGAAAGGATCATCCGCAAAAAGCGCGGCGGCATTGTCGGCTGTCACACGCACGCAGTCGGTCGTAATGGTCAGATAAGGGTTCACGTCGGTCAGCTGCTCGGCAAGCGCCTGAGTTTTGGGTTTGCCCAGATCGCGAATCCGGTAGCACTGACGGTTTAAGTTGCTGGGTTCGACTGTGTCAAAATCGACCAGATGCAGGTGTCCGACACCGGTACGTGCCAGTGCGAAGGCAATATGCGACCCCAGACCGCCCAGACCGGCGATTGCCACGCGAGCATGCTTGACTTTTTGGAATACACCCGGACTGTGCCGGGCAGCCATCATGGCTTCCAGCACGTCTGGCGGTGGGAAAACGCCTTTTTCGATCACGGTCACGCAGTCACCGTCGGTTAAGGGCAGATCGTCACCGGTCTGAAAGCCGTTCAGGATGACTACGCGACCGGTACGGTCTGGAATGAGTGCGTGCAGCGAGCGGGCGCCTGTGTGTACGGCCTTGCCGTTTACCGTAATTGTCATCAGCCGCCACCGACAAACTGTACAATTTCGACCACATCGCCGTCCTGCAAGACCGTGGTGTCGTATTGCGCGCGTGGTACGATCACACCGTCTTTCTCGACTGCGAGAAAGGCAGGCTGGTAGCCGGCCTGTGCCAGATAGGCTGCGACTGTCAGTCCAGCTGCATCCGGGATCGGCTTTCCGTTGATTTGCACCATAGAAACGTCCTCCTTTGAAGCTCAAAATGCATGGAAAACACAAAAAAGGCCGCACGAAAGTTCACACCCGAGGTGGTGTGCCCCTTCGTACGGCCGTGTTATGTCCGAACGACAAGTGAAGTATAACGCTAAAGCACGAAAGTGTCAAGAAAAATTTTTTTGCGCTCTGCATCGGGTGTAAGCCGTACAACAGTTTCAAAAGTGTGAAAACTATCGTGCGGCATGTTGCAAAAGCGGACATAATCATGTAAAATAAACTCACAATCGTTTGTATCTCAACAGGAGGAAAGAACATGGATACTCCCAAGTATAAACGCGTCCTCGTCAAGATCAGCGGGGAAGCGCTTGCCGGTGACAAGCACTTCGGCCTGAATTTTGACGTGATCGGCCCGGTTTGTGACGTAATTAAGCGCTGCGCAGACATTGGCTGCGAGGTCGGTATCGTTGTCGGCGGCGGCAATTTCTGGCGTGGTGTTAAGGATGGCGGCGGACGCATGGAGCGTACCCGCGCCGACCATATGGGTATGCTGGCAACCACCATCAATGCACTGGCACTGTCGGACGCACTCGAGCAGCGCGGCTGCGAGGTGCGCGTACAGACTGCAATCGCAATGGATCAGATTGCCGAGCCCTACATCCGCAACAAGGCAACCCGCCACCTGTCCAAGGGTCGCGTTGTCATCTTTGGCTGCGGCACGGGCAACCCCTACTTCTCGACCGATACCGCAGCAGCGCTGCGTGCAGCAGAGATCGGCGCAGAAGTCATTCTTCTGGCTAAGAACATTGACGGCGTATACGATTCCGACCCGGCAAAGAACCCGGATGCCAAGAAATACGACCGTTTGACCTACATGGATGTACTCAATCAGGGCCTCGGCGTTATGGATACCACCGCGACCTCGCTGTCCATGGATAACCATATCCCGATTCTGGTCTTTGCTCTGTCCGACCCTGAGAATATTTACCGCGCCGTGACCGGTGAACAGATCGGCACGCTTGTCAAGGAGGAACTGTAAATGATGAAGGAAATTATCAAGCAGCACGAAGAGAAGATGGGCAAGACCATCGACGTTCTGGTCAAGGAACTGGCAGCTATCCGCGCAGGCCGTGCAAACCCGGGCGTACTCAACAAGCTGACCGTTGAGTATTACGGCGCACCCACTCCGCTGCCGCAGGTTGCAGCAGTTTCTTCTCCCGATCCGCGCACGCTGCAGATCCAGCCTTGGGATGCATCCATCCTGCGCCAGATCGAGAAGGCAATCCAGACTTCTGACCTGGGTCTCAACCCGCAGAACGACGGCAAGTGCATCCGTCTGTCCTTCCCGCCGCTGACCGAGGAGCGCCGTAAGGAGCTCATCAAGCAGTGTTCCAAGATCGGTGAGGACTCCAAGGTAGCAATCCGTAACATCCGCCGCGATGCGATGGACAAGTTCAAGGATCTCAAGAAGAAGAGTGAGATGACCGAGGACGAGGTCAAGGACGCAGAGCAGCAGATGCAGAAGATCACCGACAAGTATGTCAAGGAGATCGATGGCATTGTTGCAAAGAAGGGCAAGGAGCTTGCCGAGGTCTAATGCAAAGACAAAGATTAGGGGGCGGCAGGGGAATGCCGCCCTTTTCACTGAGGTGTGACTATGGGGATTTTTGACCGCCTGAAGGGCAAAAAACCGCAGGCGATGGGGGAAAACATGCCGGTACCGCGGCATATTGCGGTGATTATGGACGGAAATGGCCGATGGGCGAAAAAGCGCGGTCTGCCTCGAAAGGCTGGGCACAAGGTCGGCGCGGAGACCTTCCGCACGATTGCGACCTATTGCAAGGACATCGGCGTACAGTATTTTACCGTCTATGCCTTTTCGACCGAGAACTGGAAGCGTCCGCAGGATGAGGTAGACGCGCTCATGAATTTGTTCCGCACCTACCTGCGCGAAGCGGCCGAGACCATGGTCGCACGCGGTGTCGCCGTGCGCGTGCTCGGCGACTTGTCGGTACTGCCCGAGGACATTCGCAGACAGATCGACGAAGTGCATGCGCTGGCCGATACGCTGGGCGAAAATGCGGCGACTGCGTCGCTGTGCATCAACTACGGCGGACGCGATGAGATCAAGAACGCCGTGCGTGCACTGGCAAAACAGGTGCAGGAGGGAACGCTCAAACCCGAGAATATCACCGAGGACAGCATTTCTCAGAATCTGTATACCGCACACATGCCCGACCCCGATCTGATCATTCGTCCGTCGGGCGAAATTCGCACCTCCAACTTCCTGCTGTGGCTTCTCC
>CAUEJN010000159.1 GCA_959018045.1 uncultured Butyricicoccus sp. | reverse complement strand
CGGCGTGACTTAGACCTCACAGCCGATGACTGGGTGAATGCACCGCGCCTCGGCAGCTGGATAAAAATCAATGGCGCCGTACATGACACCGTGGTCGGTCATTGCAACCGCGGTCTGTCCCAGTTCGGCGACACGATCCATCAGCTTCTCAATCCGGCATGCGCCGTCGAGCAGGCTATATTCGGTATGTACGTGCAGATGTGCGAAATTTTCCAAATCGGCATTCCCTCCTTTTATTCCGAATCAATGACATGCATGGCAATCTCCATGATTCGTCCCAGTCGGTGACTCAAACCAGGCTTGGAGATCGGCGGGTCAAACTTAGCCGCAAGCTCGGCTAGGCTGGCAGTCGGATTGGCGACGCGCAGGTCAACGGTCTGGCGCAGATTTTCCGGGAAAATCTCAATGCCGCCGATTGCTAATGCTTTCTCAATAGCCGAAATCTGCTTGGTGGATGCGCTCGTAATCTTAATCAGATTGGCGGTCTCACAGTTAACCTTGCGGTTGATCTCTCCGCGCAGCTGCTTTTCCACCTTGGCTTCCATAATCGCCAAAGCGGCATGTCGTGCACCGATGAGGGTCAGAAAATCCTCAACCTGTACAGTGTTCTTCCAGTACAGCAGCCAGGTTGACCGGCGCTCGATCATCTTGGGCATAAGTTCCAGATCGAGCAGCAGACTCATGACCTCACGCCCTAAAATAGCATGTCCGGTCTTGATCTCCAGATGACTCTTTTTATCCGGCCCGGCAACGCTGCCCGCCATCAAAAACATGCCGCGCACAAACGCTGCAGCACAGCAATCGTTTTCAATCACATTGCGGTTCAAGTGATAGGTAATATAGCTGCGGAAGTCATAGCCCATGTGTTCCATGACTGCCGCGATTTCGGTCGGCTCGGTCAGCTGGATGACCTTGCGCCGTCCAACCGACACCGGCTGTGCGGACACGCCGCACACCTGATGGAGCAGCATCGCTGCCCGCCGGATAATGAACGGCTGTTCACTCACCAGACGAATTTCCCGGCAGGAAAATGCCGCGCCGAAAAGCAGCATGCCATAGAGCTCGGCTGTGCGGCAGCAGGCTCGTCCAGCCGGTGCGCGGCACAGTTCATTTTTGGTTCTTGCAGAAAAGGTCAGCATAGTCGCCCTCCTTGGCGCGGTGACCGGTCAAGCACGCTGATAATCCCGATGCACTACGGTCAGGTTCTTATTGCCTTCGGCGCGCAGATGTGCCGCCAGCGCCTCGGTGATGGCAACCGAGCGGTGCTTACCGCCCGTGCAGCCGATGCAGACCACGACCGAGGTCTTACCCTCGGAAATGTATCGCGGAATCAGAAAATCCATCAGCGAGTTGAGGTGCATCATCAAGGCATCCGCCGTACCGCCCTGGAACACGTAGTCCCGCACATCCGGTTCGGTGCCGTTATGTTCGCGCAGGCTGATCTCATAGTACGGATTGGGCAGAAAACGCACGTCAAACACCAGATCGGCCTCGGTCGGAATGCCGTGCTTAAAGCCAAACGACTCGACAATAATCTGGAAAACCTGTCCGCTGTCCGTACCTGCAAACAGGCGTACCAGATGCTCGCGCAGTCCGGCAGCGGTCAGCTTTGTGGTGTCTACGACGTAATCCGCACGGCCGCGCACGGCTTCCAGACGGTCACGCTCGCGGTCGATGGCCTCGGCAAGGCTCAAGCCCTCATTCATCAGCGGATGCTTGCGGCGCGTCTCCTTATAGCGCGTGATGAGCGTCTGCGTCGCCGTATCCAGATACAGGATGCGATAGTCACAGCCCATGCTGCGGATGCTGTCGAGCGATGTGAACAGCTTGCTGAAGCTGTCACCTGCGCGCACGTCGGTGACCAGCGCGACCTTGTCGTACTGCTCGGTTGCAGCCAGGCAGATCTCCGCAAACTTCGGAATCAGTGGAATGGGCAGGTTATCCACGCAGTAATAGCCCAAGTCCTCGAGTACGGCCACGGCGCGGCTCTTACCTGCGCCGGACATACCCGTTACAATGAGAAAATGCACAATAATGACCCCCTTTGGTCAGACCAGCCGAACCTCACAGTGAAGTTCGACGCCAAAATTTTTCAAAACCGTCTGCTGGACATGCTCGATCAGCGCCAGCATATCCGCACAGGTTGCGCCGCCGCGATTGATGAGAAAACCGGCGTGCTTTTCCGAAACCTGCGCGCCTCCCACGGTATATCCCATCAGTCCGCTGTCCTGAATCAGCTTGCCCGCAAAGTATCCTTCCGGGCGCTTAAAGGTCGATCCGGCAGACGGAAATTCAAGCGGCTGTTTGTCCCGGCGGCGCTGGGCGTAATCCTGCATTTTTTCACGGATCACGTCGGCAGAGTCGGGCGACAGACGCAGCTCGGACGACAAAATAATCCAATCCGGATTGGACTTGAACACGCTCTCGCGGTAGCCGAACTGGTGGCCGTCCCCCTCGATCATCCCAATCTTACCCTCACCGTCCAGATAGTGCGTGCGCACCACAATGTCGGCCATCTGTCCACCGTAAGCGCCTGCGTTCATAAAGACCGCACCGCCCAGCGTACCCGGGATTCCTGCGGCAAATTCCGCGCCACCCAGTCCCTGACGCAGGGCGCACGATGCGGTGGAAAACAGCGATGCGCCCGCCTCGGCGCGGATGGTACTGCCCGAGACCGTGATCTCGTGCATCTCAGCCGTGCACAGCACAACACCGCGCACGCCCTCGTCGTGCACCAGCAGGTTGGAACCGCGTCCCACGACATAGAGCGGAACGCCTGCGCCGCGAATGATCGGGACGATTTCCTCAAGCGGTGCGCCCGAAGCACAGTCTAAAAACAGGTCAGCCGGGCCGCCGATGCGGAAGGTCGTATGGTGTGCCATCGGTTCGTGTTCCCGGATGCGGATATATGATTCATAAGGCTTCAAAGCAGCAATGATATCTTGCATGAAGAGCCTCCTTTTCTGAAATGATAAAATGGTATACAGGTTTATTATATCCCATTTGCACCCCCAGCGCAACAAGTTCGCCGGAATCTTGTTTGCGGGGTTTCTCTTTACTCTATGCCACGTTTGCACGAAAAAACCCGGGACTTTACGTCCCGGGCTTTTTGTGTCTTCAGAA
>CAUEJN010000158.1 GCA_959018045.1 uncultured Butyricicoccus sp. | reverse complement strand
AACTGGGACAGACCGCGGTTGCAATGACCGACCACGGTGTCATGTACGGCGCCAGTGATTTTTATAGAGCTGCCAAGGCGCGCGGCATTCACCCAGTCATCGGCTGTGAGGTCTACGTCACGCCGGGCTCGCGCTTTGAGCGCGGTTACGCTCAGGGTCAGTGGCACAGACACTTGATTTTGCTGTGTGAGAACATGGAGGGTTACCGCAACCTCATTCACATGGTCAGCCTGAGTTTTTCTGAGGGCTTTTATGTCCGTCCCCGTGTCGATCTCGACCTGCTGCGCAAGCACAGCAAGGGACTCATCTGCCTGTCTGCCTGCCTGGCCGGTTCCATTCCGCAGGCATTGATGAATGGCGACTATGAGGGCGCCAAAAGACAGGCACTCGAGTTCCGTGAGATTTTCGGAGAGAATAATTTCTTTCTGGAAATTCAAGATCACGGCATCGAGGCACAGAAAGAAGTCAATATGGGTCTGTACCGCCTGTCGGACGAGACCGGCATTCCGCTGGTCGCGACCAATGACGCGCACTATCTGACCCGTGAAGATGCCCGGATTCAAGATGTGCTGATGGCCATTCAGATGGGCAAAACGGTGGACGATCCCACCCGCATGAAGTTTGAGACGAGCGAGTTTTACATCAAGTCGGAAGAGGAGATGTTCGCGCTCTTTCCGACCCACCCGGATGCCATTGCACGCACGGTCGAGATTGCAAACCGCTGCCAGGTAGAATTCGAGTTCGGAAAATATCACCTGCCTCAGTTTGACGTACCGGACGGATATACCGCACGGGAATATCTAGACAAGCTGTGTCTGGAAGGACTGCACGAGCGATACCCGGACGACGACGGCACGGTGCGTGAGCGACTGGACTATGAGATCAATATGATCGACAAGATGGGCTTTGTCGATTACTTCCTCATTGTCTCGGACTTTATCCATTACGCCAAGCGCAACGGCATCCCGGTCGGCCCCGGACGTGGTTCAGCGGCGGGTTCCATCGTATCTTATTGCCTGGGCATT
Source organism: uncultured Butyricicoccus sp. (assembly GCA_959018045.1). Taxonomy (GTDB): domain Bacteria; phylum Bacillota; class Clostridia; order Oscillospirales; family Butyricicoccaceae; genus Butyricicoccus. Next base: position 2,110 of record CAUEJN010000158.1, on the reverse strand, counting down.
ACCGACCTTGACCCGATCAAGTATTCGCTGTACTTCGAACGCTTCCTCAATCCGGAGCGCGTGTCCATGCCTGATATCGACGTCGATTTTTGTTATGTCCGCCGTCCCGAGGTCATCGAGTACGTAACTCGAAAGTATGGCTCCGACCACGTCGCACAGATCGTCACCTTTGGTACCATGGCGGCTCGCGCGGCCATCCGCGATGTCGGACGCGCTCTGTCCATTCCGTATAACGAAGTCGACGCAGTTGCCAAACAGGTGCCGATGGAACTGCATATTACCATTGACCGTGCACTGACCATCAACCCGGAACTCAAGAAGATGTATGACAGCAACCCGACGGTGAAGAACCTGATCGACACCGCACGGGCGCTCGAGGGTATGCCGCGCCATGCATCCACCCATGCGGCAGGCGTGGTCATCACCAAAGACCCGGTTGACACCTATGTACCGCTGGCGCGCAACGATGAGCAGATGGTGACCCAGTTCACCATGACCACGCTTGAAGAGCTTGGCCTGCTCAAGATGGACTTTCTGGGTCTGCGCAACCTGACGGTTATCGCGGACGCTGAGAAGATGATCCGCCGCCATACGCCGGATTTCTCTATCGAGAAGGTATCCGACCACGACGCGGCGACTTTCCAGATGCTCGGTCAGGGACGCACCATGGGCGTGTTCCAGCTTGAGTCGGCAGGTATCACCAACGTTGTAACCGGACTGCGCCCGCAGTCAATCGAAGATATCACCGCAGTCGTTGCCCTGTACCGACCGGGCCCGATGCAGTCCATTCCGCGCTATATCGAGTGCCGTCACCATCCCGAGAAGGTGCGCTATAAGCATCCTCTGCTCGAACCCATCCTGTCGGTCACCTACGGCTGTATGGTATATCAGGAACAGGTTATGGAGGCATTCCGTAAGCTGGCCGGGTACTCACTGGGCAAGGCAGATATGGTGCGCCGTGCGATGAGTAAGAAGAAGTTCAAGGAGCTGGAAAAGGAGCGCGTGAGCTTCATTTACGGCAATCCGGACGAGGGCATTGACGGCGCAATCGCACGCGGCGTGCCCGAGCAGACCGCAGCAGAGATCTTTGACGAGATTATGGACTTTGCAAATTACGCCTTCAATAAGGCACATGCGGTGTGCTACGCGGTCGTATCCTACCGTACCGCTTACCTTAAATGTCACTATCCGCGCGAATATCTGGCAGCACTGCTGACCTCGGTGCTTGACGTGCCAGGTAAGATCTCGGAGTACATTGCCGAAGCCAAGGAGATGGGCATTCGCGTTCTGCCGCCCGATGTCAACAGCTCGGAGGACGGTTTCTCAGTATCCGGCGAGGATATCCGCTTTGGATTGGCTGCAATCAAGAACGTCGGACGTGCCTTTATGCGCCAGCTGGTCGAGGAACGACAGGCGAACGGCCCGTATGTGTCGCTCATGGACTTCTGTGAACGTCTGTACGACAAGGAATTAAACCGCCGTGCACTGGAAAGCATGATTCAGGCTGGTGCATTTGATTCTATGGGTTTCCACCGCAGCCAGATGCTGGCTGTATACGAGCGGGTGGTGGACGCGGTTGCCAATGAACGGCGCAAAAACGTCGAGGGACAGCTTGACCTGTTCGGTATGGGCGTTGAGAACGTGCAGGATGAGGAAATCGCCATGCCCAACCTGCCCGAGATGGGCAAAAAAGAGCTGTTGGCGCTGGAAAAGCAGACCACCGGTCTGTATCTGTCCGGTCATCCGATGGATGCCTATGAATCGCTTGCCAAGCGGGCGAATGCGGCTAAGATTCGTGCGATTGCGGATGATCTCGTGCCGGACGCCGAGCAGCCCAAGTATAAGGATGGTATGTACGTTAATTTGGCCTGTGTTGTGTCGGCTGTTAAGCTGAAATCCACCAAATCGGGCAGCATGATGGCGTATGCGACCGTTGAAGATATGACCGGTATGATGGAACTGGTGGTCTTCCCGAATGCCTTACAGCAGTTTGGCATGTATCTGAAGGAAGACGAGGCCGTTTTGATCAATGGACGCATCGACGCACGTGAAGATGAAGCGCCCAAGCTGATCGTGCAGTCTGCAGCGCCGCTGAGCGAGGAGAGCGTAA
>CAUEJN010000157.1 GCA_959018045.1 uncultured Butyricicoccus sp. | reverse complement strand
GGTAGATCGGCGCGTCCTCATCCGCGCAGATCGTGCCTTTCAGGTTGTATCTCATCTGTTGTTTTCACCCCCTTGGTTTCCTCCATCTTTATTGGCGCGTTGCACCGACAGCTCCGCCCACAGATCAAGCGGCACATAGTTGAGCGACGCCTTGCGGCGATCGCCGCCCGGCACGTCCGGTCGGTCCTCCAGCTCGCAGATGTCGTTCACCGAGTACACGCCGATCTCGTTCATATTCTTGAACCACGCGGACCGGCTCGCCCAGTCGCCGCGCAGTTCGCCCATCATGTTGCGGCGCAGCTGGAGGCCGCTCCGCTGCTCGCTCTCCAGCAGCAGCTTGTAGGTGTCCTCCTGCTCGTGCTCGGACACGATCGGGGAAAGCGTCCGCTGCATGTATTCGATCGCCGCCTGCACGTTGCTGGCATAGGTCTGCTTGCCCACGCCCAGCTTGTACAGCGGGATGTTGAACAGCCGCCCCACGTCCTCAATGCTGGCCGCCTTGCTCTCGATGAACTGCGCGTCCCGGTTGGAGGTCGTGATGGGCGTGTATTTCAGGCCGTAATCCAGTACCGCCGTGCGGTAGGCATTGTCCGCGCCCGTGTACAGGTGTTCCCACTCGCGCCGGATCGCGTCCTTGATGGAGATTTTCGTGCCGTCCGGCTGCGCGATCTCCGGTCTGCTGGTCAGGTCGGTTTCCGTGTACAGGATGCCGGTCAGTTTCGCGCCGTTTTTATAAAATCCGGCCTCGTATTTCTGCGCCTGCAGGGCGGCCTCGATGGTCTCCGCGCCGCGCCGGAGATAGCTCACGCCCTCCAGCCCGTCGGTCGAAAACGCCTTGTAGTGCAGGATGTCGGTCGGCCAGAACTTGCGGTACTCGCCCGTGCGGGGATTGGTGCCGACGTACCACAGCCGCCCGTTGTCGTCCAGATAGGGCTGCATGTAGCCCGGTGCAATCGGGATCAGCTCGACCGGTACGCCCCAGCGGTCGCGCCAGATCAGCGCGTAGGCGTTGCCGTAGGCAATGCGGCGGCTCTCCATCAGCTTGTGGTAGTCAAAGGCCGTCAGGCACTCGGTCGGGCGGCTGGTCAGCAGACGCAGCGCCGGGTGGTCGGCCTGCCGCTCGCGCGTCGCGCTGTCCATCAGGTAGATGGGCATTTTCGCCACGCTGTCCGAGATGATCTCAATACAGGCGTTGACCGCGGGCAGCTTCATCGCTTGCAGCTCCGCGCCGCCGAACAGCGAGCCGCCGGTGTTCCAGCCAGTGGGGTCGTCCAGCGTCAGGCGGCGTCTGTTCTCGTTTTTCACGCGGTGCATCAGCTTTTCAAGGATCATTCGCTGTCACCCCCAAACCGGGCGAGCAGCAGCGCGCCGCCGATCAGCGCCGCGCCGGTGGCCAGCAGCCCCCAGACCGGCGACACCAGCCACAGCGCCACCACAATGCACACCGCACCGCAGGCGGCAAGGGCATCGGGCAGGTATTTCCTGATGGTTTTCATGTGGCATCCTCCATATCATCCAGCAGCATACATTCGCCGGTCGTCGCGATCCCGATGTGGACAAAAAAGGCAGCGCGCGCCCGCTCGTCGCGGCCGTACTCCTGCTCCCACACCTCGACGGCCTCGCGCCACGTCATCATGCGGTGTTCGGGGTTCCGGCACTGCGTGATCGCGCGGATGTCCTCCAGCGCGGCGATGTAGTCCGGTGCAGGCGGTGCCTGCGGTTTATTCTCTGCCATAACTCGGCCTCCTTTATCACAATGACCACTTGCCACTCGCGACTGCGTCCGCGAGCGACGGCGCAGGCTCCAGCTTGCTGGTCGCGAAGGCGATGATCCAGCTGACTGTGATGTCGATGCGCCCGCGGCTGCGCTTTTTGGTGGGCTTGATGTTCTCGTTGTCGTCTGTCACGCACTGCACGTTCGCGAAGCACTGCCGCGCGGCGGTGTTGTGGACATGCAGCATCTCATGCGTGCGGATCAGCGTCTCCATCTCCTTCATGGGCGGCGAGATGGATTTGATGCCCTGCGGGATCTCCACCACCTGCGTCGCCTTGCCCGTGCCCTGGAGCAGTGCCGTGATACGCTGCGTCAGCGTCGCGGACAGGTACGGGTCAAAGCCAACCATGCGCAGGTCGTAGTCCTCCGCGGCCTGCACAATGGTCTGGAGCACGTCCTCGTAGTCGATCACGTCGCCCTCGCATCCGCGGATAAAGCCCGCGCGGATCCAGTCGCGGTAGGGCGCGTGGTCTGCGCGCTCGCGCGCCTCGATGTCGTCCAGCGGGATCCAGCCGGTGAACAGCGCCACCCATTTGTCCAGCCCGTCCTGCGGCGGGAACAGCAGGGTAAACGCGGTAAGGTCGGTGGACTTGGACAGGTCACCGCCGCCGAAGCAGCGTTTGCCGCGCAGCAGTTTGACTGCGTCGCGCCAGTGCGCACAGCCGTCCGGGTTCCACTGCGTCTTGTCGTAAATGGTCACTGGGATCCAGCCGACCGTGTGCGTCGCGATCCATTGATTCAGTCTGAGCCAGCGGAACAGGCGCTCCGCCGCCTCGTTGCGCCTCGCCTCCTGCGCTTCCGCGCGGATGGTGGACAGTTTCACGGTCTTGCCGATCGAGGGGTTGCAGCGTTTCCACAGCTCCTCGTCGTAAATGTCGATCGCCTTGAGTTCGTCCTCGTCCTCGATCAGGCCGAGGCCGTAGACGATCGGCAGCCAACGCGGGTCGTCCAGGTCACCCTCACGGGCGCGCCCTTCGCGGCACCGCAGGATGGAAAGCGCCTTCTCATGTACCTCCCAGCCGATGGACTTTCTGTCCGGGTCGTCGCCCGCCGTGGTCAGCACGATCCACACCGGCTGCTCGCGCGCGTCGCCTGCACCAAACGTCATAACGTCCCATAATTTACGGTCCGGCTGAGCGTGCAGCTCATCGAATATCACACAGCTGGGCTTAAAGCCATGCTTGGAATGGAATTCCGTAGACATTACCTTAAGCATGGAGCCGCTCTCCATATCGAAAATCGTTTTGCTGCTGTCCACGATGCGGCTGCGCTTTAGAAGCGCGGGGCTGTGTTCTACCATCCATTTTGCGGCGCGGAATACGATGCCCGCATTATCACGGTCTGCCGCAACGACGTAAACCTCGCCGTTGATTTCACCGTCCGCGTACAGGTGGTACACACC
>CAUEJN010000156.1 GCA_959018045.1 uncultured Butyricicoccus sp. | reverse complement strand
GCACGGGTGCGCAGACTTTTTTCTCGCGTGAACTATGCGCACGCTACTTTACCTTCATGGACGAGGAGGAGAACGGGCACTTTGTCCTGTTCGACGACTCGGACACCATGCGGGAAAAGTGCAGATGCCTGACCGATTTAGGCGTGCATCCGTTTTTTGCGCGCTATCCCGATGTCAAACCGCTGATCAGTCCTTGACGAGGTCAGCGGTCTTGGCGCCGACCAGAGCGATGAGGTCATCCGGGGCGCACTCGATCTGCCAGCCGATCTTACCGGCTGATACCATAATCGTGGGTAAAATTTCTGCGATCTCGTGAAAAACGGTGGGAAACTGCTTTTTCATACCGACCGGCGAACAGCCGCCGCGGACATAGCCGGTCAGACCCAGCAGTTCCTTGACGTGCACCAGTTCGATGGCCTTTTCTCCGACGGCCTTGGCCGCCTTTTTCAAATCCAGTTCGGCATTCACCGGAATATCAAACACAAAATAGCCGCCGCTTTTGCCGCGTGCAACCAGTGTTTTATAGACACATTCGGGGTCCTGTCCCAACATTTCCGCAACCGAAACACCGTCCACGGCTTCTTTGCCGTGCGGATAGCTGTGCGGCGTATAGGATATCCCGTGTTGTTCGAGAATACGCATTACATTGGTTTTTTCCATGCTGTATCATCTCCTAAAATGGTATTATATCACGATTTACGAGCCGCGAAAAGAGATGAAATCACGAAATTTTGAAGAAGAATGGCTGACAGATCGACGAATTGTGGAAAAGGTGCCGGTTTTCGGAGAAGTTCGGGTTTTAAAAGCCGTATCAGGTGTGGTATAATAGAGAAAAGCGTCTTGCGTATGCTTTTTCATCAAAATGAGAGGTGAATATGGTATGAATAAGGGTTTGTCGATCGGTGTATTCATTCTGGGTCTTTTGATGACCGGACTGAGCCTGACGGTGATGATTCTCGGCGCGTGCGGCATGGGTGCGCGGGACAGAAACGAGTATTAAAGAATTTGCGCGTATGATTTCGCGGAATTTGGGACAAACTAGAGGAAAATCCACCGATCAAGGAGGTTTTTCCTATGGCACACATCTACCCAAAACGCAGAGGAGACCGCGAAGAGACGACGTGCGAATACGATGATTACGGCCGCTTGGAGAGCTGCCACCGACCCGATCGTATGGACCCGACCGGGCTCGACGAGGTAGAGACCTACACCGATGTCTACAATGTACCCCATGAGCCGCCCAGACGCGCAAAGTAAGCAGGCAGCGCACTGGCTGCGCGCTGCCGCGCAGGCTGAAAACGGTCGGGCATTGCAGGCTATCGGCTGCGCCTATGCCGATTTGCTGGCAGCACAGTGCGAAGCGGACATGCACCGCGCAGTGCGGCGACAAAAAGAGGTGAACGGCAATGGCCATTCGTGAAGCGCGGTTTCGATGCACGGGCACACCCGATTACGGGATGCTGCGCGAGCAGATATCCATGCTGCATGGGGTGACCGCCATGGCGATCGACCCGCAGAACGCGGGTGTGATCGTGGACTGGGAAGATACGCAGATTACACCGCTGCGCATTGAGCTGACGCTCAACGCAATGGGATATCAAAAGCTGTAAACAAGAAAACCGCCCAATTTGGGCGGTTTTTTTCTGTCTTAGAGTACAATCAGTTCCTTGGACGCAAGGGTCAGGTTGCGGTTGCCGTCTTCGGTCAAAAACAGCATGTCCTCAATGCGGACACCAAACCGACCGGGCAGATAGATTCCCGGCTCGGCGGTCAGGACAGCACCGGCGGGCAGCGGCTGCTCGCTGCGGGTGGAAGCATTCGGTGCTTCGTGGATGAACAGTCCTACACCGTGCCCGAATCCGTGACCGAAGCAGTCACCGTATCCGGCATCGGTGATGATCTGACGGGCAGCGCCGTCCACTGCCTGACCGGTCACACCAGCGCGTGCGGTCTGGATACCGGCAAGTTGCGCGTCCAGAACGGTTTTGTAGACCCGGCGCATTTCGTCAGTGACTGAACCGACCGCAACCGTGCGGGTCATGTCCGAGCAGTAGCCGTCGTAGATGCAGCCGAAGTCCATGGTCACGAAGTCACCAGATTCGATCAGCTTGTCCGATGGTACGCCGTGCGGCTTGGACGAGTTGGCACCCGACACGACAATCGGGTCGAATGACATATTTTCCGCACCGTAGTGCAGCATTAAGTAGGTCAGCCGGGCAGCAATCTCGCGCTCGGATACACCGGGCTTGATCTCGGACAGGATTTCCTCAAAGGCACGCTCAGCGATGCGCTGTGCGCGGACGATCTTGTCTAGCTCGTCCTGCGTTTTCACCGTGCGCAGTGTGTTCATCAAATCACCCTGTGCGACAGCTTCCGCACACAGACTATCCGACCAGCGCAGATAGTCGGCGTGCGTCAGGCAATCGTCCTCCAGTGCGACCTTTGCCGCACCGTCCTCTCGAAGCAGCTTGTTGATGACTCCGGCATACGAGTGGCCGGGGCCGATCTCGCGCACTTCGGCATCGGTAATTTGTGCTTTTGCCGCCTCAATGTATCGGAAATCGGTGTAGAACACTGCTTGCTTGTACGAGACATAGAGCGCACCGGCGGTCGAGTGGAAACCGGTCGCGTAGCGGCGGTTCTTCTCGTCGGTCAGGACGATGGCGTCCAGATTCCGTGCAGTGAGTGCCTCGCGGATGGCTTGAATCTTCATGCGAGCAGCCCCTTTACCGCGTCAACAGCCAGCAGATAGCTGTTTTTGCCAAAGCCTGCGATGACACCGGCGCAGACCGGGCCGATGACCGACACGTGACGGAACTCTTCGCGGGCGTGGACGTTGGACAGATGTACCTCGACGACCGGCAGACGAACAGCGGCAATCGCGTCGCGGATGGCGATGGAATAGTGGGTGTAAGCACCGGCGTTTAAGATGATGGCGTCGCAGTCCTCACGTGCCGCGTGGATGCGGTCAATGATGGCACCCTCGGAGTTGGACTGGAAGACCACGCACTCCATGCCGTTTTTCTGGCACTTGTCGACGACTTCGGCGTTGATTGAAGCCATGGAATCACGACCGTAAATACCCGGTTCGCGCTCACCGAGCAGGTTGAGGTTGGGGCCGTGGATCAGCAGAATTTTTTTCATTGCGGTTCCCTCCGTTTGCGTTGAGATAGAATGACTTTATCTCCTC
>CAUEJN010000155.1 GCA_959018045.1 uncultured Butyricicoccus sp. | reverse complement strand
ACAGGAGGAGAACAGACCGAACTCGTTGTTGGTAGCGTAGGTGATGTCAGCCTGGTACAGCGCCTTACGATCCTGCGGTGCAACCGCATGGATGACCAGACCGGTCGACAGACCGAGGTAACGGTATACCTTACCCATCCACTCGGAGTCACGCTTTGCCAGATAGTCGTTGACCGTGACGATGTGTACGCCCTTGCCAGTCAGCGCGTTGAGGTATGCCGGGAGGGTTGCCATCAGGGTCTTACCTTCACCGGTCTTCATCTCCGCGATACGGCCCTGGTGCAGCACGATGCCGCCGATGACCTGTACGCGGTAGTGACGCATGCCCAGTACGCGGTCGGATGCCTCGCGCATGGTTGCGAATGCTTCGGGCAGCAGCTTGTCCAGGTCTTCGCCGTTCTGATAACGCTCCTTGAACTCCGCGGTCTTGCCGCGCAGCTGCTCGTCTGTCAGCTTACGGTACTCGTCCTCGAGCGCCATGACCTTGTCCGCGATCGGATAGATCTTCTTCAGCTCATGGCTCGAGTGGGTACCGAAAATCTTTTCAAGTAATCCTGCCATATGATAAAGCCTTCCTTTATTCTACGCTGCGAGCGAAACCGCAGCGTAATAGTTGTTCCATTAGAATACGCCATTTTGTATTATACCACAGATATTCCCGAACTGAAAAGGTGCAAACGTCCAATTTTATGCCATTCCAGAAAAAAGAATGTGGTATAATCGTAAAATAAAAGTATAATAGCCGTTTTACGGCTATTATACCACATCAAAACCCAGATTAAAAAGAACTTTTTGTAAATTTGGCGCTAATTTTCATCCCATTCAGCGCACGATGAGATATCCGGTGTAAGCGATGTAAATCATGACCATCGTGATGCCTGCTGCGCGGGGCAGTGTGCCGCGGCGTGCAACAAACCAGAAGACCAGAGACATGACCGTGAGCAAAGCTGCGTCAAAGACTGCGGTCGGTGCAACAGTGATCGGGTTAAGCAGTGCCGAGATACCCAGAATGCCCAGAATGTTAAACAGGTTGGAGCCGATGACGTTGCCCATTGCGATTTCGTTTTCACCGCGGCGTGCGGCAACGATCGAGGTGACTAGCTCGGGCAGAGACGTACCGATTGCCACGATAGTCAGGCCGATCAGGCTCTCACTCCAGCCGAATGCGCGTGCCAGTTCGGTTGCACCGTTGACCGACAGCTGACCGCCGAGGACGATGCATGCGATACCGCCCACGATACCTACGGCAAGCAGCCAGCCCGGACGATGTTCCTCTGCATTGTTCTCGGTCGGCACACTCGTTCCGCGAATCTGCCATACCAGCATACCTGCAAACAAAGCGAGCAGGATAATCGACTCAAAACGGGTAATATTGTTGCCGAACATCAACATGACGGTCAGAATGATGGCTGCAAGCGCCGAGCACGGCCAGTCACGCCGCAGCAGCGTGCGGTCTGCAGCCAGCGGGCACAAAATCGCGCTCACACCTGCAACGACCAGCAGGTTGAAGATGTTCGATCCGACGACGTTGCCGACGGCAATTTCGTTTGCGCCGTCCAGCGCCGCGGTCACACTGACTGCAAGTTCAGGGGCTGACGTGCCGAACGCAACGATGGTCAAGCCGATAATCAGCGGTGACACGCCCAGACGGCGTGCCAGACCGGACGCGCCTGAGACGAACCAGTCTGCACCCTTAACGAGCAGAGCGAAACCAGCGACGAGACAGATGACAGCTAAGATTGGTAACATAAATACAACTCCTTTCTGGCGTGTGCAACAAAAAAAGACTTTCATTGCACACCAAAAACACATGCAATAAAAGTCTTGCTGCTTACGGGACGATACGGATCGCGCTGTGCGATCGTACTGACGACATCGTTCCACGCCATGCGTGAGCTACTCCCTTTTATGTAATGTTTATAATAAACCCTTTGAAAGACCTTGTCAAGTGTATGCAGAAAAATTCTTTACAGCGCGCCCTCCGGTATATTATAATAACAGATAAGTGAAAAGATATTATATCGTAAAGGAGCACGAAAGATGCTGCAATTTGAAGAATACAAGGTAAAACTGCACAACCTTGAACCGGCGATCGAGGAACTGCGCGGCAACCTGGGTCTTGAGCAGGCTGCGCGCGAGGTAGACGAGCTGGAAATGAAGTCAGCGCAGCCCGGTTTCTGGGATGACCCCGAGGCTTCGCAGAAGGTCGTCTCCCGTATGGGTTCGCTCAAGGAAAAGATCGAGGCCTTTAACCGCATGTACGCACAGTGGGAAGACCTCATCACTCTGTGTGAGCTGGCTATCGAGTCCGAAGACGAGTCCATGCTCGAGGAGCTTGAAACCGGTTTTGCCGAGCTGGAGGAGAGCATCAGCCGCCAGAAACTGCAGACCCTGCTGACCGGTGAGTACGACAAGAACAACGCGCTGGTATCCTTCCACGCAGGTGCAGGCGGCACTGAGGCACAGGACTGGTGCTCCATGCTCTATCGTATGTACACCCGCTGGGCAGAGCGTCACGGCTTTACCTACAAGATCATGGACTACCAGGACGGTGAAGAAGCCGGCCTCAAGTCTGCCGATATCCTCATCGAGGGCGAGAACGCTTACGGCTACCTCAAGGGTGAGTCCGGTGTTCATCGTCTGGTTCGTATCTCCCCCTTTGACTCCTCCGGCCGCCGTCACACCTCGTTCTCGGCTGTCGAGGTCATCCCCGAGATTGCAGACGACTCGCAGGACGTCGAGATCAACCCCGCCGACATCGAAATGCAGGTATTCCGTTCGTCCGGTGCGGGCGGTCAGCACATCAACAAGACCTCGTCCGCTGTCCGACTCATCCATAAGCCGACCGGCATCGTTGTTGCCTGCCAGACCGAGCGTTCGCAGTTCCAGAACAAGGACAACTGTATGAAGATGCTGCGTTCCAAGCTGGTCGAGATCAAGGAGCGCGAGCACCTGGACAAGATTTCGGACATCAAGGGCGACCAGAAGAAGATCGAATGGGGCAGCCAGATCCGCTCCTACGTCTTCATGCCCTACACCCTGGCCAAGGACACCCGTACTGCATTTGAGTCCTCCAACATCAACGCAGTCATGGACGGTGACATCGACGGCTTTATCAACGCTTACATGACCGCTGCCGCAAACGGCAAATTGGCAAGCAAGGTATAATCTGTATATTCTTCATCACTCTGAGCACACTAACGCACGGAGGGATTTTTTATGTCCAAAAAATACCGATTTCTATGC
>CAUEJN010000154.1 GCA_959018045.1 uncultured Butyricicoccus sp. | reverse complement strand
GAATAAGAGGACAGAACAGAAAGAGAGGGATGAGCCTCCGCGAAACATGAAATGGATCACCAGGTCACCCAGGCATTTCTGCTGCGTTTACCGCTGCCGTCCATCGTTATGATGATTGTACTGTACATGTACACCGTTGTCGTTGGCACACTGGTATCGCATCTGGTCGGAACGGAGGCGTTTTCAGCCATCAATGTTGTGTACCCCATTCTGGGTGTCGTGGTTGCCCTGGGCACCATGTTCGGAACGGGTACGACCGCGATTGTCTCACGCAAACTGGGACAGGGCGACCAGAAGGGAGCCAATGAGATTTTTTCCTTCGTCCTGTCAGTTACCATCGTCATCGGTATCGCCTTTGCCGCTCTGGTGCTTATCTTCCTGCGGTCGATTATCCGCATGCTGGGTGCCAATGACGTGCTGTTCCCGTACTGCTACGGTTACGCTTTTCCGGTCGTCTGCTTTCTGCCCATGAGCATGCTGCAAATCCAGTTCCAGACCCTGATCGTAGCCGCAGGCAAGCCTCAGCTCGGACTGATTTTGACGGTCGGCAGCGGTATTGTCAATGTCGGGCTCGATCTGGTGTTTATGGGTATCTTTGGCTGGGGCATCTCTGGTGCAGCCATCGCGACTGGAATCGGTTTCTGCATTCCGGCGATTTTCGGCCTGTGCTATTTTCGCTTTTACTCCAAGGCAGCTTTTCGTCTGGTACGTCCGACCCGCAACTGGAAGCAGCTGGCGCACGCGGCGGCAAACGGATCGTCCGAGATGGTCAGCTATTTATCCGAGAGCGTGACCACCTTCCTGTTTAACATTACCATGATGCGCCTGCTGGGACAGGACGGCGTGGCCGCGGTCGCGATCGTGCTATACTTGGACTTCGTGCTGGTCGCGGTCAGTCTGGGCTATGCGATGGGCGTTGCACCGCTCATCAGCTACAACTACGGAAAAGGGGACAAGGCCAATATTCGCAAGATTTTCCGTCTGAGCGTGCTGTTATGCCTGTGTGTCGGTGTCTGTATGACGCTGGGTACACGTTTATTCGGTGGTACGCTGGCGACCGTGTTCACGCCGGCAGGCAGCGCAGTATATGTGCTTGCGGTCGAGGGCTTGCGCTGCTATGGCCTGAGCTACCTGTGCAAGGGCTGCAACCTGTTCGCTTCGGCGCTGTTCACCGCTTTCGGCAATGGACGCGTCTCGGCGTTCCTGTCCTTCCTACGCACGCTGTTCTTCCTGTCGGGCGGTATTATCCTCATGGCGGCGCTGTTTGGCGTGACGGGCGTATGGTTTGCCGCGCCGATCGCCGAGGGATTGGCGCTTTGCGTGTCTATTTTCTGCGTGTGGCGCTATCGACGAACGTACCCATATGGCAGATGAGCCGAGAAAATACACGAATGTTGTACAATATAACAAAAACGCGCGCAAAAATTTTGGAGAATATTTGGTTATATAGCGCTTGCAAAAAGAAAAAGATATGATATAATAATAACCGTCGTCGGGAGGCGCCCGGAAACCCTTGCATCGGACGCGTGCCAACTCCTGACCATCCCCCTCTTTGATATGCTCCCACTGCATGAACGCGTGGGAACATGTCCTACCCCCTGAATCATCCTCAAATTCTAAAATCCTTGTGACAAAGCCACCGGTTTGCCCGGTGGCTTTGTTCGTTTTTGTCAGGTCTTTCACAATGGGGAATCGATTGCATCTTACTGCCTATTTTGAGACTGTGCCGCGTATAGATGCCGCCACGGCTGCAAAGACTTTGTTGCGAATTTAACAGATGAGAGCTTGTTTCTTACAAAGAATTTTACCATTTGGTCAAAAATTACTTTACATGCCTGCGGGAACGCGGTATACTGGGAAAAACAGGTCAGAGCGAGAGGGAGAGATGGGCGATATGATCGAGCGTTTACAGCACTGTGCCCTGTTTGCAGGGATTACACAGCAGGAAATAGAGGCTTTGCTCGGCTGTCTGCGGCCGGTGCGCCGTACCTATCCGAAGGATGCGGTGATCTGGCATGAGGGCGAGCGGGTACAGAGCGTGGGACTGGTGCTGAGCGGCAGAGCGGTCATCCTGCGCGATGACTTCTGGGGCAATCGGAGTATTTTGGGCGAGTCTGCTGCGGGCGACTTGTTCGGAGAATCCTACGCCTGTGCACCCGGCGCACCGCTCACCGTGAGCGTCATTGCAGCCGAGGACTGTGAGGTGATCTTCATCAACATTGCGCAGGCGCTGACCATGTGCACCCATGTCTGTGCATTCCATGTGCGTCTGGTCAACAACCTCATGCACATCCTTGCAGGCAAAAACTTGATGCTTTCACGCAAGATCGATCATCTTTCCCGACGCAGTACCCGGGAGAAACTGCTTGCTTATCTGTCCGATCAGGCCGAAGCGCAGGGCAGTTCCAGTTTTGATATTCCGTTTAACCGCCAGGAGCTGGCCGACTACCTGTCTGTTGACCGCAGCGCCCTGTCTCAGGTGCTGGGCTGTATGAAACGGGAAGGACTGCTGGATTTCCAGCGCAGTCATTTTACGCTGTTCACCGACCGATCAGAGTCCTGATTGTGCCGGTGTTCCGTTTATCACAACGAGAATGGAGAGAAAATATTTTAGAGCGAAAGGGGAAATCTTTGGCTTATAAGCAGAATGTACATCGAGACGCCCAGCCGCGCGCAAACCTGCGGTAAGTGCTCGCCTTGCCGTATCGGTCTGGGTCAGCTGACCCGACTGGTCGAGTCGGTGCTCGACGGTGAGGCAAATCTCGAAACCATCAGCCTGATCGAAAAGACCGCGCGCGTCATTGCCGATTCGTCCGATTGCGCCATCGGCGCCGAGGCGGCTGAGATGGTACTGCGCGGCGTGCAGGGCTTCCGGGAAGACTATGTCGAGTACGTGGTTAACCATCGCTGCATCACCGGACTGACCCAGCCGGTGCCCTGTGTCTCTCTGTGTCCGGCGGGCGTGGATATTCCGGGTTATATCGCGCTCATCAACGAAAAGCGCTACGCCGACGCGGTGCGTCTCATTCGTAAGGACAATCCGTTCCCGAGTACCTGTGCATTTGTTTGTGAACATCCCTGTGAGGCAAGATGCCGCCGCGTCAGGCGCCCGCGCCGATCAATATTTGCGGTTTAAAGCGCTATGCGGTCGAGCACGCAGGCGTGGTTCCGGCTCCAGCTTGCGCACCCTCGACCTGCAAGCGCATCGCAGTCATCGGCGGCGGCCCGGGCGGTCTGTCCGCAGCTTAT
>CAUEJN010000153.1 GCA_959018045.1 uncultured Butyricicoccus sp. | reverse complement strand
CGATCACCACCATCCACTCTGTGTCCGTCGCCGCCCAATATCGCCTGGATAGCTCCAGACGCTCCACATAAGCTTTTTTCTTTAGCTGCTGCTGTTGAACAAGTTCTCTCACCCCCTTGTGTCCGTCTGCATAGCAAATCAAGAAGTCAGTAGCCCATCCGGCCTGCATGTAGTCCGTGCGTATGCCCGCCCGTGATATGCGGCCCATGATGTCAGCATCTAAAGGACAGCCGGCCTCGTAGCTCTGCACCCATGGCTGGGTCTCGAGCCACTTAGCATAGTCACGGACCCACTTGCTGTGCAGGCATACGATGTCGCCATTTTTGTTGCTGAAAAATCGGATGTCCCTGGTGCGTTCGCCTGTTCGTTCCAAATAACCACCTCCTTAGAATAACAACCGCCCTGTGATATCGTCTGCGTCAATCGGCCCGAACGACCTGGAGTCTCTGGAGTTGCTGCGGTTGTCGCCTACGACATAGTACTGACCATGACCAAGACAGAGAGTGTCTCCCCAATGGTCCACTGTATCACCAGGGCCGGCCACAATGCGCTTGATAAGCAGGGTGCCTCTATGCCAGAAGGTCACAATGTCACCCACATCTGGTTCGTGCTCCGGAACCGTAATATGAACGCTGTGGTCTGCAAGCGTTGGCTGCATGGACGGGCCCACAACGATGGCGATCCGCATGCCTCCAATCAAGACGGAAAAAATGAACACCACACAGAGCAGCAGGTCAACCCAGTCCCGCACAGTGTATCGATCATCATCACCGAGCCGCTTCATCTTTTTTCACCTCCTCATCAGTAATAGCAGGGATGAGCAAAACGTACGTTTTGCAAAATCCAGACACAACACATAGTATTCTATTGGTTCTCTGTATTCTGTATATAGTATGCTTCCGAGAGCAAATAGGAGTTTTGCTCATCCCTAGTAATAGATTCTAATAGATTCCGCCACCGCCATGATCCAGGCGATCCAGCAAGCCACGATGAGCACACATACAACCATAAAGCCCTTCAAGCCGAAGCGCAGTACGATGTACAGCGTGACGACCAGCCATAGCGTGGCGGCGGCAGGGCGCATGATATATCCGGTCAAGTACAGCATGATTCGGCTGGTCAGTCGGATCCCATTCACCTTATACCCGTCGATGAACAGAGTGATCAAAGCAGCTAAGAAAAAGCAGGCCATGCTCATCATTTTTGGGCACCTCCATTGAATTAACTTAAAAATTTGATGCTCACCCCGGAATTAACTCAAAAAATTGATGCTCTTACCCGCAAAATTTTGATTTAATTCAAATTTTTGCTTCAATTTTTCGAAAAAATTGCTAATTATCTTAGATACCATGTGATCGTCCGAAATAAAACCGTCGTCTGTCCCACGAAAACGGTCTTCTCAAACGAACCTCACGCTTCCCCACAAAACACTCCAAAAAGTTATTAGAAGTGAAAATTAGAGGCAATATCGAGGCCCCATGTGTGAAAACAATAAAAAAAGAGCCCCGGGGAAACAATTCCTCGGGACTCTCTCTGAGTCGATTTTTATTGGACAATGAGCGTTTTTCGAGTGGACAAGCTCAAGAAACTTACTTTGCCATGGAAGCAACTTCTGCTGCGAAGTCGTCCTGCTTCTTCTCGATGCCTTCGCCGCGCTCGAAACGAACGCACTTAACCAGCTTGATCTCGCCGCCCAGTTCCTTTGCAACAGCTGCGATGTGCTGCTCAACGGAAACCTTGTTCTCCTTAACGAAAGCCTGCTGCAGGAGGCAGTTCTCCTCGTAGTACTTGCCGATACGGCCCTCAACCATCTTGTGGATGATCTGCTCCGGCTTCGGCTTAGCAGCGGTCTTGTTCTCCTCGAGAGCCTGAGCCAGCAGGATCTCCTTCTCCTTAGCCAGGGTAGCCTCGTCAACCTCAGACTTGTCCATGAATGCCGGATTCATAGCAGCAGCCTGCATGCCGATGTCCTTGCCCAGCTCCTTAACGGTAGCGTTGTCCTTCAGGTTGTCGGAAACTTCCAGAGCAACCAGGGTGCCGATAACGCCGCCCATGTGGTTGTAAGCAACGTTTACAGTGTTAGCGTCGAAACGAGCGAAACGACGGATCTGGATGTTCTCACCGATGGTCAGAACCTTCTCCTGCAGAGCGGTCTCAACGGTCAGCTCGCCCATCTTGCAAGCCTTCAGCGCGTCAACGTCAGCCGGGTTCTCCTTGATGATAACGGTAGCAACGTCGTTTACGAATGCCTGGAAGTCAGCGTTCTTTGCAACGAAGTCGGTCTCAGCGTTAACCTCAACGATTGCAGCGATACCGCACTCGTCGCAAACCTTTGCACATACAACGCCCTCAGCAGCGATGCGGTCAGCCTTCTTAGCAGCCTTTGCCAGACCCTTCTCGCGCAGCAGCTCGATTGCCTTGTCGAAGTCGCCGTCAGCCTCGGTCAGAGCCTTCTTGCACTCCATCATACCTACGCTGGTCATTTCGCGCAGCTTCTTTACGTCAGCAGCAGTAAAAGCCATTTTCAGTTCCTCCAAAAAGATAAATTTCAGTGCATAAAAAACGCAGGGTGCGACGACTGACCGGCGCGCCGGGGGCGTCGCGCCCTGCGAATTAAAAATTTCGAGAATCCAGTCTCTATACTGTTTTCAGACGGGTTTCGTCTTACTCAGCAGCAGCTTCCTTCTCCTCAGCTGCAACCTCGAGCTGCTCGCCCTGCTTGCCTTCCAGAACAGCGTTCGCCATGGTCTGGGAGATCAGCTTGATTGCACGGATTGCGTCGTCGTTACCCGGGATAACGTAGTCAACTTCGTCCGGATCGCAGTTGGTGTCAACGATAGCGACAACCGGGATGCCCAGCTTCTTAGCCTCAGCGATCGCGTTCTTCTCCTTGCGGGGATCAACAACGAACATAGCGCCCGGCAGCTTCTTCATTTCCTTCACGCCGCCCAGGTACTTCTCGAGCTTAGCGATCTCGAGCTGGAGCTTGATAACTTCCTTCCTGGGAAGCAGATCGAAGGTGCCGTCTTCCTGCATCTTCTTGAGCTGGTTGAGACGGTTGATACGGGTGCGCATGGTCTTGTAGTTGGCCAGCATGCCGCCCAGCCAACGTGCGTTTACGAAGAACTGACCGCCGCGCTCAGCCTCTTCCTTGATAGCGTCCCTTGCCTGCTTCTTGGTGCCGACGAACAGGATGGACCCACCAGCAGCAGCGGTGTCACGAATGAAGAAGTAAGCCTCCTCCACCTT
>CAUEJN010000152.1 GCA_959018045.1 uncultured Butyricicoccus sp. | reverse complement strand
CCGACCGAGGTCGCATCGGTTGAGGGCTTCATCCACATGGATACCGCTGCCCTGGACGAGATGGAGAAGTCGCTGGGTCTTGCGATGGATCTTGACGACCTGACCTTCCTCCAGACCTACTTCCGCGACGAGGAGCACCGTGACCCGACCATTACCGAGGTACGCATGGTCGACACCTACTGGTCTGACCACTGCCGTCACACCACCTTCCTCACCCAGATCGACAACGTGACCTTTGAAGATCCGATGGTACAGGAAGCTTACGATCGCTACATGCCTGCCCGCGTCGAAGTTTACGGCGAGGAAAAGGCTGCAAAGCGTCCGGTCACCCTCATGGACATCGCAACCGCTGCCGCAAAGGTACTCAAAAAGCGCGGTTACCTCAAGAACCTGGACGAGTCCGAGGAAATCAACGCCTGCTCGATCAAGGTTACCGTTCAGGTGGACGGCAAGCCCGAGGAATGGCTGCTCATGTTCAAGAATGAGACCCATAACCACCCGACCGAGATCGAACCCTTCGGCGGTGCGGCGACCTGCCTTGGCGGCGCCATCCGTGACCCGCTGTCCGGCCGTTCCTACGTCTATCAGGCAATGCGCGTAACCGGTGCCGGTGACCCGACCGTTCCGCTGTCCGAGACCCTGCCCCACAAGCTGCCCCAGCGCAAGCTGTGCACCACGGCTGCCGCTGGCTACTCCTCTTATGGCAACCAGATCGGTCTTGCAACCGGCCTGGTACACGAATTCTACCATCCGGGCTATGTTGCAAAGCGCATGGAGATCGGCGCAGTTGTCGGCGCAGCTCCGATTGAGAACGTCATCCGCGAAGTACCCGAGCCGGGTGATATCGTCATTCTGCTCGGCGGTAAGACCGGCCGCGACGGCTGCGGCGGTGCAACCGGTTCGTCCAAGAAGCACACCGAGGCTTCCCTCGAGACCTGCGGTGCAGAGGTTCAGAAGGGCAACCCGCCCGAGGAGCGCAAGCTGCAGCGTCTGTTCCGTGACCCCACCGTCACCCGCATGATTCGCCGCTGCAACGACTTTGGTGCCGGCGGTGTATCGGTTGCCATCGGTGAGCTGGCTGACGGTCTGGACATCGACCTCAACGCAGTACCCAAGAAGTACGACGGTCTGGACGGCACCGAGCTGGCAATCTCCGAGTCTCAGGAGCGTATGGCAGTCGTTGTCCGTGCCAAGGATGTAGACGCTTTCATCGCTGCCGCTGCACGCGAAAATCTGGAGGCTGTCGTTGTCGCTAAGGTCACTGACACAGGTCGTCTGCGCATGACCTGGAACGGCAAGATGATCGCTGACGTTTCCCGTGACTTCCTTAACACCAACGGCTGCGCAAAGCACGCCGATGCGATCGTTCCCGCAATGCCCATCCCGGACGCTGCAAACCTGCCAGACGGCGACACCCCCCGTGAGAAGATCCTGCATCAGATGTCGTCGCTCGGCATCTGCCTGGAGCGCGGTCTGACCGAGCGCTTTGACGGCTCGATCGGTGCAAACTCCGTCTTCATGCCCTTCGGCGGCAAGAATCAGCTGACCCCGGCACAGGTCATGGCAGCTACCCTGCCTGCACTGAACGGTCAGTGCTCGACCGCGTCCGTTATGGCTTTCGGCTTCGATCCCTACTACACCGAGCAGAACCCCTTCCTGGGCGCTTCGGCTGCGGTCGTTGAGTCGGTTGCTAAGCTGGTCGCTGCCGGCTGCGACTACAAGACCGCTTACCTGACCTTCCAGGAATACTTCGAGCGTCTGGGACGCGATCCGCACCGCTTCGGCAAGCCGCTGTCCGCCCTGCTCGGCGCGTACAAGGCACAGGAAGAGCTGTGTCTGGCTGCAATCGGCGGTAAGGACTCCATGTCCGGCTCGTTCGACGACATGGACGTTCCGCCCACCCTGGTTTCCTTCGCGATTGCACCCGAAGAGGCAACTAACCTGATTTCGCCCGAATTCAAGGCTGCCGGTCATCCGGTCTACCTGTTCGACGCACCTTACACCCCGGACGGTGCACCCGATTATCAGGCCATCAAGCCCATGTGGGAGGAGATCACCGACCTCATCCATTCGGGCAAGATCGTATCTGCATGGGCACTGTCGGTCGGCGGTGTATCCGAGGCTGTCTGCAAGATGACCATTGGCAACGACATCGGTTTTGCATTCGACGATATGTTCCCGAGCGAAGCACTCTTCCTCAAGAACTTCGGCGGTCTGGTTGTCGAGGCAACTGAGGAACTGCCCGCTTACTGGAAGATCGGTACCACCATCGCACAGCCTGAAATCGTACTGGGCACTGAGACCATCACCCTCGATGAGCTCAAGAACACGCTGGAGGGCACGCTGGAGTCGGTATTCCCGACCAAGGCACCGGCTTCCGATGACAAGCTGCACACCATCTCTTACACCGAGCGCAATGTCTCGGCTCCGATGGTCAAATCCGCAAAGCCCCTCGCGGTCATTCCGGTCTTCCCGGGCACCAACTGCGAGTACGACACCGCTAAGGCAGTCGAAAACGCAGGCGGCGCAGCTGAGATCATCGTTGTCCGCAACTTCTCTGCCGACGCACTGGCACAGTCTGCCGCACAGCTGGAAGAAGCCATCCGTCGTGCACAGATGGTCATTATCCCCGGCGGTTTCTCGGGCGGTGACGAGCCCGATGGTTCGGGTAAGTTTATCGCTTCCTTCCTGCGTAACCCCGGCATCAAAGACGCAGTACACGAGCTGCTGCAGAAGCGTGACGGCCTGATGCTCGGTATCTGCAACGGCTTCCAGGCACTGATCAAGCTGGGTCTGGTTCCCTACGGTGAGATCCGTGACCTGGACGAAACCTGCCCGACCCTGACCTTCAACCTCATCGGCCGCCACCAGTCGGGCTATGTCACCACGCGCGTTGCATCGGTCAAGAGCCCGTGGCTGTCCTCCTGCCAGGTCGGCGACCTGCACTCCATCGCAATCTCCCACGGTGAAGGCCGCTTCGTAGCACCGCAGGCTGAGATCGAGCGTCTGGAGGCAAACGGTCAGATCGCATTCCAGTACACCGATCTTGCAGGCAATCCGTCCATGGATATCGCATTCAACCCCAACGGCTCCATGTGCGCAATCGAGGGTATCACCTCGCCTGACGGTCGTGTCCTGGGTAAGATGGGTCACACCGAGCGCTTTAGCCCGTATGTAGGTAAGAATATCTACGGCGAGAAGTACCAGCCCATCTTTGAAAACGGTGTGAAGTACTTTAAGTAAAAGTTTTAAGTCCAAAATTTCAAAAATGCTTCATTTCGTC
>CAUEJN010000151.1 GCA_959018045.1 uncultured Butyricicoccus sp. | reverse complement strand
ATACTCTGCGGAATTGCCGAAGCACAATATTTGCTACAACCCACAAGATCAGTACTTCTAAGGGTAGTAGGATGAGGTTTTTGAACAGTCTGCCGGGGAGCAATCCCCAGAAGCCTTTCTGGTACAGAATGGCGCTCCACAGGGTGTTGAGGAACAGGTTGCAGACGATGTTGACCGACAGCTTTGCAGCGATGCAGCGGGGAATGGACGGGCGCCCCTTATACAGCCACAGGCCGTAGAACAGGCCGCCAACGATGGCGGTGATGGTGTAGCCGGGGAAGTAACCGGCATTGTTGTTGGGGCTGAGCAGGAAGCCGAGCACGTCGGTGGAGAAGCCAGTCATCATGCCGACCGTAGGGCCGTAGAGCATGGCAACCGAGGCGTTGCACACAAAGCCAACCGAGACACGCAGCTCAGGGGTCAGATAGATCTTCAGACCCATCAGATCCATGGCGAGGTTGAGTGCAATGAGCATGGCCGTGATGACCAGTGCGCGGGGGGACTTGAGTTCGTCCAGGGAGCGGCGAAACACATTTTTTTGTTTTTCCATAAAAATACACCTCCAGAAAATTCGAGTGCACGCATTTCAAGAGGTGTAACCGCTCTTAAATTGTGTGCAGCGGGATGCGACAGCTGCACCGCAGGAAAGAATCTTTCCCTTCGTCCGTCGGACAACTCCCCGTTCCGGCGGCACTTCACGCGCAGCAGTCTACTCTGCTAAGACATATTTATTGTAAACTTTTTTGCTGTCTTGTCAAGTGGAAAAATCAACAGAATACGCTGGGCAAAAAAATACGGCACGCGAATGCGTACCGTAGATGAAAGATTACAGATTGAAATGTGCGCGGATGGCACGGACGACACCGTTTTCATCGTTGGACGGGACAGTGCAGTCTGCCATGCGCTTGAGGTCGGGGTGACCGTTCTCCATCGCGCAGGCAAATCCGGCCTCGCGCAGCAGCTCAAGGTCGTTGAGGTAGTCGCCGAAGGCCATGGTGTCGGCGATCGGGATGCCCAGATAGTCTGCCATGCGGTGCAGACCCGAACCCTTGTTGGTTTCCGGGTTCATCAGGTCGACCCAGTCAGCGCCCGACAGTACGACGGCAAACTTGTCCTCATACTGACGCAGAACCGGCCAGCAGCCGGTCTCGGCCTTGCCCTGCTCGAACACGGCCAGCTTGAACGCGGGCTGGTGCTCGAGGTGTGCGATCAGATCGGGCACGACGTCCAGCTTCTCATAGTACATGTGCGCGTTGCGCACGAAAACCGGGTCGTCGTCGCACTCGATGAACGCGCCGTCATGGGTACAGAGGACGACGTTGACACCGGGCAGGCTGCGGATGGTCTGGATGGGGGCGACAAAGTAGGACGCGGGCAGCTTGTCGGCAAACAGGCACTGGGTGCCGTCATAGACCGCCGCGCCGTTCTCCGCGATGAACAGCATCTGGTCGGCAATCTCGGAAAAGGTCGCGTATAGGTTGTGATACTGCCGTCCGCTGGCCGCAGCGAAACGGATGCCGCGTGCGCGAAGCGTGCGGATGAGCGGGAACAGGTCGGGCGACAGCCGTTTCTGACTGTCCAGCAGGGTGCCGTCCATATCGGCGGCGATCAGCTGCGTCATTGGGATTCCTCCTCGTTTGTGCGCGTATTTGTACCAGTCCCGTCGGCGAGCAGCGCTTCCAGGCGCTCGATCAGCTCGTCCGAGACAACGTGTTCGATGCGGCAGGCATCATGCTCGGCGACCTCAGGGGAGACACCCAGCACATCGCGCAGATACTGGCACAGCAGATCGTGCCGGCGGCGCACTGCGCGTGCGTGTTCCAGACCGGCTTCGGTCAGCACGACCTCACCGTAATAGGCCGGTTCGACCAGTCCCATATCGCGCAGCACGCTCAGTGCCTTGGATACCGATGCGCGGGATACGCCCACGCGCCGCGCGATCTCGACCGAGCGCACAACGCCCAGCTCATGCTGGATGTCCAGGATGACTTCCAAATAATTTTCGCCAGATTCATGGATCTGCCGCATAGTCCACCTCCAAAGATCAGAACAGAAGCATACCGACGTGGTATACGACAAACGCGGTCAGCCAGGCCAGACAGGTCTGGAAGGCTGCGGCACCCAGCGCCCAGCGCCAGCCGCCAAGTTCACGTTTGATGGTTGCGAAAGCCGACATGCAGGGCATGTACAGCAGGATGAATACCAGAAAGGCGTAGGCGGCAACCGGCGAGAACACACCGGACAGAATCGCGCTCAGGTCGGCGCTGGCCGATACGCCATACAGTACGCTCATCGTCGAGACAACCGCCTCCTTTGCGACAAGACCGGTCAGCAGAGAGACCGAAGCCTGCCACTCGCCAAAGCCCAGGGGGGCGAAGATGGGAGCGATGAAGCGACCGAACACACCCAGAATGGAGGTCTCGGGCGAAGCCGCGACCGCAAAGGTGGGTGTAAAGTTTTGCAGAACCCAGATGACGATCGACATCAGGAAAATGACCGTACCGGCCTTGGTGATGAAGTCGCGGGCCTTGTCCCACATGCCGCGCACCGTGCCTTTGAAGGTAGGCAGGCGGTAGGGGGGGAGCTCGAGCACGAAGCCCGAGGATACATCGCGGAAGACGGTCTTTTTAAGTACGAAACCGGCAAAGATCGACATGAGGATGCCGAAGACATACAGGCTGATGATGACAAGACCGGCGTTTGCGCCGAAGATGGCGGCAGCGATGAGCGAATAGACCGGCAGTTTTGCACCGCAGGACATGAAGGGCGTGAGCATGATGGTCATGCGGCGATCCTTCTCGTTTTCCATCGTGCGGGCTGCCATGACCGCCGGGGTGGTACAGCCGAAGCCCATGAGCATGGGCACGAAGGACTTACCCGACAGGCCGATGCGGCGCAGCAGCGTGTCCATGATGAACGCGATGCGTGCGAGGTAGCCGGTATCTTCCAGCATGGACAGGAAGAAGAACAGCAGAATGATCTGCGGCAGGAAGGAGACCACGCCGCCGACGCCGCCGATGATGCCGTCACAGACCAGACCGATGACCCAGTCGGACGCACCAGCTGCAAGCAGGGTGCTTTCCATAAACGGGGACAGCTTGCCCTGAATGAGTGTCTCAAAAATACCCTTGAGCCATTCACCCACCGGGCCGAAGGTCGTCCAGAACATGAGCGCCATGATGGCAATAAAGATCGGAACGGCCAGCCATCTGTTGATCACTACCTTGTCACTGCGCCCGGGCGGGGTGAGCCTGGGGTGGGCAGGGTTGCGACCGCCGTCTGGCACCCCTCCTTCTATTTATTCATTGACTGGCTCCGCGCG
>CAUEJN010000150.1 GCA_959018045.1 uncultured Butyricicoccus sp. | reverse complement strand
TACTGGAAACCAAACTTTATGGCCATACCTACGAGTTCAAGTCGCTCAGCGAGGTCATGGCAAAGGCCAACGAAGAACAATCCAGCTACAAGCTGGCAGGCATTGCTGCAGAGGATCCGCAGGAGCGCGTTGCAGCCAAGGTCGTCCTGTCTCATATCACGCTCAATGAGATCCGCAACAATCCGGCGGTTCCCTACGAAGAAGACGAAGTCACCCGTATCATTCAGGATGCGGTCAATGAGACCATCTTCGCACAGTTCAAGAACATGACTGTCGCAGAGCTCCGTGAATGGCTGCTCGACGAGCGCACCGACGGTGAGATAATCCACCGTGCATCGCGCGGTCTGACCCGTGAGCTCGTTGCAGCGGTTTGTAAGCTCATGAGTAACCTTGACCTCATCTATGCGGCCAAGAAAATGCGCGTATCCGCTCATTGTAATACTACCATCGGTCTGCCGGGTACGTTCTCGTCCCGTCTGCAGCCCAACCACACCACCGACGATCCCAAGGGCATCATCGCATCGGTTATGGAAGGTCTGTCCCTTGGCTGCGGCGACGCAGTTATCGGCCTGAACCCCGTTGACGACTCGGTTGAGAGCGTTGCGCGTATCCTCAAGATGTTCGATGAATTCAAGAATAAGTGGGAAGTTCCGACTCAGATCTGCGTGCTGGCTCACGTTACCACCCAGACCGAGGCGGCTCATAAGTTTAATGCACCGATCGACCTGATGTTCCAGTCCATCGCAGGTTCCCAGAAGGGCAACGAGGCCTTCGGCCTGACCGCTCAGATGCTGGACGAAGGCCGCGACATGATGCTCCACAAGGGCACCTCCACCGGCCCGAACGTCATGTACTTCGAGACCGGCCAAGGCTCCGAACTGTCGTCTGAAGCACATAACGGCTGGGACCAGGTTACCATGGAAGCACGCTGCTACGGTTTTGCAAAGCGCTACAATCCGTTCCTCGTCAACACGGTTGTCGGCTTCATCGGCCCCGAGTACCTGTACGATTCCAAGCAGGTCATCCGTGCAGGTCTGGAAGACCACTTCATGGGCAAGCTGACCGGTATCCCAATGGGCTGTGACGCATGCTACACCAACCACATGAAGGCTGACCAGAACGATATCGAGAACCTGGCAACGCTGCTGGTTGCTGCGGGCTGCAACTATATCATGGGTGTACCGCAGGGTGATGACTGCATGCTGATGTACCAGTGCACCGGCTATCACGAAGCAGCTGCACTGCGCGAAGTCTTTGGACTGCGCCCGATCAAGGAATTTGATCAGTGGCTGGAGAAGATGGGCTTCTCGGAGAACGGCAAGCTGACACCCAAGGCGGGCGACGCTTCGGTCTTTATGACAAAGTAAGAAGGAGGCGCAGACTGAATGGATCAGAAGGATTTAAAAGCGATCATCGAACAGGTGCTTGCAGAAATGAATATTTGGGGTGCTGCGGCTGAGACGGCTGCGTCTGCTGCTCAGGCGGCATGCTGCGCAGGCAGCGCACCGGTTGTAGAAGACGGCTGCATCCCGGATGTAACCGAGGTTAACATCCGTACCCAGTATCTGGTAAAGAATCCCGAGCACGGTGAGGGGTACGCAGAGCTCAAGGCAAACGCTCCCTGCCGTCTGGGCATCGGCAAGGCTGGTGCTCGTTATAAGACCGATCCCATGCTGCAGTTCCGTGCCGCACACTCAGCCGCACAGGATGCCGTATTCAATGACGTCGATCATGATTTCGTAGAAAAGCAGATGGGTCTGTTCATCGTACAGACACAGTGTGAAAACAAGGACGTTTATTTGATCCGTCCTGACCTGGGTCGTAAGCTGTCCCCCGAGGCAGTTGCAACGCTCAAGGAAAAGTGCAAAAAGTCCCCCGCCGTACAGATCTATGTTGCTGACGGTCTGTCCTCTGCGGCAGTTGCAGCGAACGTCGCTGACCTGCTGCCCGCAATCATGCAGGGCCTGCAGAGCTACCGCATCGACGTAGGCACCCCGTTCTTCGTAAAGTTCGGTCGTGTCGGTGTTATGGATGAGATCTCCGAGCTGCTGGGCGCAGAAGTTACCTGCACCCTGATCGGTGAACGTCCGGGTCTGATTACCGCCGAGTTCATGTCGGCATGCCCGAGGTGCGCAGAACGGTCGTCTCCAACATCCATAAAAACGGTACGATCCCTGCCGAGGCAGGCGCGCACATTGCGGAGATCATCAAGATCATGCTGGAAAAGAAGGCCAGCGGAACCGACTTGAAACTGTAACAGGGAGGCAATAAAAATGAAAAGAGATCCTGTAAGAGCAACCGTTCTGGCATCTAAAATTATTCCGAACGTCTCTCCCGATCTTGCCAAGCAGCTGAATCTGGAACCCGACCAGAAGTCTCTGGCACTTCTGACCACCGACTGTGATGATGTCGGCTACACCGCAGTGGATGAAGCAACCAAGAAGGCGGACGTTAAGGTCGTATATGCAAAGAGCTTCTACGGCGGCGCAGCAAACGCAAACACCAAGCTGGCCGGTGAGTTCATCGGCATCCTGGCAGACCCCAACCCGGCAGAGGTTAAGGCTGGCCTGCAGGCAGCAGTTGATATGGTAGAGAACGTTGCACACTTTATTTCGGCAAACGAGGATGACAGCATCGTATACTACGCACAGTGCATTTCCCGTACCGGTTCTTACCCGTCCGAGACCAACTTCGGCGGAGCACTGCTGACGGGCAGTCAGTCGGCCTGCAAGTCGGCCTGTGAGGCCTTTGCGGCAGCGGTTGAGTTCGTTGCAGATACCCCGAGAGTCGAATAATCTCCCAAAGTGATGCGGAAACGAGCATTTCCGCATGGAAACGGAGGGAAAAATTATGAATGCTCTCGGTATGATTGAGACCCGCGGTCTGGTCGCCTCAATCGAGGCGGCCGACGCGATGGTCAAAGCAGCGAGTGTGACGCTCATCAGCAAGACGCATGTCGGCGGCGGACTGGTAACCGTGATGGTGGAGGGTGATGTAGGCGCGGTCAAGGCCGCGACCGATGCGGGTGCGGCAGCAGCCGAGCGCGTCGGAGAACTCATCTCCGTACACGTCATTCCGCGTCCGGCAGCCGATGTTGCGCACATCCTGGACAGAAGACCGGAGCCCAAGCCGGAACCGGAACCCGAGCCCCCGGCACCTGAGCCGGAGCCCGAGCCCGAAGTACCGGAACACGAACCCGAAGAGGCAGCCCACACCGACGAAATGAAGGCAGAACAGCCGGAAGAAGCGCCCGCAGAGAAACTTGATCTGCCGGAGCTGACACCGGAAGCGCTCGGTAAAATGACGGTTGCCATGCTTCGCCC
>CAUEJN010000149.1 GCA_959018045.1 uncultured Butyricicoccus sp. | reverse complement strand
GGGCGCGATATACTGCGCGTAGCTCTGGCAGCCCTTGCCCATATTCTGCTCGATCAGTCCGTTCACCATTTCAATGGCCTTTTCGATCAGCGCCTGTTTTCCCTTCGGGATCTCCTGCAGATTGTGGGTGAAGAACAGACACAGTCCCAGGATGATCAGCATGACCACCCAAGCATTGACCATGGTTTCGGTGATGGAAATATGCCCGAACAGCGGAAGCGTGAAGTCGGATTCCCAATAGACTCGAGCGCCAGTGATTTCCGCATTCACTTATGGTTTTCCTCCTTTCTTCCAATAATGTGAAATCATCAAGGTGATTTTCGGAGAAAACAGCGGCAAAACCGCCGCAGGTACGCTGATGCGGCCAGTCCAGATGACCGCCAGGAGAAACAGAGCGGTCAGGACATAGCGCATCGCGTATGACCGGGTCACGATTTTACTGGCGCGTCCCGGGTTGGTCTGGCAAGCTGCACGCACGGCGCTGCGCCCCATGAGGTAAAAATTCCAGAGTGCAAACAGGGTACCGGCCAGAACGCCCAGGGCAACCTGCCCGAGCGACTGCCCAAGCAGCACGAGCAGGCCAAAAATGACCAGCGCGACCGGTATGACCCGCACGGTCAGCCGACGCAGTTCATCGGTAACGATGGCATAATCAGGCATCCTCATCCTCCTGTCCCCGTGCAGTCCGCTGAGCCAGACGCATTACTTTGAGAAAGGACACCGCCGCGCCGCCCAATCCAAGGAATATCCCCAGAATGACCGGGATCCCGCCGAGTCCGAACCGCTCGGACAGCCAATAGGCCGCAGCCGTACAGACAACAATCGGGGTGATGAGCGCAAACCCCAGCTGGCTGACCAGCGCCAAAAAGCGCCAGACCGTGCGCGTGTTCCGTTTTTGCATACGCATTCCGCGCCGCCTTTCTCAGTTATTTCGATGCACAAAACACTCAGTCCCACACATCTGTTATTCATTATACCGGACTTTACGAGAAAACAAAAGCCCTTTCAGAGAAAAGTACAAAAAGTTTTCTAGATTTATTCATAAGTAATCCGAAATTCACAAAAAAAATTGACGTAATCTTGTAGATTACGTCAATTCTCATAGTTTCAATTTAGTTTCATACGCTAACATTTCGTTGCAAATGCCATGAAAAAAGATACTTTTTTACCGTATGTATCCAAATAGAATGTTCATATCGCGTGCCGCATATCGCAGGCGCTGCAACACAAATTAGAGATACTTCTTCATCACGTCGGTAGCCGGGATGGACTCCTCGCTCAGTGCGATGACGAAATCAACGCTGTGCTTTGCGGAGAATGCATCCAGATCGAGCAGGAACTTCTCTGCGTCGCTGGCATCCTTGGAATCAACGATCTTGTAAAGCGCATCTACATATACCTTAGAGATATCGTAGTTACCTGCGTGCAGGCCGGCAACGAAACCGAGCAGAGTCGGATAGCTGTCAATTGCGTAATCCTTGACGTTAATCAGACGAGCGTCATGAGAGATATCAAACTTGAGCTTATCGCCCTTTGCGATGCAGACAACGCTGCCCTTCTCTTCCTTGACCGCAGCATTTACCAGATCAATAATCGTCTTGGTCTTGCCGGTGCCGGCAGCGCCCATAATGAGTTTTACCATTGTAACTTCCTCCTAGCCTAGTTCAAATTCGTACACAGGATAGCCTATGTTCCGAACCCAATGAGGTTGTATTTATGTTACCATACCCTGTACAAAAAAACAACTGCTTCGCACTGTTTTTTTAGCAAATTGCAAAAGTTTTTTTGGTGTCCTTTGTTCATCCGCCCCAGCTTACCGCACGGCACAGCGCGCCGAGTACATCCAAAAAGCCCTGTCTTTCGACGTCCTCCTCCACCCGCAGCGCCACCTCGCGCACAACGGTGCCATTGCCGTCGATGACCTTGGCCGTTCCAATCTGCTCACCCTTTGTGACCGGTGCGTCAAGAGATTCCGGCCGGTCATAGGACACGGTCAGTCCGCTGACCTGGTCTTTCTGCACGGTCATACTGCCCGGATCGTCGCACACCACGCCGACGCTGTCCGCTTTGCCCAGCACGACCGGCAGGTCGCCGCAGGCTGCCGACAGATCGGGTGTATAGGCTGCGTAGTTGGCAAAACCGTAGTTGAGCAGCTGGCTGGCGTCGGCGGTGCGGGTGTCCTTGTCAGGCGCTGCCATGACCACTGCAATCAGCGTCAGTCCGTCCCGCTCGGCCGCCGCCGAGATACAAAAGCCAGCTTCCGAGATATAGCCAGTCTTGAGTCCGATCATACCGTCATATTTACGCAGCATTTTATTGGTATTGGCCAGCGTAAACGCGCCGTCGCGAATGGTATCCATCCAAATGCTGGTGTAATCAATAATGCCCGGATGCCGCAGCAGTTCCACCGAGATGAGTGCCAGATCGTGCGCGGTGGTCAGTGTCTTTTGATCTCCCGTGTCCAGTCCGTTGGCGTTGACAAAGGTCGTGCCCGTGCAGCCCAGTTCCTTAGCGCGTGTGTTCATCTGCTCGACGAATGCCTGCTCACTGCCAGCCAGATGCTCGGCCACCGCGACCGCGCAGTCGTTGGCCGAGCCGACCGCGATTGCCTTGAGCATCTCGTCGAGCGTCAGTTGTTCCCCCTCCTTGAGCCAGATTTGTGTGCCGCCCATCGATGCCGCGTAGGCCGAGCCGGTCACCATGTCGCTCAGACTGACCTTTCCGCTGTCTACCGCCTCCATCGCGAGCAGCATGGTCATAATCTTGGTCACCGACGCGGGCTGCAATTTCTCATCGGCGTGGTAACTATATAATTCGGTACCGTCCGCGGCATACAGCGCTGCCGCCTTGGACTGAATTTCCCCCACATCTGCCAGAGCCGCCGCCTGCGTCAGCAGCACGCCGCTGCACACAAACCCACACAACATTCGTTTGATCCACATTCTGTTCCGGCCTCCTCTCCTTGCGCTATCCTATGTGCATTTCTTCCCCGATATGCCTTTTCCAGTCGCCCCATTGACACCCGATGACCGGCGTATTATCATAAAAGTAATGCATTTTTGATCTCCGAGGAGGATTTCCCAACATGTTCATACTGGAAAACAGCATCATTGTCTTTCATCAGATTCTTATTGTGTTCCGGCTGATGGTGGTCGGCTAGATTCTGTTCAAAACCGGAATTTTTGACAATCATACCACCCCACCCCTGTCCACTCTGCTCAGCACCACCGTCATCCCCTGCTGCGTGCTGGCCTCCTTCACCCGGGACGTTGACCCAGCGATTGCCCGTACCCTCGGCTTGACGATGCTCAGTGCCTGCGGCGTTTCTTCCC
>CAUEJN010000148.1 GCA_959018045.1 uncultured Butyricicoccus sp. | reverse complement strand
CTTGGACGGTCAGGAGGTTGCTCAGCTCATGCTGGTCATCGGCACCGATGCCAGGGGTCTGAGCCATCCCAACTGGCGGGACAATATGAACTTTGCCGTCAACCTGCAAGCCGATCTGAATGGCGCACATCCAGGTCTCATGCGCGAGGTCAACCTGCGTTCCCAGCGATTCAACACCCACTTGCGTTCGGGTTCCATCCTGCTCGAGTGCGGCTCGTCGGGAAACACCTTGCAGGAATCCATCCGCGCGGTCAAATTATTCGGCAATGTGCTGGCCGACCGTCTGCTTGCATAAGATGGCAATTCCCGCGCAAACTATCCCCCGAAAGGGGGTTTTTCCTTGTCTGTCCAGTTTACGGATGATCTGTCCGAAAATATCAAGGTCATGCAGACGGTATTTTCCGGTGACAATACCTTTATTACGCGCAAGGTACGCAGTCCGGCAGGTCTGTCCTGCGCGGTCTTCTTCTTCGACGGCATGGTCAATAACACCGCCATCAACGAGTCGGTCATTCGCCCGCTTGTGCACGGGCAAACAGCGGGCATGACCGCAGAAGCCGTCGCACAGGGTCTGCTGCAAATCGACGACTGCAAGGTGGTTCCGGATACCGATGCCATGCTGTCCGCGCTGCTCTATGGCGATACGGTCATTTTAGTCGACGGCGATTGCCGCCCCATTGTGGTCAACACCAAGGGGTTTTCTCTGCGCTCGCCATCCGAACCCGAGAGCGAAAAAGTCCTGCGCGGCCCACGCGAGGGTTTTACCGAGTCTTTTATGATGAATCTGTCCATGCTGCGCCGACGGGTAAACGACCCCCGTCTGACCTTCTCTTTTGCCCGCTATGCCGGTCAGACCAATACGGTGGTCTGTGTGTGCTGGATGAAGGGGATCACCCCGCCTACACTGGTGTACGAGATGCAGCGCCGCATCCAGCAGATTTCACTCGACGGGATTCTGGATGCAAACTATGTGTCCGAATGCGTGCGCGACGCGCCGTGGTCACCTTTTCCGACGCTGGGAACGACGGAGCGTCCGGATGTTGCTGTCGCCCGTTTGCTCGAAGGCCGCGTGGTTGTACTGACCGACGGCAGCCCGGTTGCCCTGTCCGCGCCCTGCATCCTGCAAGAGTGTTTTCAGGCGAATGACGACTACTATATCTCCATGCGGCAGGCAGCCGTGTCCCGCGTCCTGCGTGCGATTGGATTCGTGTTATCCATTGTGATTCCCGCGCTGTATGTCGCGCTGTTGGTCTTCCATCAGGAGCTTTTGCCCACCCGTCTGCTGCTCGCCATCGCCGCCGCGCAAAAGGGCGTGCCGCTGCCGCCGTTCTGGGAAATTTTACTGCTGCTTCTGGTGTTCGAGACGCTCAAGGAGGCCGGCACGCGCACGCCCAGTGTCATGGGTTCGACCATGTCCATCGTCGGCGGTCTGGTACTCGGACAAGCCGCCGTTTCGGCGCGTTTTCTGTCCGCGCCCTCGGTCATCATCGTCGCCATCGCGGCGGTCACCGGTCTGACCGTCCCCAAACTGCAATCGGCAGCATTGGTGCTGCGTTTTTCCCTGCTGGCCGCCGGTGCGCTGGGCGGCATTTATGGTCTGGTGTTCGGCCTTGCGCTGGCCGTCTCCCATCTGTGCACGCTGCGCTCGTTCGGCACCCCCTATCTGCTCAACCTCATCCCCCGTGTCGCCGCCCGTACCGACGATACCTGGCTGCGCGTCTCCTGGCGTAAGATGCCGGAGCATCGCTTCCTTGCGCGTGAGGAGGACAAGCCATGAAGCGGATGTTAATCTTGATTGTAGCCGTTTTGCTCGCGTGCGCAGGGGGGAAAGGCCGTGGTGCGGGTGATCGTTTGCCCATTCTGAGCGCAGGCGTAAGTGCATCGTCCGACGGGCAACTGGTACTGACCGCCGAAGCCGTGCGGCAGGACAGCCTGGAGGGCAACGCAGCCTCACTCTATCTGACCACGTCCGGGGATAATCCCGCAGCGCTGTTTGCGGGTGCGGAGCAGCTCCTAGCCGGACAGCTCTACCTCAGCCACGCGCGCACCTTTGTCATCGACGAGGCGGTCGCACGGGAGGGCATCGCGCCGCTGGTGCAAGCCTTGCTGGCACAGGATGACGTACGGCTGACGCTGCGGCTGGCCGTCGCGCGGGACGTGACCGCCGATGAGATCATCCGCGCCCAAGCGGTGGTCGAGGAAATCCCGGGCGAGGCGCTGGGTGCCCTGCTTGATGCGCACGCTGTACAGGGCAGTCTGCCCGACCTGCCCCTCTGTCGGGTATCCGACCGCATTCTGTCAGGCGCAAACTTCTCCCTGCCCGCCCTGACGCTGACCGAGGATGGGCGCGTCATTCCTGCCGGGCAAGCAGATTTTCGACTTGGTCGCATGACCGGTTTTTCGGGAGGTGAAGGGTTTGCCTGACAAGATTTTTCCTCGCGGACGAGGTGCACTGTTCTTTCTGGTGCTTTTGGCGCACGTCCTGTTTGTTCCGGCGATTTCCTGGCCGAGTGTACTGCTTGCGGGGCTCATTGTGCTGGGGCTGAGCATGCTCTGGCTGGCAGCAGCAAAGAGATGGCAGTTTGAGGACTTCTGGACGCTGCTGCGGCGGGTGCCAAGCTGGGCAAAGAAAGCGATCGGAGCGGGGCTGATGTTATTTGCAGCGTGGGTGGCCGTTCGCACGGCCTGGGGCAGTGCGGGGTTCTTATACGACACGGCGCTGCCCGAATGGTCGCCTTGGGCGGGCGCAATCGTTCTTCTGGTGTTATGCTGGCTGATCGCGTCCCGCGGTGCGCCCGCGCTGTGTTTATGGGCGGTGCCGATGGCGTGGCTGGCTGGTGGAATCATTGTACTGTCGCTGGTGTTGTCTCTACCCGACTGGCAGTTTGATGCCTCGCTCGGCGTGTTTTCACTCGGTGGGTTATTGCGTCCGCTGCGTATGATTTTGCCGGTGACTGTGCTGGCATTGCTGTTTACAGGGTATGACGAGCAATTGCCGCAGAGCGGGTCGGTTTTGATTGGTACTGGTTGTGCGGCGGTGCTGGCCGGACTCATCGCCTTGCGCGCGGGTGCGGTACTCGGCACCGCCGGTGCGCGCACCATTTCCTATGCGGTGTATGAGGCAGCCGGTGTGTTTGAGACCGGTATTTTGCAGCGCAGCGAGGTCATTTTTGGTGCAGCGTTTGCCATCTGCATGCTGGCGCGAATTGCGCTTGCGTGCTGTGTCATCCGACGGGGATGGCAGGTGCTCAGAGAGGCAAAATAAAGTTTTCGCCGGCCTTTTTCAAAAGGCCGCGGGTTCTTAGGGCAGAGCCCTGAGTCGGACTCCGCAGAGTCCGAA
>CAUEJN010000147.1 GCA_959018045.1 uncultured Butyricicoccus sp. | reverse complement strand
GGGAGCGCTCATTGCCGAGCGATCCGGGATATTCCAATCCAATTTCCATTCTTATTGTAAAAGAAGGCACGAGCTGATGCTCGCTGTGCAGAAGAAGGTCTTTGACCGCTGCGCGGAGTTGCAGGAAGCACTTCTGTCCAGCTGCGGCAGTTCTCTTCCTGAACGCATCGGCGTCTTTTGGGGACAAAAACGTGAGTTCATCGTCAACGACCAGCGATACGACTTCGCAGAGCTCGATTTCTGGGTACAGGCTCGAGTGGACGAGGCGGTCAAGGCGGCATTCGTTGATTCGTTCCGCGTATGGCGGGGCAAAATTGCAAATATGCTCAAGGAATTTAAAGTCCCAGATGAGCGGGCGGAAATGCTGGCGGCGGTCATGACCTCCATGATGGAGGGCGCGTCGTTCCAGCACCTGATCGATCCGGCCGCGTTCGATATTGACGCCTATTTCGATTATTGCACGCAAATGGTCATTCGAGAGATTCGAAACGGCTGATTTTTAGAGGACGCGAGCCCGGAAGGGTTTGCGTCCTTTTTGTTTTCGGTAGAAAACGCTAATAAATGGAAGAGTAATTTGTGAGAAACAGAGAAAAGAGAAGGCAATATGAAAAAGCTATTGAAAAATGGTACAGTTTTGACCAGGGATGCCGCGCAGCCAATGGTGGAACAGGGTGCAGTATTGTTTGAGGATGGCGTGATTCTGGAAGTCGGCACGGCGGCTGCACTTGAGCAGGCGCATCCCGACGCCGAGCGCATCGATGCCAAGGGCGGCATCATCCTGCCCGGCTTCATCAACGCCCACCATCACATCTATTCGGCTTTCGCACGCGGTCTGTCCATCCCGGGCAGCTGCGCAACCGATTTTCCCGGCGTGCTCGAGGGAACCTGGTGGAACATTGACCGTCACCTGATGCGTCCTATGACCCGTATGTCGGCGTACATGACCCTCATCGAGGGCATCCGCTCGGGCGTGACCACCATTTTCGATCATCACGCTTCGTTCGGTGAGATCGAGGGAAGCCTGGACGAGATCGCCGAGGCCGCTACCACCCTGGGCGTGCGCGCCTGCCTGTGCTACGAGATTTCCGACCGCGACGGTGCGGAAAAGGCACGCCAGAGCGTACTGGAAAACGAGCGCTTCGAGAACTACTGCAAGACCGATAAGTCCGGCCTGCTGGCTGCGATGTGCGGTATGCACGCATCGTTCACCATCTCCGAGGAGACCATGACCTTTGCGCGTGAGCACACAGATGCAGGCTTCCACATCCACGTCTGCGAGGGTGCGTACGACCGCGACCATTGCAGCGCCACCTATCACGAGACCGTTGTACACCGTCTGGCACGTCACGGCATTCTGGGTGAGCAGACCATCTGCGGTCACTGTGTCTACCTGACCGATGAAGACCGCCGCATGCTGGCCGAGACCGGCACGGCAGTCGTACATAACCCCCAGTCCAACATGGGCAACGCGGTTGGCGTCACCGATATTTTGAAGCTCATCGGCGCAGGTGTGACCGTTGGCCTTGGCACCGATGGCTTCACCTCGGATATTCTGGAGTCGGTTAAGACTGCAAATGTGCTGGTCAAGCACATGAACCAGCATCCATCCATTGGCTTCGGCGAGGTCATGGACATGGCATTCGTTAATAACGCCAAGCTGGCCGACCGCCACTTCGGAGATACCTGCGGCGTCATCCGTCCGGGCGCACGCGCCGATCTGATCGTGTCCGATTACCGTCCGATGACCCGTCTGGGCCCGGACAACATCAACGGTCACATCACCTTCGGCATGAATGGCCACAACGTAACGACCACCATCTGCGGCGGCCGCGTACTGATGCAGAACCGTGAACTCGTCGGCATCGACGAGGAGAAGATCCAGCACGAATGCCGCGCACAGGCAGATGCACTGTGGAAGTCGCTCGGCGCACACTGAATTTGTTGTTTGAATGGAAGAGAGCATAGAGAAACCACACCATTGCGATGAAGATTTGAGAAGGAGAGAAAAATATGAGTGACAAGATGAGAGCGATCCCCTTTGCGGAGCTGCTGACCACTTCGCTGCACGACTTCCGTGAGAAGAAAGAGCTGTACCACGTTCCGGTCGCAGACAGTGTGCCCGATCTCGGTATGACCATGGCCGGCCGTCCGCTGTCCTGCCCGGTTGGCCCCGCTGCCGGCCCGCACAGCCAGCTGGCACAGAACCTGATCGCAGGTTTCGGCGCAGGCGCGCGTGTGTTCGAACTCAAGACCGTACAGCTTCTGTACGGTGAGCAGCTGGGCATCCAGAAGCCCTGCATCTGGACGGGCGATGAGGCGTACAATATTGAGTGGAGCACCGAGCTGACCATCGAGGGCGCACGCGACGAGTACATCCGTGCTTACATTATCCTGCACCTGCTGGCACGTGAGTTCGGCTTGGACGACAAGTTCCAGTTCCACGCAAGCGTGGGCTACAACCTCGAGGGCATCCAGAGCCCCACCGTAGACGGTTTCCTCAATGCAATGCGCGACGCATCGGGCACCGACGCCTGGAAGGAAGGCATCGACTGGACGCTTTCGCACCTCGACCTGTTCGAGCACGTGGACGCGGACTTTGTGCGCAGCATCGACCCGTGCGTGACTCAGTTTGTCACCCTGTCCACCATGCATGGCTGCCCGGCAGACGAAATTGAGCGCATTGCATCGTATCTGCTGACCGAGAAGCGCTTCCATACCTATATTAAATGCAACCCGACCCTCATCGGCTACGAGCGCGTTAAGACCCTGCTCGAAGACCGGGGCTACGGCTACATTTCGTTCGACACCACCCACTTTGACCACGACCTCAAGCTGGACGACGCGATTGCAATGCTCGGCCGTCTGCGCGAGAAGGCTGCGGCCTGCGGCCGTGAGTTCGGCGTTAAGCTGACCAATACCTTCCCGGTTCAGATTCGCCGCGGCGAGCTGGCTGGCGATGCAATGTACATGTCGGGCAAGCCGCTGTTCCCGCTGGCAATCAACGTTGCCCGCATCCTGAGCGAGGCGTTCGACGGCGAGCTGCCGATTTCCTTCTCGGGTGGTATCGACCTACACAACATCACCGACGTTGTCGCTTGCGGCATCGCACCGGTCACCGTGGCAACCCTGTTGCTCAAGGCAGGCGGCTACAAGAACCTGACCCGTCTGGCAAAGGCTATGCCCGAGACCGTTCCGTCCAAGGTAGACGTTGCAAAGCTGACCGCGCTGTGCGACGCACTGGTTGCCGACGACTACTACCACAAGAAGGCCGACCGTCCGCGTCCGGCACGTCCGGAATCCTTCCCGGAAGCCTGCTACAAGTGCAGAAACTGCGTAGATGTCTGCCCCAACCGTCCAAACTATCACATCCTCGAGCCT
>CAUEJN010000146.1 GCA_959018045.1 uncultured Butyricicoccus sp. | reverse complement strand
GGGAGGTTAGTAGGCAATGCCCCAGCCGACCCTCTTGTGCGCGGGCTTGCCGCACACCGGGCAGACGTCCGAGCTATGCTCCTGCTCGAACGGCATGCAGCGGCTGGGCATACCGGTCTCTTCCTTGATCTCGTCTTCACATGCGCGGTCGCCGCACCACATGGACTTGACAAAGCCGGTGTGCTCCTTGAGGATGTTCTTCATATCCTCGAGCGAGTGTGCCACATAAGTGTGCTCCTCGCGGTTCTTGAGCGCCTTGTCAAACAGTGCCTGCTGTACCTCGTCGAGCAGCTTGGGTACCACGGTGGTCAGATCCTCAAACTTGACGACGGTCTTTTCGCGGTTGTCGCGGCGAACCAGAACGCACTGGCCGTTCTCGATATCACGCGGACCGACCTCGAGACGGAGCGGGAAGCCCTTCATCTCGTACTCGGCAAACTTCCAACCGGGGCTGTTGTCGGTGACGTCGATCTTGGTGCGAATACCAGCCTGCTTGAGCATCTCGCACAGCTCGGTTGCCTTGTCGATAACGCCTGGCTTGTGTGCTGCAACCGGGATAACAACCAGCTGGAAGGGAGCGATCTTCGGCGGCAGTACCAGACCCTCGTTGTCGCCGTGGGTCATGATGATCGCACCGATCAGACGAGTGGATACGCCCCACGAAGTCTGATACATGTACTGGAGGGTGTTGTTCTTGTCGGTGAACTGCATGTTGAATGCGCGTGCAAAGCCGTCACCGAAGTAGTGCGACGTACCGGACTGCAGTGCCTTGCCGTCGTGCATCATTGCCTCGATGGTGTAGGTATCCTCTGCACCTGCGAAACGCTCCTTGTCGGTCTTCTGACCCTTGAGCACCGGGATTGCCAGGTAATCCTCGCAGAACGTTGCGTAGATGCCCAGCATACGCATGGTCTCCTCGCGCGCTTCCTCCTCGGTTGCATGGACGGTGTGACCCTCCTGCCACCAGAACTCACGCGAACGCAGGAATGGACGGGTGGTCTTCTCCCAGCGGACAACCGAGCACCACTGGTTGTACAGCTTAGGCAGGTCACGCCAGGAACGGACGATCTTGGCGTAGTGCTCGCAGAACAGGGTCTCGGAGGTCGGACGGACGCACAGACGCTCCTCGAGCTTCTCCGAACCGCCGTGGGTAACCCAGGCGCACTCGGGTGCGAAGCCCTCGACGTGGTCAGCTTCCTTGAGCAGCAGGGATTCCGGGATAAAGATGGGCATTGCCACGTTCTCATGACCGGTCTCCTTGAACATGCCGTCCAGAGTCTTCTGGATGTTCTCCCACAGAGCCTGTGCGTAGGGGCGCATGATGACGCAGCCCTTGACCGACGAGTAATCGATCATTTCCGCCTTCTTGACGATGTCGGTATACCACTGGGCGAAATCCACGTCCATAGACGTGATTTCAGATACCAGTTTCTTCTTATCTGCCATTTGTGCAATCACCTTTTCTGTTTATTTAGATGGGTGTGCAGCAGGGCGCAAAACTCTCTGCTGCACAAAAATCATTCTTAATGGCGCTGATAGGTCTCTACCTCGTAAGCCAGCTTTTCGATGAACTCGGACAGCGGCATCACCGTGGTCTTGCCGTCGCGGCGGTCGCGCACTGCAACCTCGCCTGCCTCCTGCTCCTTGTCGCCCAGTACCAGCATGTACGGCACCTTTTCAAGCTGTGCCTCGCGAATCTTCTTGCCGATCTTCTCGCTGCGGTAATCAACCTCAACGCGGAAGCCGTGCTTCGTAAGCTCGGCGCGTACTTCATCCGCATAGTCTGCGTTGCGGTCGGTCAT
This sequence comes from uncultured Butyricicoccus sp., assembly GCA_959018045.1. GTDB lineage: Bacteria > Bacillota > Clostridia > Oscillospirales > Butyricicoccaceae > Butyricicoccus. The sequence continues at coordinate 1,593 of CAUEJN010000146.1, read as the reverse complement.
CGGCATGACGCGAACCTGCTCGGGTGCCATCCAGGTCGGCAGTGCGCCTGCGTACTCCTCAATGAGGTAGGCCAACGTGCGCTCATAGCAGCCCATAGAGGTACGGTGAATGATATACGGGGTCTTCTTCTCGCCGTCCTTGTCGACGTACTCCATGCCGAACCTCTGTGCCAGCAGCATATCGATCTGGATGGTGATGAGGGTATCTTCCTTGCCGAACACGTTCTTGTACTGGATATCCAGCTTGGGGCCGTAGAATGCAGCCTCGTCAATGCCGATCTCGTACTTGACGCCCAGATGGTCGAGGATGCTGCCCATAACGCGCTGTGCCTCGTCCCACTGCTCCTTGGTGCCCTCGTACTTGTTGTTCGGGTTTGCCGGGTTCCACTGCGAGAAGCGGAAGGTGCACTTCTCCATCAGGCCCAGAGTCTCCAGGCAGTACTTCGCCAGATCCAGACAGCCCTTGAACTCTTCTTCGAGCTGGTCAGGACGCAGGATCAGGTGACCCTCGGAGATCGTGAACTGACGAACACGAATCAGGCCGTGCATCTCGCCCGAATCCTCGTTGCGGAACAGGGTCGAGGTCTCGCCCAGACGCATGGGCAGGTCGCGGTAAGAGCGCTGACGGTTGAGGTAAACCTGATACTGGAACGGGCAGGTCATCGGACGCAGTGCGAAGCACTCCTTCTCCTCATCGTGCGGATCGCCCAGAATGAACATGCCGTCGAGGTAGTGATCCCAGTGACCGGAAATGCGGTACAGGTCACGCTTTGCCATGAGCGGGGTCTTGGTCAGCAGGTAGCCGCGCTTCTGCTCCTCGTCCTCAATCCAGCGCTGCAGGATCTGGATGACGCGTGCGCCCTTGGGCAGCAGAATCGGCAGGCCCTGACCGATGACGTCCGAGGTGGTAAAGTACTCGAGCTCACGACCGAGCTTGTTGTGGTCACGCTTGCGTGCTTCCTCAATCTCTGCCAGGTAAGCGTTCAGCTCGTCCTTCTTGGGGAATGCGGTACCGTAGATACGCTGGAGCATCTTGCGGTTGGAGTCACCGCGCCAGTAAGCGCCGGTTGCAGAGGTCAGCTTGATGGCGTTACCCTTGACACGGCCGGTCGAATCCAGGTGCGGGCCTGCGCACAGGTCGGTGAACTCGCCCTGCTTGTAGAAGGAAATGACCGCATCTTCGGGCAGATCGTCGATAAGCTCTACCTTGTACGGCTCTTCCTTCTCTTCCATGAGCTTGCGTGCCTCGGCGCGCGGCAGCTCGAAGCGCTCGAGCGGCAGCTTCTCCTTGCAGATCTTCTTCATCTCAGCTTCCAGTGCATCCAGATGCTCACGGGTGAAGGTGAAGGGCGCGTCAAAGTCATAGTAGAAACCGGTCTCGATTGCAGGGCCGATTGCCAGCTTGACCTCGGGATACAGGCGCTTGACTGCCTGTGCGAGGATATGAGAGACCGTATGACGGTAGGTATCACGGTATTCCTCGTTTTCAAACGTGTACTGATTGTCAGACATAATGGTTCCATCCTTTCTGTGGCTTTGGGGCGAACAAAAAAGCCCACCCCCAAATCGAAATTGATTTCAGGGGTGAGCTTG
>CAUEJN010000145.1 GCA_959018045.1 uncultured Butyricicoccus sp. | reverse complement strand
GGGCGGAGTGTACAAGGACGGACACGGCCCCCTCGCAGGTCCGGTGGTCGCGGCAGCGGTCATTTTGCCCGAGGGCTGTGTGATCGACGGCTTAAACGACTCCAAAAAGCTGACCGAGAAGCGCCGTGAAGCGCTCTACGACGAGATCTGCGGCAAGGCGCTGGCTTATGCCATCGCCTCGGTCGATCATACGGTCATTGACGAGATCAATATTTTACAGGCCACCTATCAGGCCATGACGCAGGCGATTGCCAGTCTTTCCCTCCCGGCAGACTTTGCCCTCATCGACGGCAACCGTGCCCCCATGCTGGACATTCCCTGTCAGTGCATCGTGGGCGGTGACGCCAAGAGCGCATCCATCGCCGCGGCATCCATCCTCGCCAAGGTCACGCGTGACCGCTATATGGTCGAGATGGACGCAAAATACCCGGTCTACGGCTTTGCCGGACATAAGGGCTACGGCACCAAGGCGCATACCGAAGCCATTCTGGCGCACGGACCCAGTCCCATCCACCGCATGACCTTTTTGAAAAAGCTGTACGACAAGCACCCTGAGGCCAGACCGTGAAGCGCGGCGACTGGGGCGAGCAGGCGGCAGCCGACTATCTGACCGCGCGGGGCTATACTATCGTGGCACGCAATTACCGCACGCGCTGGGGTGAGATCGACCTCATCGTGCAGGACGACCGCTATCTGGTCTTTGTCGAGGTTAAAACCCGTAAGTCGAGTGCATTCGCCGCGGCGCGGGAGGCAGTCGGCGCAGCCAAACGGCATAGAATGGTGGAGACCGCGCAGATTTGGCTGTCCGAGCACCCGACCGCACTTCAGCCCCGGCTGGACGTTATCGAGGTCTACGGCTCGGAGGGTGGGCCTGCGCGGCACATTGAGCACATTCCAAACGCGTTTGAAGCGTAGGGGAGGGAAAAACATGCAGTTATTTGACCTGCACTGCGACACTTTGTTTGCATGCTGGGAGACCGAGCAGCACCTGCGGGAGAATACCCTGTGCGTCAGTCGGGACGAAGCCCGCAAGTACGCCATGTACACGCAGGTATTCGCGCTGTTCTGCGGTGCCAAGCCACCCATGCCTATGCCGGGACGGCGTATCTTAGCCGGTTTGCCCATGGAAGAGCGGCTGGACATCCTGCTCGCGACGGCAAAACAGGAGTTTTCGGCCAATGCCGATTGGCTCATGCTGTGCCGGGATATGGACGACTGGGCTTGGGCACGCGACCACGGACGGCACGCGGCATTCCTGTCCATCGAGGGTGCGGAGCTTTTGGAAGCACCCGGCGCGCTGGATAAGGCATACGACGCGGGCGTGCGATTGGTGACTCTGGCGTGGAACTATCAGAACGCCTTTGCCTGCGGCGCGGCGACCGATAATGATAAGGGATTGACGGGCCGCGGACGCGCACTCGTACAAGAACTGGTGAGACGGAACATGATTATCGACGTGTCCCATCTATCCGAGGCCGGATTCTGGGACGTGTGTCTGGAAACCGAGGCACCCTTTGCCGCGACGCACTCCAACAGCCGCGCATGCTGTGAGCACAAACGCAACCTGACCCCGCTGCAATTTTCCGAGATCGTTCGGCGCGGGGGACTGGTGGGACTCAACCTGTACAGCCCGTTTTTGCGGGAGGACGGCAAATCTGCCACGATCGACGACGTGCTGCGCCACGCGGACGATCTGCTGAGCCGGGGCGGGGAACACTGCCTTGCGTTGGGCACGGATTTTGACGGCTGTGAGGACACCCCGGAGGGGCTGCGCACGGTCGGAGACATGGAAAACCTGGCCGAAGCCATGCTGCGGCACGGATACTTAGAAAGCACGGTGAACGCGCTGTTTTACGGCAACGCGGTCACGTTTTTCACCCGGATGCTGGGTGCATAAAACCCGAACATGGAGGTTCAAAGATATGGACTATGTAAGCAGCAGAGACAAGAAGCTGCGCGTGAGCGCGGCACAGGCCATTGCAGCCGGTATCGCACCGGGCGGCGGACTGTTCTGCCCGACCGAGTTCCCGGCGCTGACCGCGGACGAGATGCAGGCGCTTCTGGGCAAGGACTACAAGGGACGCGCCGCGCACATTCTGGGCAAGTTCCTGACCGACTTTACAGCAGAAGAGCTTGCTGACTTTGCCGCCAAGGCATACGCCGATGAAAAGTTCGGCGGCGCGGACACCGCACCGGTCAAGAGCCTGTCGGACGGCGTGCACATGCTCGAGCTGTGGCACGGCCCGACCTGCGCGTTCAAGGATATGGCATTGCAGATGCTGCCGCACCTGCTGACCGCATCGCTGCGCAAGACCGGTGAGACCCGCACCTGCTGCATTCTGGTCGCCACCTCGGGCGATACCGGCAAGGCAGCGCTCGAAGGCTTTGCAAACGTTCCGGGCACTAAGATCATGGTTTACTACCCGGTAGACGGCGTTTCTCCCATGCAGAAGCTGCAGATGGTCACCCAGTAGGGTGACAACGTCGAGGTTGTCGCCATTCAGGGCAACTTTGACGACGCACAGTCCGCCGTTAAGCGCATCTTCACCGACGACGCGACCGCAAAGCGCATGGCCGATGCAGGCTGCATCTTCTCGTCTGCAAACTGGATCAACTGGGGCCGTCTGGCACCGCAGATCGTCTACTACATCTCGGCATACTGCGATCTCGTGAACGCCGGTGCGCTCAAGATGGGAGACAAGATGAACGTCTGCGTCCCGACCGGCAACTTCGGCAACATTCTCGCAGCTTACATCGCAAAGCAGATGGGTCTGCCGGTGGGCAAGCTGGTCTGCGCGTCCAACCAGAACAACGTCCTGACCGACTTCTTCCGTCAGGGCGGCGTCTACGACCGCAACCGTCCGTTCTATACCACCGACTCGCCCTCGATGGATATTTTGATTTCTTCCAACCTGGAGCGTTTACTGTTCTACGTTTCCGGGCAGAATGATGCACTGGTAGCGAAGATGATGGCCGAGCTCAACGAGACCGGCCGCTATGAGGTTCCGGCAGAGCTGCGCGCGCGCATTGCCGCGGACTTTGACGCAGGCTGCTGCGACGATGCCTAGACTGCGGACACCATCCGCCGTACCTTTGAGCGCGAGGGCTACCTGCTCGACACCCACACTGCAGTTGCGGTCAAGGTCTACGAGGACTACCGCGCACGCACGGGTGACATGACCCCGGTTGTGATCGCATCCACCGCAAGCCCGTTCAAGTTCTGCGGCCCGGTTGCCGCTGCACTGGGCAAGACGGTCGACACCGCGAGCGTCAGCCAGCTTTCCGAGCTGTCCGCGCTGACCGGCGTTGCTGCACCCGCTCCGCTCGCGGCGCTCGCAGACAAGACCCCGCGCTTTGACCGCGTGGTCGACAAGGCCGACATCCTGTCCACGCTCGACC
>CAUEJN010000144.1 GCA_959018045.1 uncultured Butyricicoccus sp. | reverse complement strand
GGCGACGGGGTTCCGCATCAAACTATGCGTCACAGATATCAACCGTCTTGTAGACCGGCGGACGCTTGAGCGCACCCACGTGCTTACCGGACAGCTGCTCAATGGTCTTGTCGAGGAAGCCCATCTTCTTGGCACGTAGGTACAGCTCTTTATTCAGCTCGGGAGCGTCGGCCAGCTCGTGCTCCATGTCTACAATGTTCTTGTAGCCGTGCAGGAACCAGGGGTCGATCATGGTGATGTCGTGAATCTCGTCGATGGTCATGATGCTGCGGCGCAGTGCCTCGCAGATGACCAGCAGACGCTCGTCGTTGACCTTTGCAACGCCGGCCTTGACTTCCTCATCCGACCATGCCTTGAGCTTGGGCATAATGAAGCTGTCCAGCTTCATCTCAACGCCACGAATGGCCTTCATCATGGACTGCTCGAAGGACGGTGCAATCGCCATGACCTCACCGGTTGCCTTCATCTGGGTGCCGAGCGAGTTGTCTGCGTAAACGAACTTATCAAACGGCCAGCGCGGGAACTTGGCAACGATATAGTCGAGAGTCGGCTCGAAGCAAGCGTAAGTCTTGCCGGTGACCGCGTTCATGATCTCGTCCAGACCGTAACCAATGGCGATCTTGGCAGTAACCTTTGCGATCGGGAAGCCGGTCGCCTTGGATGCCAGTGCGGACGAACGGGAAACACGGGGGTTTACCTCGATAACCGCGTACTCGAAAGAGTTCGGATTCAGTGCGTACTGTACGTTACAGCCGCCCTCGATGCCCAGCTCGGTGATGATGTTGAGCGCAGAGGTGCGCAGCATCTGGTATTCCTTGTCAGACAGGGTCTGGCTGGGTGCGACAACGACCGAGTCACCGGTGTGTACGCCAACCGGGTCAACGTTCTCCATGTTACAGATGGTGATGGCGTTGCCCTTGCTGTCGCGCATGACCTCATACTCGACTTCCTTCCAGCCTGCGATGCACTTCTCGACCAGAATCTCGTCGACACGAGAGTGCATGATACCGGTCGCAGCGATCTCGCGCAGCTGCTCCCAGGTGTATGCGATACCGCCGCCGGTACCGCCCAGGGTGTATGCCGGACGGATGATAACCGGCAGACCGATCTCCTCGGTGAATGCAACTGCGTCCTCGACCGTGTGCACGACCTTGGAAGCGATGCACGGCTCGCCGATCTTCTCCATGGTGTCCTTGAACATCTGGCGGTCTTCGGCCTTGGCGATGGTGTCCGGGTTTGCACCCAGCAGCTTGACACCGTACTCGTCGAGGAAGCCGTCGGCAGACAGATCCATTGCCAGGTTCAGACCGGTCTGACCGCCGAGGTTAGGGATCAGGGAGTCCGGACGCTCTTTCTTGATGATTTCCTTGACCGCGTCCAGGGTCATCGGCTCAATATATACCTTGTCCGCCATGGCCTTGTCGGTCATGATGGTGGCGGGGTTGGAGTTTACCAGAACAACCTCCAGCCCCTCTTCACGCAGGGCACGGCATGCCTGAGTGCCTGCGTAGTCGAACTCGGCCGCCTGACCGATAACGATGGGGCCGGAGCCCAGTACCATGACTTTGTGGATATCTTTTCTCAGCGGCATTAGAACTGGCCTCCCTTGTGCTTGTCAATGTTTTCGAGGAATCGGTCGAACAGGTACGAGGTATCCTGCGGACCGGGGCAGACCTCGGGGTGATACTGCACGGTGAAGATGGGCTTGCCGATGTGCTCGACGCCCTCAACCGTGCCGTCGTTGAGGTTCACAAAGCGCACGCGTGCAATCGCCGGGTCAATGGTATCGCCAACGACCGCGTAGCCGTGGTTCTGGCTGGTGATATAGGTGCGGTCTTCGTCGAGATCCTTGACCGGGTGGTTGACACCACGATGACCAAAGCGCATCTTCTCGGTCTTGGCATCGATGGCCAGCGCCATGAGCTGATGGCCTAGGCAGATACCGAAGATGGGCAGACCGGATGCGATGAGCTTTTTGAGTTCTTCTACAATGCCGACGTTTTCAGCCGGATCACCGGGACCGTTCGACAGCATGATGCCGTCGTAACCGGCAGCCAGAATATCCTCTGCCTTGGTAAAACCGGGCAGGACGGTGACCTCACAGCCGCGCTTGCAAAGTTCACGGACGATATTGTACTTGACGCCGAAGTCCATCAGACCGATGCGGTACTTGCGCTCACCCTGTGCCGGGTGTACCTCGGTCTCGGAAAGCGTAACCGACTTGACCGCGTCCTTGACGACGTAAGCCTTCATCTCTTCGATGGTCTTCTCGTCGGGCTCGTGGCCTTCGGTATAGATGACACCGTTCATAACGCCGCTGTTGCGCAGGATACGGGTCAGGCGTCGGGTGTCGATGCCCTGCAGGCCGACTACCTTCTGCTCCTTGAGATAGGCATCCAGGCTCATCTGGCAGCGGAAGTTCGAGGGATATTCACACATTTCACGCATGATATAACCCGAAACCCAGCTCTTCTTGGACTCGCCGTCATCGAAGTTGATTCCATAATTACCAACCAGGGGGTAAGTCATGCACACCGTCTGGCCATAGTAAGACGGGTCGGTCAGAACCTCCTGATAACCGGCCATACCCGTATTGAATACGACCTCGCCGATGCTGCATCCCTCATAGCCGGCAGCCTTACCCTCGAACAGGGTACCGTCGGCGAGCAGCAGATACGCTTTCTTCAAATCTATCGTCACTCCTTGCAAACTTTACGATGGGGGAAAGGGGAAAAATGGTTTAGCGGATGGCGGACACGATGTCGTCACGCATGCGGATTGCCTCTGCGCGTGCAGCCTCCATGAAGTCTACGCCGTCCTTGCCGGTCTTCTTCCAAGCGCACATAATACCGCGGGAAGAGTTTACGATTGCACCCAGACCGTCATCGTTGAAGGCATTTGCGATATCCTTTGCGGTCGCGCCCTGTGCACCGTAGCCCGGTACGAGGAAATATGCCTTGGGGATGATGGAACGGATGATCTTCTGCTCTTCGGGGTAGGTTGCGCCGACAACCGCACCAACCTGATTGTAGCCGGACGGGGTGTCCAGACCCTCGCCCCACTTCGCAAACTGCTCTGCCACGCGAACGAAGAGCGGCTTGCCCTCCATGTCGCGGTTCTGGAACTCACCGGAAGACGGGTTGGAGGTCTTAACCAGAATATAGATGGCCTTCTCGCGTGCACGGCACTCCTTCAGGAAGGGCTCAATGCCGTCGGTGCCGAGGTAAGCGTTGACCGTGCAGGAATCTGCATTGTAAACCGGCAGCTCCTTATCGCCAACCTTGGTGCAGCCCAGATATGCCTCAGCGTAAGCCGTTGCGGTTGCGCCGATATCGTTGCGCTTGATATCAGCGATGACATACATGCCCTTCTCGTGCGCATAGTCGATGGTATTCTTGAGCACTTCCTTCCTT
>CAUEJN010000143.1 GCA_959018045.1 uncultured Butyricicoccus sp. | reverse complement strand
GGCGAGGCGATGAGCAGTGGATTCATAATTTTGATGGTTGCCTGAATGGCCATCGCCGAGCGGAACGCACCCGACAGGATGGTGCCGTAAAGAGCAAAGGGGTTGTTGCCCAGCACAAGCAGGAACAGGCCGCCCGCACACAGTGCCAGCACAAAAGCCGCCAGACGCAGAAGCATCTGCTGCTTTTTGGATTTCTCGCGGGTCTTGACAATACGGATCATGCCTGTACCTCCTCTCCTGCGCCGACCATCAGGCGCGCAATATCGTCCTTGGTTGCCGTGCGGCCGTCCACGATGCCGGTCACTGCGCCGTGGCACATGACCAGAATGCGGTCGGACAGCGCCATCAGAATGTCGAGGTCCTCACCGATGAAGACGACAGCGACACCCTTGCGCTTCTGCTCGTTGAGCAGGTCATAGACCGTGTAGGACGAGTTGATGTCCAGACCGCGTACCGGATAGGCGGTGATCAGTACCTGCGGGTTAGACTCGATCTCACGGCCGAGCAGAACCTTCTGTACGTTACCGCCCGACATCATACGTACCGGGGTGTCAACCGACGGGGTGACGATCTCCAGGCGCTCGACCAGCTCCTCTGCGCGTGCGCGTGCCGGTGCCGGGTCGACGAAGGGGCCGGGGTTTGCATCGTAAGTCTTGAGCATCATGTTGCCGACCATGCCCATGGACGCAACCAGACCCATGCCCAGACGATCCTCGGGAACGAAGCCCAGGTGAACGCCCAGACGGATGATCTCACGGGGCGACTTGCCGATGAGGTTTTCCTTCTTGTACAGGATGGCGCCCTTCTCTGCCGGGCACAGGCCGGCGATGGTCTCGCACAGCTCCTTCTGGCCGGAACCTGCGATACCAGCGACACCCAGAATCTCACCGGTGCGCACCTCGAAGCTTGCGTCGTTGATGGCGATGGTGCCATCGGGCTTGCGCACGGTCAGGTCGACGATCTTGAGAATGGACTGAGGATCGACCGGGTCGGGACGCTCAATCTCGAGCGAGACCGGACGGCCAACCATCAGCTCGGTGAGCTGCTTCTCGCTGGTTTCCGACGTGTTGACCGTGTCGATGTACTTACCCTTACGCAGGATGGTGACGCGGTCGGAGATGGCCATAACCTCGTTGAGCTTATGGGTGATGATGATGATCGCGCAGCCCTGCTCACGCATGGAGCGCAGGATATCAAACAGGCGCTCGGTCTCCTGCGGTGTCAGGACGGCGGTGGGCTCGTCCAGAATCAGGATGCGCTGGCCGCGATAGAGCACCTTGAGGATTTCGACGGTCTGCTTCTCCGAGACCGACATTTCAAAGGCGCGGCGGTCGGGATCGATGTCCAGACCGATCGAGCGGCTGATCTGGCAGACTTTTTCGCGCATAACGCGTGCGGACAGGCGCTTGCCCGGGGTACCGACCGCGATATTTTCCGCAGCGGTGAACACATCGACCAGCTTAAAGTGCTGGTGGATCATACCGATGCCCAGCGCCATTGCGTCCTCGGGGGAGGAAATGGATACCTCCTGACCTGCGATTTTAATTGTACCGGCATCCGGGTGATAGATACCCGAGAGCATATTCATCAGAGTCGTTTTGCCCGAACCATTCTCGCCCAGAAGCGCGAGCACCTCGCCGTAGCGAACGGTCAGATCTACCCCGTCGTTTGCGACCACCGTGCCGAATGTTTTTGTGATACCGCGGCATTCGATGGCATATCCGTTGTTTGCCATAGCTTCCCCTTTCTGTCTGTTTTCCTGGCAAAAAGGGCGGCCAAAGAATGTTTGACCGCCCCTTTATGCCTAAGGCAAATATTCGATTCCAGCCGTCCAGCCGTTTGGCTTTAAGCGACTTCTACGTTCTTGTAGTACCAGTTGCAGGTGCCGTAATCCTCAGCCTTGAGGGTGTGGGTCTGACCCTGGTTGTCCTCGTACTCGGTGGTGCCGTCGAAGATATCCCACTCGCCGGAGATGATCTTGTCCTGAACTTCCTTGATCTTCTCTGCGGTGCCCTCAGCGCACAGGTCAGAGCACGGAGCCAGCGTTACCAGGCCGTCCTGCATGGAACCGAAGTAGTTCTGGCCGTCCCAGGTGCCGTCGATGACCTTCTGCGTAGCCTCGGTGTAGAATACCGACCAATCCCACATAACAGAGGTCAGGGTTGCGCCCGGAGCCTTCTGTGCCATGTCGGAGTTGTAGCCGACTGCGAATACGCCAGCCTTCTCAGCCTCGGTTGCCGGGTTTGCGGTATCACAGTGCTGTGCGATAACATCGCAGCCCATGTCGATCAGGGACTTAGCAGCCTGGCCCTCGCCCTCGGGATCGAACCAGGAGCCGGTAACCTTGACGTAAACCTTAGCGTCCGGATTTACAGACTCAACGCCCATAGCGAATGCGTCGATACCAGAGGTAACCTCGCCGTTCCCGTTGTTCTGAGCGGCAACGTAACCGATCTTATTGGAAGTGGTCTTCATGCCAGCAGCGATACCGGAGAGGTAGCGAGCCTGGTTGATCTTACCGAAGTAGTTGATGAAGTTCTTGCCGTTGGACTTGTAGCCGGTGCCGTGTGCGAACAGAACGTCCGGGTACTCCTCAGCGATCTCTTCAACGTAGTCCATGTAGCCCCAAGAGGTTGCGAAGACGATCTGGCAGCCTTCCTCAACACACTCCTCGAGTGCGGTGCGGATTGCGGTTGCGTTCTGATCATCAACGTTGTTCTTGCGGATGATCTGGCTGTCGTCCAGGCCGAGGTTCTTCTGCATGCCCTGGATGCCGAGATCATGGGTGTAAGTATAGCCAGTACCCTCAGCAGGGTCGGTGATGTGAACGACGCCAACCTTGAGGTCTTCCTTGGCAACTGCCGGGAACAGGCCAGTGGATTCAGCGGTGGTGTCATTGCCGGACTCGGTGGTGGTTTCCTCCCCGCCGGACGAGCAGCCTGCCATGAGCGACAGCGCCATAACGCCTGCGAGTACTGCACTCAGAAATCTCTTCATGCTCTTTGTATCCTCCTAATATTCGGTTGTGAGACTGGTGCGTGCGACGCGGCAGCGCCATTAAAATAGAGCACACCACAGGCTTTGCTCTGGTGTGGCGACCGGGTCAGGCGTCCATATTTTCTCTACGAAAGTATGTATAATGAAAAAGAGGGTTTTTGTCAAGGTTTTTTGCAATTTTCCTCGTTTTTACCATTTGACCAAATCAAAAAAGTTGCAAACTTCGTTCTTTTTATCTCAAATTTTCAGGGTTTGGTCCGTTAGACAACATAAAAATTTTACATTTGATACAAAATTTATGATGATTTTTTTACGTTTGCGATAGACGGGTTTAAGGCGATACGAGAAGTGTGGAAACAGGTTTGCGGCTGTCTCGAAATGTATGGTGAGTGTGAGCGCGGAGGAGGTGTGCAGGTGCGGAGG
>CAUEJN010000142.1 GCA_959018045.1 uncultured Butyricicoccus sp. | reverse complement strand
CTGGGGCAGTTCGTCGTAGGTGCGGCAAGCGGTGATGTCCTCATCGAAGCCGTCGAACTCCTCGTAGATCGGGGTGCAGTGCTCAAGATCAGCGAAGTTTGCCGGGAACTCGGTGATGCGCTGGCCGCCCAGATCGTAAGCGACACAGACCTTGAGCTTGGGCAGGCCGCGCAGGGGGTCGATCTTGTTGATGACCATTTCGGTCAGACCGTTAACGCGAACAGCGTAGCGTGCGATAACTGCATCGAACCAACCGGTACGGCGTGCACGGCCGGTGACCGTACCGAACTCGCCGCCAGCATTGCGGATGTAGTCGCCGGTCTCGTCGAACAGCTCGGTCGGGAAGGGACCCTTGCCGACGCGGGTGGTGTAGCTCTTGAAGATACCCATGATGTCGGTGATGGCAGAGGGGCCAACACCCGAACCGATGCAGCAGCCGCCGGCAATCGGATGGGAGGAAGTGACGTAGGGGTAGGTACCCATGTCGAGGTCGAGCAGCGTACCTTGTGCGCCCTCAAACAGAACAAACTTGCCGTCTTTGATAGCCTCGTAGGTCAGGATGGAGGTGTCGCGGACATGTGCGCGCAGACGATCTGCATAGGTGCGGTACTCCTCGAGAACGGCCTCGATGTCGATGGGCTCGCCGCCGTAGACACCAGTGATGACCTGGTTCTTGCGTGCGCAGGCTGCACGCATCACGTTTTCAAAACGGTTGGGATCGATGAAATCATGCATGCGCACGCCGATGCGCTCGGCCTTGTCCATGTAGGTGGGACCGATGCCCTTCTTGGTGGTACCGATATCGTCACCGCCGCGTGCCTTTTCGGACAGGGCATCCAGTTCGAGGTGCCAGGGCAGGATGCAGTGGCAGCGTGCGTCGATGAACAGCTTGTCTGCCTTGACGCCCTTTTCTGCCAGACCGTCGATCTCACGCAGGATGTTGCGCGGGTCTACGACGACGCCCGGGCCGATGATGTTGATGCAGTCGGGGTAGAGGATACCCGAGGGGATGAGCTGCAGTTTGTACTTTTCACCATCAACAACGACCGTATGACCGGCGTTGTTGCCTCCCTGGCTGCGCACCACAAGATCGGCGTGTGCCGCAAAGATGTCGATGAATTTGCCTTTGCCTTCGTCGCCCCACTGAGCGCCTAAGATTACTTTGCCAGGCATAACTAGAAAGCCCCTTTCACAGATAGAAAAAATGAACAGGAAGGGAAGAAACCCCATCCTTTGGTATTGAATACAGGTTTTGCGATGCCGGAACCCGACCAGCATACATTCCATATTATAACGCAACCGGGTTCGCAGTACAATAGGACGGGTATAATTTTTCGTATTTTGACAAAAAACAGGGAAGGAAACGGCAAAATAATGGTAAAAACCGTGTGATTCGAGGAGTTTCACGCAGGAGTGCACAGTGCGAGGAACGAGTGGGTGAAATCGACAGAAGGGCTTAAAAAATGTCTCCGGCTATGGTATAATAAGAACAATCGAAATAAGAACAATCGAAAAAATCAGGGAATTTTCAGGAGGTTCCGATCAGATGATACACTATTTGGACAACGCCGCCACCTCGCGTGTGCTGCCCGCGGCTGCCGAGGCAGCGATGCACATGATGCGCGAGGAGTTTGGCAATCCGTCGTCCCTGCATAAAATGGGCATTGAGGCTGCGCGGGTGCTCAAGGATAGCCGGGAGGCTGTCGCAGCTGTCCTGGGCGGCACGCCGGCCGAGACTTACTTTACTTCGGGCGGCACCGAGAGCATCAATACCGCGATTTTCGGTGCGGCACGTAAAAATCGCCATGCCGGACGGCATATCGTGACCACGGCCATCGAGCACGCAGCGACTTTGAACGCCTGCCGCAGACTGGAAAGCGAAGGCTTCGAGGTGACTTACGTCCAGCCGACCGCAGACGGTCACATTCTGGCCGAAGATATGGAAAACGCCATGCGTGAGGATACCATTCTGGTGTCCTGTATGCTGGTCAATAACGAGGTGGGCACGGTTCTGCCGGTTGCAGAGATCGGACGCGCACTGGGGCACAAGAACCCGTCTGCACTGTTCCATGTGGATGCAGTACAGGGACTGTTCCGCCTGCCGCTCACACCCAAGAAGTGGAACTGTGATTTGCTCAGCGTCAGCGGCCATAAGATCGGCGCACCCAAGGGCATTGGTGCACTGTACATGAAGCGCGACGTGCGCCTCGCTCCGTACATCGTGGGCGGCGGTCAGGAGAGCGGCTTCCGCTCGGGCACCGAGCCCATGCCGCAGATCGCAGCCTTTGCCGCCGCCTGCCGCGAGCGTGCCGCACAGATGGCAGAGGACGTTGCCCATGTCGCCATGCTCAAGGACTACCTGACCGAGCAGGTGGGTGCAAAATTTGACTTTGTCCAGTGGAACGGACAGGGAGACGTGCCACATGTCGTCAATCTGTCGCTGCCCGGCTGCAAGAGCGAGGTCATGCTGCGCGTGCTCGAGTCCAAAAATGTGTTTGTCTCGGCTGGTTCAGCCTGCTCGAAGGGCAAGGAAAGCCCGGTGCTGCGCGCCATGGGACTGGATAAAAAGCGCATCGACAGTGCGCTGCGCATCTCGTTTGCCCCCTTTAACACCAAAGAAGACGTGGACGCTCTGCTGGAAGGATTGGAAGCGGGCGTGCGCATGCTCAGACGATAAAGAAGAAAGGATTATCCCTCTATGAAAGAAGTATTGCTGCTCAAGTGCGGCGAGATCGTGCTCAAGGGTCTCAACCGCAAGAAGTTCGAGGACCGCCTGCTCGGCAACATCAAGCGCCGCTTGAAGCATATCGGTGACTGCACGGTGACTATGCGCCAGTCGGTCATCTATGTTGAGATTCCCGAAGGTGTAGACGGCGACGCTGTGATGGATGCCGTGCTCAAGATTTTCGGTATTGCACTCATCTGCCGCGCAGCTGTGTGCGAAAAGACGTTGGAATCCATGCAAGCGACCGCAGAGTCCTACCTGGCCGACCGCATTGCCGATGCTAAGTCGTTTAAGGTGGAGACCAAACGCGGCGACAAGCGCTTCCCGATGACCTCGGTACAGGTTTCCCAGCATCTGGGCGGTGAGCTGGCTGAGAAGTACAAGCACATGAAGCCGGACATGCACCATCCGGAGCTGACCATTCACTTTGAGATTCGTGACCAGTACGCGTTCGTTCATCCGGGTCCGGTACAGGGCGCAGGTGGTATGCCGGTCGGCACCAATGGCCGTGCAGCCCTGCTGCTGTCGGGCGGTATCGACTCGCCGGTTGCCGGTTATATGATGACCAAGCGTGGTCTGGAACTGATCGGCATTCACTTTTTCAGCTATCCGTACACCTCGGACCGTGCCAAGGAAAATGTCTTTGAGCTGGGGCGCAAGCTGACCGCGTGGTGCGGCCGCATGAGCGTCATGGTCGTG
>CAUEJN010000141.1 GCA_959018045.1 uncultured Butyricicoccus sp. | reverse complement strand
GCGGCAAGTACAAGAAGATCCGCTACAAGGGCAAGATCTGCGACCGCTGCGGCGTGGAGGTCACCCGTGCCAAGGTGCGCCGTGAGCGCATGGGCCACATCGAGCTGGCCGCCCCGGTGAGCCACATCTGGTATTTCAAGGGCATCCCCTCCCGCATGGGTCTGATTCTGGACATCAGCCCGCGCATCCTGGAGAAGGTGCTGTACTTTGCAAACTATATCGTCACCGATCCCGGTGACACCCCGCTCATGCTCAAGCAGATCCTGACCGAGACCGAGTACCGCGACATGCGCGAAAAGTACGACGAGGATTTCGAGGCAATGATGGGTGCTGAGGCCATCAAGAAGCTGCTGCAGCAGCTGGATCTTGAGAAGCTGTCCGTGGAGCTGCGCAATGAGCTCCGCGACGCTTCCGGCCAGAAGCGCATGCGCATCATCAAGCGCCTGGAGGTTGTTGAATCCTTCCGCCTGTCGGGCAACAAGCCCGAGTGGATGATTATGGACGTTGTTCCGGTCATCCCGCCGGAAATCCGTCCCATGGTACAGCTGGACGGCGGCCGCTTTGCGACCTCCGACCTCAACGACCTGTACCGCCGTGTCATCAACCGTAACAACCGTCTGAAGCGCCTGCTCGAGCTGGGTGCGCCCGACATCATCGTGCGCAACGAGAAGCGTATGCTGCAGGAAGCAGTTGACGCTCTGATCGATAACGGCCGCCGCGGCCGTCCGGTTACCGGCCCGAACAACCGCGCCCTCAAGTCGCTGTCCGACATGCTGAAGGGTAAGCAGGGTCGTTTCCGTCAGAACCTGCTCGGTAAGCGCGTTGACTACTCCGGCCGTTCGGTTATCGTCGTCGGTCCGGATCTGAAGATCTGGCAGTGCGGTCTGCCGAAGGAAATGGCGCTCGAGCTGTTTAAGCCGTTCGTCATGAAGCGTCTGGTTAAGGACGGTCTGGCATCCAA
Organism: uncultured Butyricicoccus sp.; assembly: GCA_959018045.1. Classification (GTDB taxonomy): domain Bacteria; phylum Bacillota; class Clostridia; order Oscillospirales; family Butyricicoccaceae; genus Butyricicoccus. Next base: position 2,485 of record CAUEJN010000141.1, on the reverse strand, counting down.
CATCAAGTCGGCGAAGAAGATGGTCGAGCGCGCAAAGACCGAGGTCTGGGACGTTCTCGAGGACGTCATCAAGGGCCATCCGGTTATGCTGAACCGTGCACCGACCCTGCACCGTCTGGGCATCCAGGCATTCGAGCCCAAGCTCGTCGAGGGTCGTGCAATCCGTCTGCATCCGCTGGTATGTACCGCATTTAACGCGGACTTCGACGGCGACCAGATGGCAGTTCACGTACCGCTGTCCGCTGAGGCACAGGCTGAGGCACGTCTGCTCATGCTGTCTGCAAACAACCTGTTAAAGCCCCAGGACGGCAAGCCGGTTACCGTTCCGTCGCAGGATATGGTCCTCGGTTCTTACTACCTGACCATCGACAAGGCGGACGAGCCGGGCGCAGGCAAGATCTTCGCATCGCCGGACGAGGCTATGCTGGCATACGACGACGGAATCGTCGGCATCCATGCACCCATCAAGGTTCGTATGACCCGCGTCATCGGCGGTCAGACCGTCTCCCGTGTGGTTGACGCAACCGTTGGCCGTCTGATCTTTAATGCACGCATCCCGCAGGATCTGGGCTTTGTCGAGAGAAACGACGAGAACCTGCTCGATCTTGAGATCATGTTTACCTGCGGTAAGAAGGAGCTCGGTAAGATCATCGACCGCTGCATCCGTGTACACGACTTCAACAAGACCGCTGAGGTTCTGGACTCCATCAAGGCAATGGGTTACAAGTACTCGACCAAGGGTGCACTGACCGTAGCCGTCGCCGACATGCTGGTTCCGGATGAGAAGCAGCTGATGGTTGAGGAGTCCGAGAAGAAGGTTGCGCAGATCGACCGTAAGTACAAGCGCGGTTTCATCACCGACGATGAGAGATATCGTCTGGTTGTACACGAGTGGGAAGAGACCACCAAGAAGGTTGCCGCAAAGCTTCAGGACAACATGAAGAAGGAGCGCTACAACCCCATTCACATGATGGCAGAGTCCGGTGCGCGTGGTTCGATCAACCAGATTCGTCAGCTGGCAGGTATGCGCGGCCTGATGGCATCTACCTCCGGTAAGACCATCGAGATCCCGATTAAGTCGAACTTCCGTGAGGGTCTGTCCGTACTCGAGTACTTCATCTCTGCACGAGGCGCTCGAAAGGGTATGGCCGATACCGCACTGCGTACCGCAGACTCCGGTTACCTGACCCGTCGACTGGTTGACGTTTCGCAGGATGTCATCATCCGTGAGGACGACTGCGGCGCAACCAAGGGTATCTGGGTTGAGGATATTAAGGAAGGCAACCAGACCATTGAGCCGTTCCACGAGCGTCTCATCGGTCGTTACCTGGTTGACGACCTGTACGACAACGACGGCAACCTGGTCATCTCCAAGGATCACATGATGACCGAGGCTGACGCTGACAAGATCATTGCAATGGGCATCACCCGCATTCAGATTCGTTCGGTTCTGGAGTGCCGCGCACGCAAGGGCGTCTGCACCCACTGCTACGGCATGAACCTGGCATCCGGCGATCCGTGTGGTCTGGGCGAGGCAGTTGGTATTATCGCTGCACAGTCCATCGGTGAGCCCGGTACCCAGCTGACCATGCGTACCTTCCATACCGGTGGTGTCGCAGGTTCGGATATTACCCAGGGTCTTCCCCGAGTCGAGGAACTGTTCGAGGCACGCAAGCCCAAGAAGGTTGCAACTCTGGCAGAGATCTCTGGTCGTGTCAACATCGAGGAGTCCAAGCGCACCACGCTCAAGACGGTCAACATCGTCAACACCGAGAACGGCGACACCCGTTCTTATCAGCTGGCTTCTTCCTCCGGCATCCGTGTCGAGGATGGTCAGTACGTCGAGCAGGGTGAGCAGCTCAACGACGGCGCACTCAGCCCGCACGACATCCTGCGCGTACGCGATCCGCGTGCCGTTCATGACTACCTGATCAAGGAAGTCCAGAAGGTTTACCGTCAGCAGGGCGTAGACATCAACGATAAGCACATTGAGGTTATCGTTCGTCAGATGATGCGCAAGGTTAAGGTTGAGGACGCAGGCGATGCAAAGGTACTGCCTGGTTCTGTCATCGACCTGCTCGAGTTCGAGGATTACAACAATGAGGTACAGGCACGCATCGACGCTGGCGAGACCGATCTCAAGCTGGCAACCTGCAGCCCGACCCTCATGGGTATCACCAAGGCATCGCTGGCAACCGAGTCCTTCCTGTCTGCCGCTTCCTTCCAGGAGACCACCCGTGTCCTGACCGAGGCTGCGATCAAGGGTAAGGTTGACCCGCTGCTCGGCCTGAAGGAGAACGTTATTATCGGTAAGCTGATCCCGGCAGGTTCCGGTATGAGCGAGTACTGCGAAGGTCACTACGAGCAGACCGTTAATCTGGATTAATTTTATTTTTACAGGAGCACTCCAATGGAGTGCTCCTGTTTTTCTGTATCGGGATACGGGAGAAATTTTACAAAAGCCTAGAGGTATTTGATGATAAAA
>CAUEJN010000140.1 GCA_959018045.1 uncultured Butyricicoccus sp. | reverse complement strand
TACGTGGTGTTAAAAGCGACAGACGTGAATACGCGTTGTCAGCGCAGACAGGATATGATACAATGAGAGCAAAAACATGATTTTTTAGGGGGCGTTTCAGATGGAACAGATCAAAACGGTGGCGCTGATCGGCTTGGGTGGTATTGGCTGCTCGCTGTCGCGCGAATTGTGCCGCGCAGTCGGTTATGAGAATTTCCGGGTCATTGCGGACGGTGCACGCCGGGAACGGCTCAAACAGCAGGGCGTGACCATCAACGGTGAGAACTGCCATTTTCAGATCGTGTCGCCGGGAGAGCAGACCACAGCGGCTGACCTTGTGATCGTGACCGTCAAATTTGGCGGGCTTGTACAGGCAATTCAGGACATTGCCGGTCAGGTCGGGGAAAATACTATTATTCTGCCCTTTCTTAACGGCATCAGCGCAGAGAAGATGATCGCGGAGGTTTACGGCTGGGAGCACGTGATTTACGGCATGGTGCGCCGTGCTGTGCTCATGCGGAACGGCGTGTGCACCTATGACCCCAATCTGGGCACCTATTATTTCGGTGAGGCTGACAACCACGCAATCAGCGACCGCGTCGCACGGGTACAGGAACTGTTCGACCGCGCCGGCCTGCACTACAAAAATCCGGACGATATGATTCGGATTAAGTGGGCAAAGTACATGGCGAACGTCAGCGAGAACCAGTCTGCGGCCATTCTGGGTATTCCCTATGCTGCGTGGTACGAGGACGGAAACGATGCAAACTGGATTCGTGAGGCGTCCTGCCGGGAGGTCATCGCGGTGGCACAGCGTCTGGGCGTCGATCTTGGCGAGGATGATCTCATCCGCCAGCGCGAGATGGCGAAGTGCGTGCCCGCGTGGGGTAAACCGTCCACTTTGCAGGATATCGAGGCGGGCAGACCGACCGAAGTGGAAATGTTTTCGGGAACGCTGTCCCGTTTGGGACGGGAATGCGGCGTGCCCACGCCCATCAGCGACCTGTTTTACCACATGATCCGCGTACTGGAACAGAAGAATGCGGGTGCATGGGATGAGATTATGAAGCGGGATGCACCGAGTGAATAAGCAAAAAACGTCCTGTTTGGGACGTTTTTTGTTGCGCTCAGCGCTCGCGTTTGTGGATCTTTGCAGCCGTATCCGGCCGGTTGAGCAGATTATAATACAGATTAGATTGGTACAATCTGTGCAGAAATTGCTTCCATTTGCTTGGCATGTGATATGATCTCCTTTATGACAGTATTGATAGGGTGCGGTCGGACATAGTATATGCAAATATGCGCGAATGAAAGCAAATTGTGTAAGAATGCGGTAAAATCGCATATTGAAAGCGGCAGACAATGCGCTTATACTGATACAGTCGGTTTCAGCCGACACTTTTTTTGACTTTACACCAAAGGAAGGGACAACGTGAAAGACTTGACCAAGGGCAAGTCCTTACCACTCATTTTTTCTGGTGCTAGCATCGGTGTGTTCCAGCTGGGCGTGGCGCTGGCGACCGTCGCAACGCAGGCGGTGTCGGTTGTGTGCTGTCTGGCCTATGCCCATTGCAAGTACCCCGAACTGTGGCCGCACGGTATGGTGATTCCGCTTGTGGCGCGGGTGATCAAACATCCGAGTTTTCGCAAGGATGGAATGCGCGGGCACCCGATCAAGTGAAAGTATAAATGTGAAAAACATCGAGAAACGCGGGGATTTTCCGCGCTTTTTGTGTTTTGGGAGACATTAGGATGAGGGGGAGCAAAGGGGAATGTTTTTTTGGCTTCAGCGCTGGACAAATGGCGGCGGATATCGTATAATAGTAAAACAATATGCGGGTATGGCGGAATTGGCAGACGCGCCAGATTTAGGTTCTGGTGTCCCAGACGTGCAGGTTCAAGTCCTGTTACCCGCACCAACCTTTCGACAACAAGTCTTTTCGGAATTGCATTGCAAGTTCTTTTTGCAGAGCAGTTTAGACAGGACTTGAACCCTGCGGGATTTCACATTCAAAACGCAGCAGCGTTTTGAAGTCCTGTTACCCGCACCAATCATAGAAGTCTTTTCGGAATTGCATCGCAGGTTATCTTTGCAGAGCAGTTTAGACAGGACTTGAACCCTGCAAAGTGACAGGGCAATCGAAAGAATGATAGCTGGGCGGCGTGTGTAAACGCGCCGTTTTGTCTATTCAAATTTAGGAAGGATGGCCGGAAACAGGCCGAATTGACCCGGTCGGGCAGTGCATAGGACGGTGAACCAGATGGTGAATCCATTTTTGAAAGACGGATATCTGATGCTGCATGCTTCACTCAATAAGCTGCCCATTTTGTGTGCGGACGACACGGCTAAGACGCGCTGTTCTTCCAAGGCGATTCACCGCACCGTGTGTGAATATCTGGCGGCACAGGGGCTGGAGAACGGTGGAGACTGGCAGGCACGGTTTGTGGACTGCCTGATCGATCCCAAGTACGCTTCTTCCGCGCGTGCGCTGGTTGCGCAGGTTGCAGATGATATCGGCTCGATTTTCTGGACGCTCAAGGGCGGACAGGAACACTGTGAGCGGTCGGATTGGGCGCCGGAGCACTGGGCATTTTGGCAGGGGGTTCGTCGGTTTTATCTGGCGGGTGGCCTGCTGCACGGGCCGATCGGGCCGATTCTGACCGAGGCTGTGCGTCGCAATCTGGAATCTCGTGGCCTTTCGGGTATTGAACTGAGCCTGACGGCTCATCCGGCGGTGATTTCGCTCATTGGTGCGGCAAAGTACGCAGCATTTCTGGGCAAGGATGCGCTGGTATTTGATTTCGGTCACAGCTACGTCAAGCGCGGATATGTTCTGCGCGAGGACGGAAACTTTGTGGTGCATACCTGCATGCGTAAGGCTTCCGAGTGGACGCAGTGGGAGTGCGAGAGCGACTGCGCCGAACGTGAGGCCGCCTATGCGCTGTCTGACTTTATCGAGCGCACTGTGCTGGAAATGCTGGACACCGTGACTGCGCGCGGTGCGGTCTGTGATATGGCGGTCATCAGTATCGCGAACTATGTACACGAGGGCTGTTTTGTGTCGCGCGGTGGATATGGCAAGCTCAGACACGTTCCCCAGCCGTATGATCGTTATTTGAGCGAGCGCATTGCAGCGCATACCGGAAAACCATTTATGGTACATTTGCTCCACGACGGCACAGCGGGAGCGTATGGCGCACAGGGAGAAAACTGGCAGGAAGAAGCATTTGTGGGCTTTGGTACCTCGCTTTCGGTTGGATTTCCGTGCGAAAAGATGGATTTTCCGTTCTCTTACACTGTGGTAAGTGACTAAATACCCGGTAGTCGGATACGGATGATGAGGGAGCGGAAAACCCTTCAAAAAATTTTTTCGACAAATTGAAAAATAATGCTTGCAATTTCGTAAAAAGCGTGTATAATAAATGATGTTGCTGATAGCGACACCCCAAAAGAAAAATGCAGATGTGGCGGAATGGCAGACGCGCTAGCT
>CAUEJN010000139.1 GCA_959018045.1 uncultured Butyricicoccus sp. | reverse complement strand
GGGGCGCGTTCGGCGATGCCATTATCCGCAACCACCAGAATTTCATCCGCGCCGCGAATGGTCGACAGGCGGTGTGCAATGGTGATCGTGGTACGATTCTTAGCCAGCTCGGTCAAGCTCTGCTGAATCCAGCGCTCACTCTCGTTATCCAGTGCGCTGGTCGCTTCGTCCAGAATGAGAATGGGCGGGTTTTTGAGGAACACACGCGCAATCGAAATACGCTGTTTCTGACCGCCTGACAGGCGTGTGCCACGCTCTCCCACGAAGGTATCGTAACCATCGGGCAGGCTCTGGATAAAGTCGTGAATGTTTGCCTTACGGGCAGCGTCCACGATCTCTTCCATGCTCGCGCCGGGTTTACCGTACGCGATATTTTCGCCAATCGTACCGCAGAACAGATACACATCCTGTTGGACGATACCAATCTGACTGCGCAGGCTTTCCAGCGTCAGCTCGCGCACGTCCTGACCGTCGATGGTGACACGACCGCCGGTGACATCATAAAAACGCGGCAGCAGCGAACAGATGGTGGTTTTACCGCTGCCCGAAGGGCCGACCAGTGCGATGGACTTTCCTGCCGGGATGGTAAACGACACGTCGGTCAGCACCGGGGTATCGTCATCGCTGTAATGGAAGGATACGTTCTCGTAGCACACCGTACCGCGCACGTTTTCGAGCGGCTTTGCGTCCGGTCGTCCTCGATTTCGGGTTCGGTATCCATAACCGCGCGGAATCTGCGGAAACCAGACAGACCCTTCTGCATCATTTCAGTCAGCTCGACTAGAATCTGGATGGGGCTGATGAAAATACCGATGTACAGGGCGTACATGGCAAGGTCAGAAGCCTGCATCTGTCCCTTGGCGATCAGATAACCGCCAAATACCAGGGTAACCAGATACATCATACCCTGGAAGAGCAGATTGCTGCTCATAAATCCACCCATGCAGCGGTAATTTGCCTGCTTCGAGGTCAAAAAGGCATGATTGCTCTGGCGGAACTTATCGCGCTCGATGTTCTCGGTTGCAAACGACTTCACGACGCGAATGCCGGACAGCGTATCCTGCAAGCTGGCGTTGACATCACCAATCTTGCGTCGGTTGTCCAAAAAAGTCTCCTGCATACGGCGATTCTGGCGCATGGAGAAGGCAAACATGAGGACGACAAGGATGATGAGCGGGATGGCAAGCCGCCAGTTGATGAGGAACAGGAATACAAACGAGCCGATGATCTTAACAAGCGAAATAAACAGGTTTTCCGGGCCGTGGTGGGCAAACTCCGAGATGTCGAACAGGTCGGAGACCAGCTTACTCATCATCTGACCGGAATTATTCTGATCGTAATAAGAGAAAGACAGCTTCTGATAGTGGTCAAACAGCTGCTGGCGCATGTCGCGCTCCATATTCGCGCCCATCATGTGACCCTGATAGCTGACGTAATATTTGCACGCACTCTGCACAACATACATCAAAAACAGGCCGATGCCGATGGGCAGCAGTGCCTTGAGAATGACCGCACCCGACTGAGTAAACAGCGTTCCGGTCAGCGTGCGCAGAATCTGCGGATAGGCTAGATCAATGAGGCTGATGACCATCGCGCAGATGAGGTCAAAGAAAAAGACCGCGCGATAGGGTTTATAGTATCGGATAAATGATTTTAAAGTATCCACGCAAAAACTCCTTTCGGTAATTTGGTTGCAAAACGCAGCAAAACAGCCTCTCTTGCTCGTGCAAAAGAGGCTGAAAGCGCGTCGTTTCCGGACGGATACGATCTTAGCCCTCGTACTCGTCTTCGTTTTCCCAGTTGTGCCAAACAGACTGTACGTCATCGTTGTCCTCGAGGTTGTCGAGCAGCTTGCGCATCTTCTCCATGTCCTCGGCAGACTCCAGACGGATGTAGTTCTGCGGAACCATCTCCACCTCGGCCTCGATGAAGGTCAAGTCCTGACCCTCGAGTGCCTCACGGACGGTACCGAAATCAGCGGGAGAGGTGTAAATGGTGAAGGTCTGCTCGTCGGCCTGGAAGTCCTCAGCACCGGCATCCAGTGCCAGCATCATAACCTCGTCCTCGTCGCGGTCGAGCTCTTCACGGTCAACGATCATAACGCCCTTCTGGTCGAACTGCCAGCCGACACAGCCGGTCGCGCCCATGCCTGCGCCGAACTTATCAAGCAGGTGACGCACGTCAGCTGCGGTACGGTTACGGTTATCGGTCAGGGTCTCAACGATAACAGCGACACCGCCAACGCCGTAGCCCTCGTAGTTGATTGCCTCGTAATCAACGTTGCCATTTGCGCCCGAGTACTTATCAAGCATACGCTTGATGTTGTCGTTGGGCATGTTGTTTGCCTTTGCCTTTGCGATGACGTCGCGCAGGCGGCCATTGATATCGGGATTGGGCGAGCCGCCTTCCTTGATGGCAATCGCCATTTCACGGCCGATCTTGGTGAAAATCTTAGCCTTTTTTGCATCATTTGCGCCCTTACGCTTGGCAATATTATGCCACTTGGAATGTCCGGACATTGTATCGATACGCTCCTTATTCATGTAATGTTATCCTTTAGGATTTTATCAAATATTTGCATGCTATGCAAGGGTTCCAGCAAAAAATTATTGCATAATACGCAAAGAAGCCGCCTATACTACGGGTGAACCAATCGAAAAGAGGTGACTTTGATGTCTAAGAATCCTAATGCAGCAAACCAGAAGTCCAGCCAGCAGTCCACACAGAAGAAGACCGAGTCCTGCACCAACCAGAACGGTATGTCCTCTTCCAACCAGAACGGCATGAATTCTTCTAACTGCCGATAACGTGCAGGAGAGCCCGCGCGGTGTGCATCCATGCAGACCGTATGGGCTCTCGGTTACTTATGCTTCCTCCTGTGCAATGACATCGTAGAGCGCGTTGATGCGCTCGTAGCGGCCTTTGAGATACAGCCAGCCGAACAGGGCTTCGAGCGCAGTAGCGTACGCGTATTCGGCCTTGGACGAGGCCTTGGGCACGCCGTGCACCTTGGTATTGCGCGCGCGGCGGAAGACATCGGACTCTTCCTCGGTCAGCATCGGCAGGATCTTCTGCGCCGCCGCGTACTGTGCCGAGGCACGCACGAGCGCGACCGTATGGCTGTGCAGATTGCGTGCGGTGGTCAGTCCGCCGGTGGCCAGGCGGCCGCGCGTCAGGAGCTCATAGACGCAGTCGCCGACGTGCGCCAGCGCGAGCGAGGACAGACGGCCGATTTCGGCGTCGTCCATGGTAAAATGCAGGTAATCGTTCAAATTTCACGCCCTCCTTTGGGTTGTCTCTCATTATACCGCATCCCAGAGCAAAAAGAAAGAGGTCTGCCACAGCAGACCTCTTTTCACCTTGCAGATTTCAGGAACGGAATTTACTCGCCCTTGGGCGCTTCTGCTGCCGGAGCAGCCTCAGCAGCCTTGGCTTCCGCCGCAGCCTGCGCCGCAGCTCTTGCCTTCTCGGCTTGTGCCT
>CAUEJN010000138.1 GCA_959018045.1 uncultured Butyricicoccus sp. | reverse complement strand
TAGGTCTGGGCTTTGCCGCCGTCGGCATGTTCCGCAATCTGCCGGTTGAGGTGTGCACGGCGCTGGCTATTCTGGGTATCACCATCGGTGAGGCTGTGGCTGCGGTCGGCATCTGGGTTTATTACATGCGTGACCCGGCACGTCATGCGCGTTCGACCAGCCGGGAATGCCGCTCGACCGGTCAGCTGGTGCATAGCCTGCTGTGGCTGGTCATCCCGATTACCCTGACAAACTCGGTCACCAGTCTGACCACGCTGGTTGATACCACCATGGTCGTATCCCGTCTGCAATCGATCGGATACAGCCTGTCCGAGTCCAATGAGCTGTTTGGCATGTACAATACCAAGGCGTTTACGATGTACAACCTGCCGCAGACGTTGATTGCGGCGCTGGCAATCTCCATTGTTCCGGCAATTGCCAGCGCGATGGCAAAGCATGACAAGGAGCTGACTTCTAAGAATCTGGGCTCTGCGATGCGTATTTCTATGCTGATTGCGCTGCCTGCTGCTACGGGCTATTTTGTCCTGTCTGAACCTATCATCCGGATGCTGTTCAAGGGTGAACCGGAGGTCGGTGCGGCTTGTCTGCGCGTGCTGTGCTTCGCCATTCCCTTTGTCGCACTGGTCAGCCTGACCAACGCTGTTTTGCAGGCCGCAGGCCGTGTCCGTGTGCCGGTTATCTCCATGTTGCTCGGCGGTGTCATCAAGGTTGTGGTCAACTACACGCTGGTCGGTATGCCGCAGGTCAACATCTACGGTGCACCGTTCGGCACGGTCGTGTGCTATACCTTTATCACTATCGTAAACCTGGTCATTCTGCGCAGGTACGTCCGTTTGCCCGGTATCGGCAAGCTGTTCGTGCGTCCGATGGCGGCATGTCTGGGCATGGGTGCAGGCGCATATATTACTTACCGTCTGGTGTCCGGCGTGCTCGGCAACACGGTCGGCGTTGTTCTGGCCATCTGCGTGGCGGCTGCGATTTACGTCGTGCTGCTGCTGGCGCTGCATGCGCTCGAGCGGGATGATATCATGATGATGCCCAAGGGCGACAAGCTGGCGGCGCTGCTGCGTCTGAAGTAAAAATCACCGGGTACTTGCCCGGAAAAGAAGGAAAACAATCATGGTAGATTTTACATTCAAAGAAAAATATACGTATGAAGATCTGCTGGAGATCATGCGCATCCTGCGCTGCCCGGAGGGCTGTGTCTGGGATCGCGAGCAGGATCACAAGTCCATCCGCCGCAGCTTCATCGAGGAGACTTACGAGGCAGTCGAAGCCATCGACAACGATGACCCGGTTCTGCTTCAGGAGGAACTGGGCGACGTGCTGCTGCAAGTCGTGTTCCATGCGCAGATCGAGGCCGAGGCCGGTCGGTTCACCATGGACGATGTGGCCGATGGCATTTGCAAGAAGATGATCTATCGTCATCCGCATGTGTTCGGCTCGGTCGAGGTCAAGAACTCGGACGAGGTTCTGACCAACTGGGATGCCCTCAAGCAGAAGGAGAAGCACCAGAAATCCACGACTGAGACGCTGGAGAGCGTCGCACGCAGCCTGCCCGGTCTGATTCGCGCCGAGAAGGTGCAGCACAAGGCGGCAAAGGTCGGCTTTGACTGGGACGAGGTTTCGGGTGCACTGGACAAGGTACGCGAGGAGACCGCAGAGGTCGCACGTGCTATTAATGGGGATGGTGACCCGTCCGAGGAGCTGGGCGACCTGCTGTTCGCTGTGGTGAACGTCGCACGCTTCCTCAAGACCGATCCCGAGGATGCCCTCAACCGCACGACCGATAAGTTTATCCGTCGGTTTGCGCAGGTCGAGCAGGCAGCTAAGGATGCAGGCCGCAGCCTGTCGGAGATGAGCCTTGCCGAGATGGACGCGCTCTGGGACGCTGCCAAGCAGAAGGAGCACGAATGAATAAAGCAGAATTTATCGCGCAGGTCGCGCAGCACAGCGGAATGACCAAGAAAGATGCGGAAAAGGCAGCCGATGCGGTGTTTGAAACCATCGCTGCGGTGCTTGAAACCGGGGACAAGCTGAATCTGCCCGGCTTCGGTGTCTTTGAGACACGCATCCGTCCGCCGCGCACCTGCCGCAATATCCACACCGGTGCACCGATTGAGGTCGCAGAGGCCAGAGTGCCGGTGTTTAAACCTGCAAAGACACTCAAGGAGAGAGTAGACCAATGCGTTTAGACAAATTTTTAAAGGTTTCTCGCCTGATTAAGCGCCGCACCGTGGCAAATGATGCTTGTGACGGTGAGCGCATCGTGGTCAATGGCCGTCAGGCTAAGGCCTCGTATCAGGTCAAGGTCGGGGACGTCATCGAGATCGCCTTCGGTCAGCGTACCATGAAGGTTGAGGTGCTCGACGTTGCCGAACACGTCCGTAAGGATGACGCGGCAGCCCTGTACCGCGAGATTCTTTAATCCATCACCGCACCCGTTCCCGCCCGCAGGCGATAATCGGGGTCCAGGGGACGAGTTCCCTGGCACGATCCAGCCGCGTAGGCTGGCCGGACTCCACAGAGTCCGGAATCTCTTATGGATTCCCGGCGTTCGCCCCGGGAATCCACCAAAACTTACACCCCTAAAGCCATACCGCTTACCGGTATGGCTTTTTGTTTTGTGACATACCCCAAGCCCCTCCCGCATAGAGTGAAAACAAAAGGAGGAATGCCGGAATGCCGAACGAAGAACGCAATTTATCCCACGGCTTGACCCTGACCGGACGGCAGGCACTGTCAGTGACCGGGGTGACCGACGTGTCAGCCTTTGACGAGGCCGAAATCGCGATGGAAACCAGCCAGGGCACCCTGACCGTGCGCGGCGAGCGCCTGCATGTGGAAAAGCTGTCGCTCGACCGCGGAGAGCTGACCCTGACCGGAGAAATCCAGTCACTTGACTATGACGATACACCCGCAGCCCGCGGCGGACTGCTGAGCCGCCTGTTCGGATGATCGCGCTCTATCAGCCGCTCAGCAGCCTGACCCTGTGTTTCTGTCAGGCGGTACTGCTGGGCGCAGTCCTAGGACTGGTGTACGATTTGCTGCACACGGCAGAAAACTGTCCGGCTTGGCAAACAGCTCTGCGCGACGCGCTATTCTGGCTGATTACACTGGGCGCATATTTCGTGTTCACCGTCACGCTGAGCGGAGGACAGGTGCGCGGCTTTGTCCTGATTGGCATGCTGGCTGGCGCTGTCGGCGCACATGTCGTGTTCGGAGGCATCGTGCGTGTGGTCACCCGCATGGTATGCATCCTCCTGCGCCGTCTTGCACGCGGCATCGTCTGTCTCATACGGATTTTCACCCGTCCTGTCTGTTCACTCGGACGATTGGTACAAAAAAACTTAGAAAAAATCGCAAAAAAGACTTCCATTTCTGACAAAAAGAAGCTATAATTACAACGTATATCGTTGTTTGTGTGTATCGAGTCCGAGGAGGGGAGTACCGTGCAGCAAAAAAAGCGCAGACGGAAAACGCCTTCGGAAGA
>CAUEJN010000137.1 GCA_959018045.1 uncultured Butyricicoccus sp. | reverse complement strand
GAGGGAGCCATCACCCTGCGGCGCTACGACGCAGTCGACATCAATGTCTACAGCGCAAACCTCTTCCTCACTCGCATGATGCTGAAGGACATTGACCTGCAAAACTACCTGTTCAAGACCGACGTGTATGAGCTTCCGCCCATGGTTCGGCTTGAAATCATGAACAATATCCGCCGCGAGATGATCGAAATTTTCAGCGGCCGCAATATCTACTAAGCGAGGTGCGTCCCATGAAACCGTTGTCTCAGGAGCGCGCGCCCATCTACGAGGCGCTCGACTCCTTCCAAAAAATGCGCGTTGTCCCCTTCGATGTGCCCGGCCACAAGCGGGGACGCGGCAATCCCGAACTTGCCGCCCTGCTGGGCGAGCAGTGCGTCCGCATGGACGTCAACTCCATGAAACCCCTGGATAACCTCTGTCACCCAGTCTCGGTCATCCGTGAGGCCGAAGAGCTGGCTGCCGAGGCCTTCGGCGCAGCGCACGCCTTCCTGATGGTCGGCGGCACGACGTCGGCGGTACAGAGCATGGTGTTATCGGTCGTCAAACGCGGCGAAAAGATCATCCTGCCGCGCAACGTCCATCGCAGTGTCATGGGCGCGATGGTTCTGTGCGGTGCCATTCCGGTCTACATCGACCCGGCCTGCGACGATCGTCTGGGCATTCCGCTCGGCATGAGCGTATCTGCCGTCGAGCGTGCCATCCGTGAAAATCCGGATGCCAAGGCCATTCTGGTCAACAACCCCACCTACTACGGCATCTGTTCCGATCTGCGCCGCATTGTACAGCTGGCGCACGCGCACGGCATGCTGTGTCTGGCCGATGAAGCCCACGGCACGCACTTCTATTTCGGCGAAAACCTGCCGGTGTCCGCGATGGCTGCCGGTGCCGATATGGCTGCCGTGTCCATGCACAAGTCGGGCGGCAGTCTAACGCAGTCCTCTCTGCTGCTGTGCGGCCCTGCTATGAGCGAGGGTCATGTGCGTCAGATCATCAATCTGACCCAGACCACCAGCGGCTCCTATCTGCTGCTGTCCAGTCTGGACATTTCGCGCCGTAATCTGGCGCTGCGCGGCAAGGAAGCCTTCGCCCGCGTGGTAGAACTGGCCGAGTATGCTCGCCGCGAGATCAACGCCATCGGCGGTTATTACGCCTTCTCGCGTGAGCTGTGCAACGGCGACAGCATTTACGACTTTGACCCCACCAAGCTGTCGGTCAACACCCTGCAAGTCGGTCTGGCCGGCATTGAGGTTTACGATCTGCTGCGCGACGAGTACGACATTCAGATCGAGTTCGGTGACCTCGGCAACATTCTGGCTTACCTGTCCATCGGTGACCGTCCGCGCGAGATCGAGCGGCTGGTCGGTGCACTCTCCGAGGTACGCCGCCGCTTTGGCGGCTCGGAAGCTGGTCTGATGAAGCAGGAGTACATCGAGCCCGACGTTGCGGTCTCTCCGCAGGATGCGTTCTACGCCGAGCACGAGTCCCTGCCCATCATGGAAACCGAGGGTCGTGTCTGCTCGGAATTTGTCATGTGCTACCCGCCCGGCATCCCGATTCTGGCACCCGGTGAGCGCATCACCCGGGAAATTCTGGACTACATCGTGTATGCCAAGGACAAGGGCTGCTCAATGACCGGCCCGGAGGACGCCGATATCACCCGCCTCAACGTGCTCAAAGGAAGGTACTAATATGGATTTATGGTTTTCCGAACATCACACACCCAATGTCAAGCTGTCCATCCGCGTTGACCGTCAGCTCTATGCCGGGCAGAGCGAGTTTCAGCGCATTGATGTCTTTGAGTCGCCCGAATTCGGCCGTTTCCTTACGCTGGACGGCTATATGATGCTGACCGAAAAGGACGAATTCATCTATCACGAAATGATCGTACATGTGCCCATGGCCGTGCATCCGAATATCAAAAAGGTGCTGGTCATCGGTGCCGGTGACGGCGGTGTCATCCGCGAGCTGACCCGCTACAACCACGTCGATCACATCGACATGGTTGAGATCGACCCGGGTGTCGTCGAGGTCTGCCGTGCTTACCTGCCCAAGACCGCAGGCCCCTGGCTGGACGACCCGCGCGTACATATCCACTACGAGGACGGTCTCAAGTTCGTGCGCACCTGTGAGGACGCTTACGACCTCATCATCGTCGACTCGACCGACCCATTTGGCCCCGGTGAAGGACTGTTTACCCGCGAGTTCTATGGCAACTGCTACAAGGCGCTGCACGAGGACGGCATTATGGTCAACCAGCACGAGAGCCCGTTCTACGACGAGGACGCTATTGCCTGCCAGCGCGCACACAAGCGCATTGTCGAGTCCTTCCCGATCAGCCGCGTCTATCAGGCGCACATCCCAACCTACCCGTCCGGTCACTGGCTGTTCGGCTTTGCGTCCAAAAAGTACCATCCGCTCAAGGATTTGGACGAAGTCCGCTGGAACGGCTACGGTCTGTCCTGCAAATACTACACGACCACCCTGCACAAGGGTGCGTTCTACATCCCCGCTTATGTTGAGGAGTTATTGAAAGATGTTGAAAGCGAACGTTGAAACCTTCCTGGACTGTGACTGCCCTGCTGATGAAGCGCGTACCGTCCTGTTCGGCGCGCCCTTCGATTCCACGACTTCGTTCCGTCCGGGCACACGTTTCGGCCCGTCGGCCATCCGCCACGAGTCCTTTGGCGTGGAAACCTACAGCCCCTATCAGGATCGCGATCTGGAAGACGCGCATGTACTGGACGTGGGCGACCTCGAGTTGTGCTTTGGCAGCGCAGAAAAGGCGCTGGGCGATATTGAGGCACAGACCGAAGAGATTCTGGACGCGGGCAAGCGTCCCTTCCTGCTCGGCGGTGAGCATCTGGTGACGCTGGGTGCCATGCGAGCGGTCGCTAAGCGCTACCCCGACCTGCACATCATCCATCTGGATGCACACGCCGACCTGCGCGACGACTATCTGGGCGCTAACCTGTCCCATGCGTGCGTTATCCGCCGCTGCTGGGACCTTGTCGGTGACGGACGCATCTTCCAGTTCGGTATCCGCTCGGGCGAGCGTGCTGAGTTCACCTGGGGTCGTGACCATGTGACCACCCAGAAGTTCAATCTGGAAGGTCTGGACAAGACCATCGAGGCACTCCAAGGCAAGCCGGTCTACTTTACCCTCGACCTGGACGTGCTCGACCCGTCCGTCTTCCCCGGCACCGGTACGCCCGAGGCCGGCGGCATCTCCTTCGAGGCGCTGCGCTCCGCAATCACCCTCATTTGCAGCAAGCTCAACATCGTCGCCTGCGACGTCAACGAGCTCGCCCCCACCCTTGACCCGTCCGCTGTAGCTACCGCAGTGGCCTGCAAGGCGGTTCGCGAAATGCTGCTCGCTTTCCCCAATTACTAATATCTTCCACCGTCACATACAAGTCATTTAAGGAGGACGTTTTACGAAGGAAAAAGATTTAATCATCGGCTGCGGCTGCAATGCGTCGGTCGCAATCCAACAGTT
>CAUEJN010000136.1 GCA_959018045.1 uncultured Butyricicoccus sp. | reverse complement strand
ACGAGATTTCGCGGAGTGACTGGAGTTCAGACGTGTGCTCTTCCGATCTGAAGAAGAAGAAAGAGAGACATGTCGCTTGCTATCTCGGTTCCGTTGCTGATCCTAGCAACCGTACTGCTCGGAAAGGGCT
Organism: uncultured Butyricicoccus sp.; assembly: GCA_959018045.1. GTDB lineage: Bacteria > Bacillota > Clostridia > Oscillospirales > Butyricicoccaceae > Butyricicoccus. The sequence goes on along the minus strand of CAUEJN010000136.1, from coordinate 3,411 downwards.
TTGGTGTAAAGACACTTTACATCACACTGATTACACCTATATGCATGGAACTCATTCCGACATTTAATCTTTCTCAGGCGTGCGGCAAACTGCCTTGGTTTATCGCACCGCTGGTTTCAGCTCTGGCAGGCGGTATTCTGGTAGGCGCGGCTGTGGGTATTGCACTTAACCGGCAATGTGCAACCGGAGGCACCGATGTCATCGCACTGCTGATTCAGTATGTATTCCGTTTTTTAAAGGTGCCTACCATTTTATTCTGCCTTGATGGCAGCGTTGTGATCGCTTCAGGTGTCATCTCAGGAAATGCCTGGATCGCAGCATTCAGCTTACTATCTCTTTTTGTAATTATGCAAACCATTCAAAAGATCACGCAACGTGCAAGACAGAATATGTAAGATACGACCTGCCCTTCCGGCAGGTTTTATCTTTTGCGAAGCTGTAAAAAGGAGCGGTATTTACCCACCGCTCAACCCAGACAATACCGCTCAAGAACCCACGCAACACCGTCCATATCATTGGTGGGTGCACAGAGATCGGCGCAGGCGCGTACCTGTGCGTCTGCATTTCCCATCGCTACGCCAAGACCGGCTTGCTGGATCATTTCCATATCATTGTCTCCATCGCCCATGCAAATCGTTTGGGCCAGAGGAATATGGAGATCTGCGCAGATTTCAGAAATCGCTTTAGCCTTGTTAACGCCGCACGCAACTACATCAAAACCAACCGGTGCGCAGCCGGTGGGTTCCAGTTCAGTATACGCTTGGATCTGCTGGTAGATCTGCTGCAAGCGCTCGGTATCTTCTTCATAAACCAATACTTTCAAGATATCATGCGCCTGGCAGGATAACTGCTCCAGAGACAAATTGGTATGCGAATCGCACCAATCCTGCTCTGGCAGCTGTGCATTGAGATGATCGTACAGAAAGCGTTCATCTCGCTCTGCATTGGTATAAACATGCTGCGCATTTTTAAAAAACATCGTGGTCGTAGGATTCTCCTGCAAGATATGGAGCAAAAACTGCACGGCATCGGCAGACATGCGATGCTGTATGACCTGTTCATTCCGTTGATACCATGCCCCGTTGCTGCAAATGACTTGTATACGGGAATCAATTTGCCGCGCCAGCCATTTTGCAAAACAGGGTGGTCGTCCGGTCACCAAATAAACGGAAATCCCCCGATTGAGACACTCGATCAGGGCATTTCGGTTTCGCGCACTGACGGCACGGGCGCGATTGAGCAATGTGCCGTCCAAATCCAAACAAATCATTTGATACATAAGAGATACCTTAATAGGAATTTTTCAGGATGGCTTCCAACTCGTCACGGCTACCAAACGGCAGAAAATCCAGCACAGGGCAGCTGATCATTTCTGCAAAATCCTGCTCAGATACGTCAAAATCACGCAGCTTGCACAGTAAGCCGATCTCCTTGAGGAATTCGCACAGAACGCTGTACAAATCGGTCGCTTCGGGATGGAAAATCCGTGCGATCTCAGCAAACTCCTGTGCATACTTTTCCTGCATCTGCGCAACGAAGGCCGGGAATACAACTGCAAGAGCCTGTCCATGCGGCAGATGGGTGATGCCTCCGATGATTTCCGAAAGCGGATGCGGTGCGGCTGCGCCCGAGTTGGACAGTGCACGTCCTGCCAAAGTATCTGCCAGCGCAAGCTGTGTGCGATATTCCAGCTCGGTCGGATTGTGAACCGCCTTGGGCAGATTTTCTACAACCAGTTTCATCGCCTGCATGGAATCCATCTTGCTGTAAGGTGATGCGTGAACATTGATATAGCTTTCAAACGCATGCGTAAACGCATCGAAGCCGGTTGCAGCTGTCATGCGCACAGGCAGTGTCAGCATAAGCTTCGGGTCGATGATACATGCTTTGGAGAAAAGTGAGGGATGGTAAAAGGTCAGCTTCTCCTTGCCGCGTGTAATGACGGCCGCCTGTGTGACCTGCGATCCCGTACCCGAGGTTGTCGGCACAGACAAAAGCGGCAATACGGTCTGAGAATACGGCGCATAATCTTCATATGGCGACGAATAGGTTTGGAATAAATAATCCCAGTCAATGCACTCCTGTCCGTTGGTGAATGCGATAGATTTTGCAGTATCAATACTGCTTCCTCCACCTACTGCCAGTACAAAATCTACCGGATTCTGTCGAATCAGCTCAAAACCCTGCTCTACGATTTCCACGCTGGGATTGGGCTGTACCTGATCAAAATGCAGCACCGAAATACCCTGTGCTTGCAGGAGTGCAGTGACGCGCAGATACAGGGGACGAAGCGGTTCGTCGGGAGAGGTGACCAGCAGGCAGCGCGTTCCGTAACGAGCAGCAATCTGCCCCAGCTCTTCCAAGCGGTTGCTTCCGAAGTAAATTTTCGTAGGTTGATAATACTGAAACATATCCAGAACCTCCTGATAATTCTTAATTCCAGTATAGAAAAGATAGATTATAAAAGCAACGGAGGTACTGTTGTCACTTCTTCCCAGAACATTGTGGTAAAAGCCTGACAGCCCACATACTTGCCGGCATTGCTGGACTCGACATATAATAAACAAAAGGAGCGTGAGTATCGTGCAGTATTTGATTGACAGTGCAAATCCCGAGGAGATTGATCAGGCGCTTGCCTGGGGTGCCTATGGCATTACAGCAAACCCCACTATGTATTGTACACAGCATGTTCAGCTGATGGATTTTCTGCAAAAGTATTCCAATCAGGCACAAACTTTTTTGAGCGGCGAAGTCGTTGGTGACAGTGTGCAGGAAATGGTCGCACAGGCGGAACAAATCTTGCAGCTCGATCCCAAGATTGTCATTAAGATCAACTTCAGCCCGGAGGGCCTGGAGGTTTGCCATATCCTGCATAACCGTGGCTACCGCTGCGCTATGACCCTGATTTTCTCTGTTGCCCAGGCTGTTGCAGCGATTAATGCCGGGGCAGACTATGTCTTCCCGTTTGTTGGCAGAACCGATGCCTTCAATGGCGGAGATGGGTTGCAAATGGTTGCTGCAGTGCAGCAAATTACCGCTCGACGCGGCGTATCTGTCGTCGCAGCATCCATCAAAAGTATTTATCAGCTGGAGGCTTTGGCGAAAATCGGCGTGCCCTATGCTGCGATTCCGTTTGGACTCTACAAGCAATCGCTTTCGCATCCGTTGACGACAAGTGGCTTGGAACAGTTTGCACAAGACTGGATGAAGGGACAACAGTTAGCATGATCCTGTGATTGTTGGAGCAAAACGGTGCAGTAAACGTATAGAATTGTATTATTTTTTAAACAAAAAGTGGTGTTTGCTGCAAATTAAATATATATTATAAAAGTGAAGCCGAAGGAGAAATCCTTCGGCTCAGTTTGTCGAGAAACCCGGCCTACAGTTGACCTGTAGACCGGGTTTCGAGCA
>CAUEJN010000135.1 GCA_959018045.1 uncultured Butyricicoccus sp. | reverse complement strand
TTGGGAGTTTCACTGATTGATTCGCTATAGCAAGTTTTTGTCATAGTCTATCACTGTTTTGCAAATAATACCGATAAAGCACAGTATTTTCGATCCTTCCCTCATTCAAATAGAAGATGTTCTCAAAATGCCGTTTTAGAAGTGCGTCCGATGCGAGGATTAACCCCTGCGCATTTGAAGCCGTAGACGATCTGCAATCATCGAGATGAATTCGGAATTGGTCGGCTTGCCCTTGACGCCTGATACCGTATAGCCGAAATACGACTGCAAAGTCTCGATGTCTCCGCGATCCCAAGCAACTTCAATCGCATGGCGAATAGCACGCTCGACGCGGGATGCGGTGGTGTGGAATTTCTTCGCGATGCCCGGATACATGATCTTGGTGATCGCGCCAACCGATTCCATATCGCGGATGGCCATGATGATCGCCTCACGCAGATACTGATAGCCCTTGATGTGTGCCGGTACGCCAACCTGATGGATAACTTCGGTCACGCGCAGTTCCAGATCCAGATCGGCCGGCATTTCGGGCTCGCGCACACATGCGGTCTGTCGGGACATGCCCCACTGGCGAATGCGTCCTGCCAGCACTTCCGGACCTACCGGCTTGCGCAAAAAATGGCTGACGCCCAGTGCGCTGCACTCTGCCGCTGCCATATCGCTGGCAAATGCCGAGATGACAAATACCCCGACCTTGTATCCATTGTCCACGATGCGATGCAGCAGGCTCAGTCCATCCAGCTCGGGCAGCATCAGGTCGGTCAGCAGCAGGTCGGGTGCCAGCTCACGCACCTGCTCCAATGCGCCAGTGCCACTCGCCGCCGTTCCGACGACCTCAATTCCGTCCTCCGCCTGCAAGGCGCCCGAGAGCGCTGTGCGGAATTCCTGGTCTCCATCTGCGATTACTACTCGAATGTTCCGTTCCATGTTGTCACTCACTGCCTTCCTGACAAATTTTTTGTTCTGACTGCCGTTGTTCTGTTCTGTGGTTGCTTTCGTGCGGCTTCCTTAATTTACCATATTTTTCCAGCTCGCACAATGGATTTTGCGTGTTTTCGGCCAGATTTAGTACGACCTATCCCGACGTAATTCGACATTTCCCGTCTGTCAGCCACCGGGTTCTCCAAGGTCTTCCCCGATCCTACCGGGTTCTTCACCCTCCATGTCCGTGTCTGGAAATGGAGGAAAGCGCGGGAATCCCGCTCCCACGCTTTCCATCCTCCAGCCTTATGCCGCTGCCTGCGCTTCCAGCATTTTCTCAATTTCAACAGCATATCCTCTCGTGGGATCGTTCACCAAAACATGGGTGACCGCACCCACAAGCTTGCCGTCCTGAATCACCGGGCTGCCGCTCATCCCCTGCACGATACCACCGGTTTTTTCGATCAGTTTCGGGTCGGTGACATGGATGACCATAGATCGGTCATTCTCACCGCCTTCGCCATAGAGCTTGGTAATCTCGGCGGTGTAATGTCCGACTGTCTCGCCCTCAACATTCGACCAGATCTCGCAGGTACCTTCCTGTGCATCCGCGATAGGCAGCGTATCCAGATCGTCATAATAGCTGTCATCGGTCAGCACGCCAAAAATACCGGTATCCGTATTTTTCTCGACCGTTCCCATGTCTTCCTGCAAGTTAAATTCACCTTGCAGTGCACCCGGTGCACCAGATGCACCCTTCTGCACACCTGCGACCGAAGCCTCCATCAGACTACCCTCTGCAAGCGGAACGAGCACGCCGCTCTCACCGTCACAGATGCCGTGTCCCAGCGAACCATAGGCTCCAGTTTCCGGATCAACATAGGTGATTGTTCCGATACCGGCCATGCCGTCACGAATCATCACGCCCAACCGATCATGACCGCTGGTGTCCTGCACCGGAGTCACTGACACATCCAGCTCCTCACCATCTCGCCGCACATGCAGCGTGATCGCTTGGCCGTCTGCGCCTTCAATGATCTCCTGTAAAGCGTCATTGGTGTCTACCGATTGACCGTTTGCGGTCAGGATCACGTCACCCGGCTGCAATCCAGCCGCCTCAGCCGGACTGACCTGTCCGACCGCGGTCGTAACCGGATCGAGAGACGCGATCATGACACCGTCGGCATGCAGTTTGATACCCGCCGCGCGTCCGACCGGAATCAAGCTCTGTGCAGCAAGTGCCGTACCCACCGACAAGGCCAGCACCAGAGCGGCCGCACAGCTGCGTGCAAGCCATTTGTTGCGTATTTGCATACTTCCACCTCCTCATCGGCAAGTATGCCGCAGAGCGCAGCCTGTGAGCCGTGCCCAATGCTGGCAGAGCGGGAACACAGCCGCCGCCGGAGGCAGATTTTACGGAAAGCGGAAAAGCATAAAAAAAACGAAAGACACCCTGGAAAACCAAGGTGTCTTTGTCAGCAAAATTTTTGAATTGCGCGCGCAGACGCTTACGCCTTGCCGTTGCAGCCCAGAACGTTGATCAGCTTGTGGGTAACCATGTCCTTGACAGCCTGACGAGCGGGCTTGAGGTACTGACGAGGATCGAAGTGATCCGGATGCTCAGCAAAGTACTTGCGGATGGTAGCGGTCATTGCCAGACGGATATCGGAGTCGATATTGATCTTGCAGACAGCCAGCTTTGCAGCCTTGCGCAGCTCTTCCTCGGGGATACCGATTGCATCGGGCATGCTGCCGCCGTACTGGTTGATCATCTTGACGAACTCCTGCGGAACAGAAGAAGAACCGTGCAGAACGATCGGGAAACCAGGCAGACGCTTGATGCACTCTTCCAGAACGTCGAAGCGGAGCGGAGGCGGAACCAGGATGCCTTCCTCGTTGCGGGTGCACTGTGCAGCAGTGAACTTGTAAGCACCGTGAGAAGTACCGATTGCAATTGCCAGAGAGTCACAGCCGGTGCGGGAAACGAATTCCTCAACCTCTTCCGGACGGGTGTAGCTCTCGTTGCCAGCCTCTACGCAAACTTCGTCCTCGACGCCAGCCAGGGTACCCAGCTCAGCCTCGACAACAACGCCGTGTGCGTGTGCGTACTCAACAACCTGCTTGGTCAGAGCGATGTTCTCCTCGAAGGACTTGGAAGAAGCGTCGATCATAACGGAGGTGAAACCGCCGTCGATGCAGCTCTTACAAACTTCGAAAGAATCGCCGTGATCCAGATGCAGAGCGATCGGGATCTCAGGGCAGTTCTCAACAGCAGCCTGAACCATCTTTACCAGATAGTTGTGGTTTGCGTAAGCACGAGCGCCCTTGGATACCTGCAGGACAACCGGAGCCTTCTGCTCCTGGCAAGCCTCAGTGATACCCTGAACGATCTCCATGTTGTTTACGTTGAATGCACCGACAGCATAGCCGCCGTCGTATGCCTTCTTAAACATCTCAGTAGTAGTAACTAACGGCATTTTGATTACTTCCTTTCACTATCTATTCTGTTTCCACTTGGAACCAGGATATTCTATGGTTATTTTACCAGCTATACCGGTCAAAATCAAGACCCATGTTTTCCAAATATATCTTTGTGTAACAGGTGGAAATTTTGGAAGCTTTTACATGGAAAAGAAATTGATT
>CAUEJN010000134.1 GCA_959018045.1 uncultured Butyricicoccus sp. | reverse complement strand
GACTTATTCCGATTGCAGCGCAGGCTGATTTCCGGATGATTCAGCAAAAAATCTTTTCCTGAGCATACAAAAAGGCCACTCCGGTTGGAGTGGCCTGATTTTTTTGCCCAAATCAGTGATTTTCGGTTTGTGCAGACAGATTGCCTGTATCCGGCGCGGCTGCATCGAAATCGAGCAGAATCCGACGGGACAGATCGATCAAGAGCTGCTTTAAGTTAGACAGATACAACTCGGGCGGCATGGTGTCGGGGTGACTGAGCCAGCGCACGAGCGAAGCCAGAAAGGCATCGGTCAGGAAAATCTGGGAAAACTCGGAATCATTTTCGTTGTGCAGTACCATAGTCAGAAAACTCTGAATAAACGGCTCCATGACCTCGGAAAAGTACTCGCGAAAGGAATTTTGACCGTAAATGTTCATGGCATTGCGGTAAAAGACCCGTTCCCGGTAAAAATACGCACAGATATCCTCGAGAAACTCCCATGCGTTCTGATAATCGTCGGCTTGGACTTCGTTGATGAATTCCGAGTAAAAGATCCAGTTTACCAGATCATATTTGTCTTTAAAATGATAATAGAAGCTCTTGCGGCTCATGCCGCAGACTGTGCAGATATCGCCGACGCTGATCTTGGCAAACGGCGTGCGGGACATCAGTGTCTTGAGCGCCTGCGCCAGCGCACGCTTGGTGATGTTGGAATCGGGCAAGGGTCGGCCTCCTTTCGCTGTCCTGCGTGGGTAAATTTCGGTCAGGACTATTATACGATAAGGAAGGGCACTTTTGCAATCAAATGTTCCAGTCGGACAGTCGATTCATAACGCCCGACATGACGGCAACGCCTGACGCACCGGCAGACAGACAGTCGGATGCGTTCTGCGGGGTGATACCGCCGATGGCATAGACCGGGACGGGCACTGCATCGCAGACCGCGCGCAGAAAGTCCAGACCGCGTGCCGGGACACCTTTTTTGCAGTCGGTCAGAAAGACATGACCGGCAGTCAGGTAGGTCGCACCCAGCCGGATCGCCTCCTTTGCCTCATCTGTGCTGTGCACCGATACGCCGACCGCCTCGAATCCCTGTGCAGCCTGCGGGTATTCGAGCAGATAGGGCAGGGGCAGATGGATGCGCGGACAGCCCAGCGCACGGGCAGCCGCGTCAAAGCGGTGCAGCATGCACGGGACACCGTGCGCGTCACAGATGCGCAGCACGTCACCGGCCAATACACGGTAGGCATTTTCGTCCAAGTCCTTTTCGCGCAGGACAAGACCTGCCGGGTGCGCAGCGGCAATGCGCTCGATCTGGGTCAGGAAATCACCCTGGCATAGTTTGCGGTTCGTGACCGCGAGCACACGATCAAACATAAACATAATCGGTAAAGACCGGCTGCAAGCCTCGACCGCGAATCATGTTGCGCACCTCGTCGACCGAGCGCGGGTCGGAAATCTCGAATTGCTCGTCGCCCTTGGCCTCCTCCTCGTGACCGCCGACACCGACCTTGACACCGGCAGAAATCTTGGTTGCCGCCATGCCGATGATGTGGTCGCGGAATCCGGCGCGCTCGCGGGTGGAGATGGTGATACCAGCGCAGGGCATGAACAGACGGTAGGCGAGCAGTACCTGTAAGAGCTGGGTCTCGTGTACATCGTGCGGGTTGACGGTCGCGTCGTTGATGATTGGACGCAGACGCGGGCAGGAGAAGGAGATTTCCGCATGCGGATACCGGCGCTGGATGTAGTAGGCGTGCAGACCGGTGGCGAGCGCGTCCTTTCGGAAGTCATCCAGACCGAGCAGCGCACCAAAGCCAACGCCGCGCATCCCGCCCATGAGGGCGCGTTCCTGCGCGTTGAAGCGGTAGGGGAAAGAGCGCTTGGGACCGGACAGATGCTGTGTCTCGTACTTGTCCGGGTTGTAGGTCTCCTGATAAACCGATACAAAGTCTGCGCCGCACTGCTGCAAATAGCGGTACTCGTCCGAGTTGAGCGGATAAATCTCAATGCCGATGGTGGAGAAGTAGCGGCGGGCGATCTTGACTGCCTCGCCAATGTAGTCGACCGGCGACATGCCGCGCGATTCACCGGTGAGCAGCAAAATTTCTTTTAAACCAGTGTTTGCGATGGCCTGCATTTCGCGTTCGATCTCCTCTATGGTCAGTTTACCACGGTGAATGCGGTTTTTGCAGTTGAATCCGCAGTACACGCACTCATTTTCACAGTAATTTGCAATGTAGAGCGGCGTGAACATACAGATGGTGTTGCCAAAGCGGGCGCGAGTCTCCTGGGTCGCGCGTACAGCCATTTCCTCGAGGAAGGGCTGTGCGGCAGGGGAGAGCAGGACGGCGAAAGCTGCCGGGTCGATGACGCGCTGGCTGAGTGCCGCACGCACGTCCTGTGCGGTGTATTGATTGTAGTCATAGGCACGGACGGCGGACAGCACCTCGTCCATCACCGGAGAGTCGATCTGCTCCATGTCGGGCAGATAGGACATGTGGTCAAAAACTTTTCTCATGGTCGATTCCCTCCGCACTTAGTCTCGCAGGAAGCCGGTGAGCGGGCTGGAAGCCGAACCGCCGCGCTCGAGCACACGACCCAGACCGGACAGATAAGCCGCACGACCGGCTTCGATGGCCTGACCGAAAGCGCGTGCCATACCGGCAACATCACCTGCGGTGGCAATCGCGGTGTTGGCCATGACAGCCGCGCAGCCCATCTCCATAGCCTCGCATGCCTGGCTGGGCTTGCCGATGCCAGCGTCCACGATGATGGGCAGGTCAATCTCTTCGACCAGAATCTGGATAAACTCCTTGGTACACAGTCCCTTGTTGGAGCCGATAGGCGCGGCGAGCGGCATGATGGCTGCCGCACCGGCGTTTTGCAGATCGCGAGCGACGTTCAGGTCGGGATACATGTAAGGCATTACGACGAACCCTTCCTTGGCCAGCTGTTCAGTGGCGCGGATGGTCTCGGCGTTGTCGGGCAGCAGATACTTGGAATCGCGGATGACCTCGATCTTGATGAAGTCGCCGCAGCCAATCTCGCGTGCCAGACGGGCGATGCGGACGGCCTCATCGGCGTTGCGTGCGCCCGAGGTGTTGGGCAGCAGGGTCACACCCTCGGGAATGTACTCCAGAATGTTCTCGCCGCCTGCCTGGTTGGCACGGCGCAGCGCCAGCGTGACGATCTGCGCACCGCTGTTTTCCACGACAACCGGGGTAAAGTCCATGGAGATCTTGCCCGAGCCGATGATAAAACGGGAGGTAAAGGTGTGACCACCCAGAGTGAAGGGATCGTTGTTTGCGTTGTACATGGTAGAAGACTCCTTTTGATGAAAAGATGGAAGATCAGGGCAGATTCAGCCCTAGAATCAGACGTAAAATCATGTTTGCCTGGTGACGCGCACAGACCGAGACGCGCGGTGCCATCAGTCCATAGCCGGGGCGGGCGGCGGTCTGACCGTCTCCGCACAGGTAGAGCCGGACGGTGAAGCGGCGGGTGCGAATGTCGTTGCACGAGTCTTACCCCCCCATGCCGCTGGCTGCGACGACGAACCTGTTTGGACAGTGGCGCAGAACCGCGCGGGTCA
>CAUEJN010000133.1 GCA_959018045.1 uncultured Butyricicoccus sp. | reverse complement strand
ATCCGCACGCTGGGTGTGACGGCGGGCGATCTGGTGCCAGCCGATCAGGTGAGTTTACAGCTGGATTTGGACGGGACAGCGGAAAAACGGGACAAATTTGAGCGCATCGAGCGGGCGATGGACGGACTGAAAGACCGCTATGGGTCGGCGGCGGTGCGGCGCGGCACCGAGCTGCTCGATCCCAAGCTGTCCGGCTTCCATCCCCACGATCATGACTAGGAGGAACCTTATGAGAACCATTTACCCGGGACGGCGTTACCGTCATTTTAAGAACAAACTATATCAGGTTGTGCTGATTGCGCGCCACTCGGAGACCGGCGAGGATATGGTGGTCTATCAGGCGCTGTACGGCGATTACGGCTTCTATGTGCGTCCCTACGACATGTTTGCAAGCGAGGTCGACCACGAAAAGTACCCCGAAGTGACCCAGAAATACCGGTTCGAGCTGGTCGAAGACCCAGATGAACAGGAGAGGTGACAGTGATGAGAAAGGCACGGCGCGCCGATGTGCCAGCGATGGCAGAATTTTTGGTCGATCGATTTTGGCAGACCGAGCATTTTGTATTCCTACGCGAGGGCATGCAGGCACCGCGTGAGGTGCTGCTGCGGATGACGCGGCGAGAGATGACGTTTTACTGTACGCAGCATGAAGTATGGCTATATGACGACCATATGAGCGGTTTGCTGGGAGTGGATGGTCCTGAATCGGAGAATCCTCTGGCTCAGCTGATCTGTGCAGGGCAAGTGGGGTGGGATGTGCTGCACCTTCCGACTTATGATCGTCGTTTGCTGCTGGCGCGTAATCGACGCATTGCTCAAATCCATGCGGTCAACTGGTACCGGAAATACACCGAAAAAGCTTACCACATCAGCCAGCTTGCGGTTGCACGGAAGGCCAAGGGCACGGGGGTGTGTCGTGCGCTCATCCAGCCTGTGCTGGATCGTGCCAAGGAGCAGGGAGTGGACGTCGTCCTTGAGACATTTACCCAAGATAACGTGGCTTTGTACGAGCATTTCGGCTTTGTCCTGACCGAGACCCATACCAGCCCGCAGATGCCCTATGCAGAATATTGCATGATTTATCATAGCGGTTCACCACGCGCAAAAACGTAGTTTTACACAAAAATGCCCCGCCGGATCGGCTGACCTAGCGGGGCTGCTGTGTTTATTTGAGCTCATCGACGGCGATTTCTTCCTCTTCAAAGGGGACGACATCGGGTTCTGGATGCGGGGGATACTCGTCGGGGACGATTTCTTCCTCGGCCTCAAAAGGAACCGGCTCATCTTTGGGCGCAGGGTGCGGTGCCGGGGGAGCGGGCGGTACAGGCGGCTGGGGCGGTTCCGGTGTATCCTTCATCTCGGCCAGACGCAGGTTATTCTCCGCAATGCGGCGCTTGCACGCGCGGATGCGGTCACATTCGGTCGCGAAAGCTGGGTCAGGGGATTCGCCGTACAGTTCAAAGTACATCTTGCCAATGGCGAGATAAGCACGGCGCATTGCGTCCTCTTCCGCGATGTTGTCGGTCTTGAGCTTGGCGATGGTAACACCTGCCTGCATCATCTCGGTCGCTTTGTCTACGCCGGTCTGCATCATTTCAGTCGCTTTGCCGCGCAGGTCATCGAGTTTGTCGAACAATGCCATAAGGAACCCTCCAATCAGTTCTATGAAATTATTGTACATGTCTTTGTGGAAAACGTCAAATAAAAAGCGGGTCAGTACACAAAAAATTAACAAATTATATAAAAATATCTGTTATAATTTAGTTAGTATGTAGCTGTCCTGGGCAGATGATACGTCCAAACGGGGCAGGAAAATAAAGGAGGAAGTTACACAGATGGCAAGAGAGCGCACCTATATCATGCTCAAACCGGATGCACTGGAGCGTGGACTGGTCGGTGAGATCCTGTCCCGCATCGAGCGAAAGGGCTACCGCATCGAACAGATGAAGATGATTACCCTGGACGAGCCCATCCTGCGTGAGCATTATGCACACATTGTGGATCAGCCGTTTTTCCCGGACACGGTTGCCTATATGACCCGCGGCCCGGTGCTGGCGATGGTGGTCGAGGGAGAGAACGCCGTGCGCGGTATGCGCATTCTAATGGGTGCGACCAGGTTTGAAGACGCTGCGGCGGGCACAATTCGCGGAGATTTTGCCCACTGTACGACCGAAAACCTCATTCACGGCTCGGATTCGGCCGAGAATGCACAAATTGAGATCAAGCGATTTTTCGGCTGAGGCGCACGCGCAGTCAAAGGGACAAGCCGGACGGACTGCGGTTCCGTCCGGTTTCTGTGTGCCTGCACATAGTCTCAAAAAACGAGATTATCCTATCATTTGAGCGGTAAATTCGGTTGCATTTGTACGAAAATTGTGATATGCTAAGCAAAAGATATGTGGTATCATGCTTTGTACAGAATGACTGATTGTGCGTTTGTAATTCTATGTGCACGGGCACATTTTTGATGGATCAGAGAAGTGACATTTGAGAGGAAGAGAACAAATGGCAGTTACCTTGCGGCAGATTGCCGAGCTGGCCGGGGTTTCACGCGGTACGGTCGACCGCGTGATGAACAACCGTGGCCACGTCAACGAGGAGGTCGAGGGGCGCGTCCGGCAGATCGCGGCTGAACTCGGATATGAACCAAATCAGGCTGGACGGGCGCTTGCGCGCGCAAAAGTAAGCGTAAAAATCGGATTTTTGATTCAATCGGTGGAGACACCGACCATGCAGACCGTGGCCGAGGGCGCAGAGGAGGCGGCAGCCAAGCTGCGCTCACGGGGGTTGGATGTGGTCATCCGCAAGCTGGAATCGCTGGGCGAACAGCAGGAATTGGACGCGATTGAGGCACTGGTCAAGGAAGGCATCAAGGGTCTGGCGATCACGCCCAGCGATTCCCCTGAAATCTATGCCGCACTCGATCGGGTGGTCGATCTGGGCATTCCGGTCATTACGGTCAACGGCGACGCGCCGCGCAGCCGGCGTATGTGCTTTGTCGGTATGGACAACGATCAGGGCGGACGCACGGCGGCTGGTCTAGTGCGCTCCATGCTGCCGGCGGGCGGTAAGGTGCTGACGCTGTCCGCTTATCCCAACAACCACGGTCACCGCGCCCGATACGTGAGTTTCGCCGAGGAAATGGCGAAAATTGCACCGGATATCCAGCTTTTACCCTTACAGCACTGCTTTAACCGCGATGATTATGCGTATGAACTGACGCTGCGTGCACTGGAAGAGCATGAAGACCTGGACGTAATTTACGTCACGGCACACGGTCAGCACGGTGCGTGCGAGGCCATTGAGAAGATGGGACGCAAAGTTCGCGTGGTGGCATACGACCTAACGCCACAGAATCGCATTGACCTGACCGAGAACAAAATCGAGTTTGTCATCGATCAGAACGCGCGTGTGCAGGGAACACAACCGCCGCAGCTGCTGTATGAGTATCTGATCGAGGGCAAACAGCCGACATGCCCGCAAATGTCCACGGATATCCTCATAAAAACCCGCTATAACATCTAAATTTAACCAAATTGCACAGGACGCTCGCTTTTGAGCGTCATGTTTTTTATTCAA
>CAUEJN010000132.1 GCA_959018045.1 uncultured Butyricicoccus sp. | reverse complement strand
GGGAGCTGCACGGTATTTTGAACGGTATCGATATGACGGCGTTCGATCCGGCAACCGACCCGGCAATCGTCAAGCACTATACCCCGAGCCGTATGGCAGGCAAGAAGGAAGATAAGGCCGATCTGCTGTCGCTGTGCGGACTGGAAGGCGACGAGAATACGCCGGTCATCGGTATGATTGGCCGACTGACCGACCAGAAGGGTCTGGATCTGGTCGAGGCCGTGCTGGATGATATCTTGCAGGACGATGTCCGACTGATTGTTTTGGGTAAGGGAGACTGGCGATACGAGCAGATGTTCCTCGACGCCAAGCGCCGTCATCCGGATAAGATTTCGGTGTCCATCCTATTCTCGGGCGAGCTGGCCAATAAGATTTACGCCGGTTCTGACCTTTTCCTGATGCCGTCTAAGACCGAGCCGTGCGGCTTGGCACAGATGATCGCGCTGCGCTACGGTACCATTCCGATCGTGCGTGAGACCGGTGGCCTCAAGGATACGGTAACCGCATTTGTCGATTATCTGGGCACAGGCAACGGATTTACCTTCTTCAGCTATAACGCCCATGACATGCTCCATGTCGTGCGCGAGGCGTGTGAAGTGTATCGCTACAATCCGAAGGCTTGGAAGAAGCTCATGAAGGGCGGTATGGAAACCGATTTTAGTTGGACGAAATCTGCCGAAAAATATGTTGAGGTCTATCAAGCGATTTGATATGATAGAAGAGAGCCTGCGGGGCTGTGCCGGAAAACCGGGCAGCCCCTGCTTTCGCCAGAGCGTGTTTTTGCGAAGATCGATCCGCGAAGACCGTGGCGGTCTTGGCAAAAGCACTTTCCCAAAGGAGTGTCAACATGTTTGAACAGAGTATTTATACTTCCCGCGACGCAGCCTGCAAGCAGCCCTATGGCGCTGTACCGGCTGGTCAAGCGGTGAGCTTTTCGGTTTATCCCACCCGCGAAGTTTTTCTGCGCGGCGTGACTTTATATATCAGTGAGGACGGCAAGGAGCCGACGGCATACCCGATGCATTGGGGCGGCCTGCGCGGTGACTGCGACCGTTATTGCACAACATTCACCCCGGAAACGCCCGGACTGTATTGGTATTATTTTGCAGTCGAAGACCGTCACGGGGTGAGAAAATATATCTGCCGCGGCGCGGCCGGTGTCGGCTATGAGAGCGATACCGTGCAGAATCTGTACCAGCTGACCGTCTTTGACGGTTCGTATGCGGTTGCCGATTGGTTTGGACACGGCATCACCTATAATATTTTCCCCGATCGTTTCTGCCGTACCGAGGTACCGCCCAAGGAGGGCTATCGCGCACATCGCGAGGTGCATGATAACTGGAACGATCTGCCGGTCTATCAGCCCGATGCACACGGCGAGATTTTGAACAATGACTTTTTTGGCGGCAGCCTCAAGGGTGTGCTGTCCAAACTGGACTATCTGGCATCGCTGCATGTGCAGACTATTTATTTCAACCCGATTTTTGAAGCCTATTCCAACCACCGGTATGACACCGGAAATTATAAGAACATCGATCCCATGATGGGTACCGAGGAGGACTTCAAGGAACTGTGTGCCGAGGCCAAGAAGCGCGGTATGCGTGTCATTCTGGACGGCGTGTTCAGTCATAACGGCTATGACAGCGTATATTTCAATGCACGCGGCCATTATGACAGCGTGGGCGCATTCCAGTCGCAGGAGTCTCCGTACTATGAGTGGTACGATTTCTCGCACTGGCCCGATCAGTACAGCTCGTGGTGGGGCATTTATACCCTGCCGCAGGTCAACGAACTCAATCCCAAGTATCTGGATTATATCATCGAGGACGAGGACAGCGTGATTCGCCGCTGGCTGCGCTTGGGCGCATCCGGTTGGAGACTGGACGTTGCCGATGAGCTGCCCGATGAATTCATCGCTAGGCTCAATGCCGCAGCGCGCCGCGAGAAGCCGGACGCCCTGGTCGTCGGTGAGGTCTGGGAGGATGCATCCAATAAGATCAGCTACTCGGTGCGCCGCCGTTACTTCCAGGGCGGCGAGCTGGACAGCGTGATGAACTATCCGCTGCGTGACGGTGTCATGAGCTTTTTGGGCGGATCGCCTGCCGAGGATTTTGCAGAGAAAATGGAGTGCCTGCGCGAAAATTACCCGCGCGCGGTGTTCTATAACCTGATGAACATTATCGGCACCCACGATACCCCGCGTGCACTGACCGTCATGGGCGCAAAGCCCGAGGATTGGAGCGGCTCGCGCGATCATCGCGCACATGCGCGCCTGATCGGAGAAGATCTGATTGCTGCACGCCGCAAGATGTATCTGGCTGCTGTCATTCAGTTCACCATGCCGGGTTCGCCGACTATTTACTACGGTGACGAGGCCGGCCTTCAGGGCTTTGAAGATCCGTTCAACCGACGCACCTACCCGTGGGGCAATGAGGACGGTTCGCTGTTAGACTTTTACCGCAAATTGTGCGCCGTGCGCACCCAGTCTTCGGCATTGACCGACGGCGAGATTGCGTTCCGTAAAGCCGAGGGCGGTCTGCTGATTTACGAGCGCTGGGACGCACAGGAACACCTGTATATTGTAATCAATCGTGACGACGAAGCGGTTGTGCGCCTGCCTTGCCATGCGGCAGAGGACTTGCTGGACGATCAGACCCGCGTAGATACCGATACGGACGATCTGGTACTGCGTATTCCGGCCTGCTCGGCTCGTATTCTGCGCGTAACCGAGTGACATCAAGGAGGAAGCTATGGATTTCACCGAGAAAAAACTGTCTGAGCGCTATTATTTTGAGGGTCGCATTAGGAAGGCCCGCTTGGATGAAGCAGAATTGCCCAATGGCAAGCGTACCACTCGAGAGGTTTGTGAGCATGTGGGCGGTGTCGGCATTCTGCCGATTGACGACGAGGGTAATGTTATCCTGGTGCGCCAGTTCCGCTATCCGTTTGGCGAAATGATGCTGGAGATCCCGGCGGGCAAGCTGGATCACGGCCCGAACGAAGATCATCGGGACTGCGGCGAGCGGGAACTCAAGGAAGAGACCGGCTGCACAGCGGATGAACTGACCTATCTGGGCTGCATCTATCCCTCGCCCGGATTTTTGACCGAAGTCACCCATCTGTACGCGGCACGCGGCCTGCATCAGGGCGAATTGCAGCCCGATGAAGACGAATTTTTGGAGCTGGTACGCATTCCAGTGGAAGAACTCGAGCAGATGATTGTCAACAATGAGGTGCGCGACGCAAAGACGGTCGCCGCCATGTATCGCGCAAGACTCAAGGGGCTGCTGGACGGACGGAGGTGATCCCTATGGCAAAGACCATCCTCGTGGTAGAGGACGAACAGGACATCGCAACCATTATTGATTTTAACTTAAAGCGCAGCGGATTTGATACCCTGATGGCCTATGACGGCCCGACAGGTCTCAAGCTGGCGCTCGAGAACGCACCCGATTTGATTTTGCTTGACGTCATGCTGCCTGGTATGGACGGTTTCGAGATTTGCCGCCGGGTGCGCGAGAAGTCGCAGGTACCGATCATTATGCTGACCGCACGGGAAGAGGAGTCGGACAAGATTCTGGA
>CAUEJN010000131.1 GCA_959018045.1 uncultured Butyricicoccus sp. | reverse complement strand
CATAAGTCTTTGACGGCAGCCAAATACAGCCAGCCCTCACCGGTGGGAATATAGGGGTCGGAAGATCTGCTCTCCGGCGAAATCTTTCGTCAAATCATCGCCCAGCAAGATCACACAGAAACTTGATCGTGTAACCTTGACACAATCGCAATTACTCCCGCCTCTCTTAAATTTACATCCTCTGCCTATTTGATTTCATGCCATTGGATTTTTGCAGTCCGATGGCTTTTTTGTTTGCTGTGGAGTCCTTCTCACGGCACCATAAAGGATAGCCGTGTTTCGCACCGATTTGTACTGACATTTTCATTGAATTGTCCGATTTTTGAACAAAAGACGAAGATTCTTGGAATTTCGCACAAACTAAAATAGATGTACCTATACAAATCGGAAGCAGTGAGAGGGATGAAGGTAGAATGACAGGCAGCACAATACACCAGATTTTGATGACAGGGGAGTCAACTTATTTCTATGGTTTCACGAGTTTTACCACACCTCTCTTGGCGGGAATGATTGGTTAAATATTTGTCAAAGAATTTCGCATAAAAATCTAATTAAGTGAGAAATTTTGAATAAATTGCTCACAAATATAACATTTTCGTTTGAACTTGTGGTGCGACTATGGTATGATACTAATAAAAGAACGTGCGCAGCAACCGATCATAGACGTTTGCTATACATGTATGTTTGTAAAGGAGCTAGAGAGCAAATGAAATCAGTCTTTGTGATCGGTCACAGAAACCCGGACACTGATTCAATCTGTTCTGCGATTTGTTACGCCCATTTAAAGCAGATTCTGACCGGTCAGGAGCATATTGCCTGCCGTGCGGGGCAGATCAACCCGGAAACTAAGTTTGTCCTTGATCATTTCAAGGTGGAGCCGCCGCGTTATTTGGCTTCGCTCAACCCGCGCCTGTCCGATGTGCAGTACCGTGATGTACCCGGTATCCGTGCAGATCTGTCCCTGCGCCGCGCATGGGAATACATGAATAATAATAATATTCATACAGTCGCGATCGTTGATGAAGACAATCACCTGCAAGGCCTGCTGACGCTCAGTGACATCGCCCGATTTTACATGGAAGATCTGGGTGCGGATGCACTGGCCGCAGCCAAGACCAGTTATCATAACCTGGTCGATGTTCTGGGTGGAGAGCTGGTTGTCGGCACAGCTGAGAACCGTTTCGAGGAGGGCCGTGTTGTAATCGGTGCGGCCAATCCTGACATGCTCGAGGAGCATATCAACGAACACGATCTGGTCATTCTGGGTAACCGATACGAGTCTCAGCTGTGCTCGATCGAGATGAACGCCGACTGTATTGTCATCAGTCTGGGTGCTGGCGTATCGCGAACCATTAAAAAGCTGGCAGTAGCCGCTGGCTGTGCCGTGATTGCAACCCCGATGGATACATATACCTGCGCCAAGGTCATCAACCAGGCGGTACCGGTTGCGCACATTATGCGCAAGAACGGACTCATTTCGTTCCATCCGGGCGATCTGGTAGAGGATGTTAAAAAGACAGTCTCCAAAAAGAGAATCCGTTATTACCCCATTTTGGACGAGGACGGCAAGTATATCGGTATGGTCTCCCAGCGTAACTTGCTGGATGTTGAGAAGCAGCAGGTCATCATGGTCGATCACAACGAGCGCGACCAGGCGGTCGAGGGTATCGACGCAGTACAGGTCACCGAGATCATTGACCACCACCGTATCGGTGCACTGGAAACCACCAATCCCATCTACTTCCGTAATCAGCCGCTTGGCTGTACGGCAACCATCGTAACGCAGCTGTACCACGAAAATCGTGTAGAGATCGAGCCGGCCATTGCCGGTCTGCTGTGCTCGGCGATTCTGTCGGATACGCTCATGTTCCGTTCGCCCACCTGCACGCCGATCGACCGCTACACGGCGGAGGAGCTTGCAAAAATTGCCGGCATTGATATTCCGACCCATGCAGTTGCCATGTTCCGCGCAGGTTCCGAGCTGGTTGGTCGTTCGATGGACGATATTTTCCACATCGACTACAAGTCCTATCAGGTCAAGAGCAAGCGTATCGCAATCTCGCAGGTTACGAGCGTCAATCAGGAAGAATTGCACGAACTCAAGCCGCAGATGCTCGACTATATGCGCAGCAGTCTGGAAAAATCCGGTCTGAACATGATGTTTGTTATGCTGACCAACATTATTGAAGAGACAACCGAGCTGTTGTTTGTCGGACACAATGCTGCTGAGCTGGTGCAGATTGCTTTCCAGCAGCCCGGTGGTGTTGATTCGATCACACTGCCCGGTGTTGTCAGCCGTAAAAAGCAGTTGGTATCGCCGCTGCTTGCCGCCCTGGAAGATGAAAGCATCGCAGATTAAAATGAAAACGCGTAAATCGGAAAACTCCGATTTACGCGTTTTTTAATGAGTTGAATTTCCAATCTGCACCATCTCATGCAAGCGTTGACCGAATGTATTGCATGTACTTCTTAGCAGCGGTACTGTCAAGAGTTATGCGCAAATAAGTTTGCAGACTCTCCGGCAGGATGAGGTCCGCCAGCATCAGAGGCAGCTTCCAAGGCCGCCTCCAAGTGCTTCATGTTCATGTACTTTTTGTTGCCCCGCTGGGTGCCGGCTACATGACGCAGCCTGGCACATACCAGCATCAAGGCAGAGTTGCCATCAGGAAACGTGCCCACCACCCGGGTTCTGCGGCGGATTTCCCGATTCAGTCGCTCTATCACATTATTGGTGCGGATCCGGGTCCAGTGCTCATAGGGGAAATCACAGTAATATCCTCCACGCGGCGTACAGAGACACCGGCAAGGTACATTTCGATGAGAGCCTCTTCTACGCTGCTCTCCCGGCGGCGGTACCGCTCAATAATGGCCGTTTCAAAAGAGACGCCCTTGAGACGGGGCACATGAAGAGTGACGTCTCCGGAGGTAGTAGTGAGATTCCGGTCATAGTGGCCGCTGCGGTAGCCCTGACGGGCCTCACTGCGCTCGTAACGGGCAGCCTGAGTCAGTCCCTCTGCCTCCTGCTCCAGCAGTTCGTTGAGCGTTTCTTCTACGCTGCCCCGAACCAATTCTCTGAGTTGCCCCTTGATTACTTCCTCGTTCAGCTGTACAATCTTTTCGGACATGGTTTGCTGTCTCCTTTCAGAATGGTGTGTCGCGACTTCATTCTACCAGAGTTCTGCAAACCTTGTCTATTTCTATGTCTTTTTTATTTGCGCAACTTATTGTACCTTACCTGGATAGTATGATATTTAGTTTAATATTTTTTGCATCTCATACACGAATACTATCACAGCTCGTTTATTGTTTCGGAAACTGCCATATCACAAATCCTTTTTGCCGGAGCGAAAGGTGCAAGAAGAGAAGTGAACACAAGCAGCACCAGTATTCCTCCAATCGATGTGAAAGGGATTTGCCATGCCGTTCCCCAATAATTTGTAATCATCTGAGAATAGAGGAAATGATGCAGCGGTAACCCCAGACCACAACCTCCGAGGAGTCCAAGCGTTGTGTATGTGGCGGCTTCCATGATAATCATCTTCTTGATTTGTAAACTATCCATCCCCACTGCACGCATGGCTCCGTATTGATT
>CAUEJN010000130.1 GCA_959018045.1 uncultured Butyricicoccus sp. | reverse complement strand
GACCGGTATAAGGGAAAGAACGCTTTCGGTGATCCGGTCAGCGTGTTCCAGCAAGGCGCAATCAACTTATTTTGCCAGCATGGAACCCCGGCGCTCGGCCAGCCGGTATACCTGCGCAATACTGCCAATTAGTCGTGTCCGTCGGCACTGGTCGGAGGACTGGAGCAGAGCGCAGACAATGACTCGGGCAAGCTGATTGAGCTGCCCAACTGCCAGTGGGCAGGTCCTGCAGATGCAAATGGCATCGCAGAAATGCGAATTATGACGATGGTCAACGCGTAAGGAGGGGTAAAGAATGTACACAAATGTTGGAGCGGTTAATGCAGGTGTGATTACTAATCCTGCACCGATGATGCCCATGGCATCCGGCGTGCCGGTGATGGATGAGGCCGGAATCAAGTCGGGCGGAGCCTTCCTGGTATCTGAGCTTGAAAAGCGCGACCCGATGATCCGCAAACCGTTGAGTACGGTGACCTATCCTCGTGATATCGTCATCAAAACTGGAGGTGGATTTGTAGATTATGTATCTGCAATGTCTGTGGCCTACGGTATCACCGGTGGCGCAGGTAACGGACCGGTAACTGCGGGCGGCGCAAACGGCCTGCCTATCGTACAGGCGTCTGTTGACAAGGGAGTGTACAAGGCGCATGTGTTTGCGGTTGCTCTGCGCGTCATGTTCCAGGACATGCAGCGATCGAATTTTATCGGCCGCTCGCTGGATCAGATGCTGCAGGATGGCGTCCGTATGGCCTACGACAAGCACAACGACCAGAACGTATATGTCGGTATGAGCGAGTATGGCACCACCGGACTGGTAAACAACCCGGACGCGGTAGAGACTACGGTTGCAACCGGCGCAGGTGGAAAAACCAACTGGGTTGACAAAACCCCGGATGAGATTCTGGAGGATTTCAACACGGCTCTCACCTCCACGTGGGCTGCTGCTGCGTATGATCCTAACGCTCTGCCCAATCATATCCTGATTCCCTATGAGGAGTACACCTACATCCTGACCACTAAGGTGACCGACCTCGCCACCGAAACCATCTATGACTATGTCATGCGCAATAACGTCGCCACAAAGAATGGCGGATCGTTGTTTATCGGTGCGACCAGCTGGTGCAAGGGCGCTGGAACCTCACAGACTGATCGTATGGTCGTGTATGTAAACCATGAGCGCTTCACCAAAATGGACGAGCTGGTTCCGCTGTCCCGTATTATGTCGGCACCCAACGTAGCCTATGTGTGCTATGACACCGCATACATGGCCAACCTGTCTGAGGTGCAGGTCATGTATCCGCAGACCCTCACCTACTGGGACGGCATCGGAGGTGCAGAGTAATGTTCATCACGTCGCATCGTAATGTCATCATTCCGGTTGGCGGCACGGCATATCCCATCAGCCGCGGTTTTGTCGGAGAGGTGCCCGATCAGGTAGCCCAGACCGCATATTTTCAGGCGCTTGTCAGGGATGGTAAGATCTCCATCCCTGCGAGCAAAAAGGACAGCGACATCGCCGTTGCCATGGAGCAGGAACCGGAGCGGGTAGAACCTGCCGTATCGGAAGATACGCAACCGGATGAAGAGAAGGGCGAAGATCGGGAAACGGCCGAGACCGAACCGGAACCCAAAAAGAATACCGGTCGAAAGAAAAAGACCGAGGAATAAGGAGGCACCGGGATGTGCTACTGGGGAAAACCGCAGTTTTACGGCGTGAGAGCCGAGGCGGCAAATATTGGCCGACAGACTGGAAATTACACTGCTGACATGTTTCAGGCGGATTATCCGCAGTTTTACGACCCGGAAGGCCAGCCACTCGCGCCGAGCACCATGATCGATATGATTATTGGCCGTGCCAACGCCGCCATCCAGCCGGACAAATGGCTCGACGGATGGCGGTACGGCTGCGGCCTGTATGTGGCGCATTACGTCACGATGTACCTCAAGACGTATGCGGCCAGCTCAGCAACACCGCAGCAGGCCGCTGCTACTGGTGCGCTGGTTGGTGTCGTGTCGTCGGCAAAATTGGGAAATGCGTCGGTAACGTATGACACGGATGCACTGACCAAGGCGACCGAAGGATGGGGAGATCTCAACGCCACGAGCTATGGACAGATGCTCGCTACACAGGCGCGGCTCGTAGGAATGGGAGGTACATACGTCACATGAATTTTGCAGATTGGTACACCGATACGGTGGATGTATGGCGCGCACAGCCTACGACTACGAATAGCCTGACCACAAACCAGCGCGTCGAGGTACTGACCGCAGCCCCGTGCCGGATATTTCAGACGGACAATCGAGCCATTAAAATGCAGCAGACGGCCGCAGAGGTGCACCAAGAGGACTATCTGGCATGTGATGTGTCGGTAGATAGCCGTGCGGGAGACGAACTGCACCACCATCGAGGCGCACTGATCGGTCAGAATTTCCCGGAGATGCGGGCGTTTGCCGCAGATCCCACCCCGTATTTCGAGCCGTTTGGAGCGGTTGTGCCGGGGTTGGCACATAAGGAAATCAGACTGCTGCAGCAGGAGCGTGTGAAATGAACCTGAGTGAGTATGCCGATCGGCTGCGTCGGAACGAATCGCAGGTAAATGACCGTATGGTGGAGGCGATGCACAATGCCACCATGCGAGCAGTTGAGAAGGCGCAGGAGCTGACGCCGCCGAATGGAGACGTCAGAGGTGCGAACATGCGGACAGGAGACATGAAAGCCCACTGGGCTACCGATAGTCAGACAGCACCGCAGCAGCGAGGAAATAATTTGGTGACCGTATTGGCAAACAACGTGCAGTATGCATCATACGTCAACGACGGACACCGAATGGATAGGCATTTTGTCCCTGGACTGGTCATCAATGCGGCCGGAATCCTGGACTATAACCCGGGTGGAGAGGGCGGTATCGTTGTGGGCACAAAGACCAGCTATGTGCCTGGGTTGCACATGACGGATGAGGCCAAAAAGGTTTTTCAGCGCGTGCTGGAGAGCGAACTGCGCAGATTGGGGGAATTGTTCGAATGAACTTCACAATATCGACCATTGCGCAGTCTCTCGCGGCTTATCTGGCCCCGACGCTGCCGGGGGTGACATTTTACCAAGACCCAAACCAGCAGGGCACACAGACGCCGTGCGCGTTCCTCCAGCAGAGGTATTCCCACATTACGCCGTACCCGGGCGGAAGATTGCTGCGAGAGATCGGGCTGGATATCACCTATCTGGAAGACTATAACCTGCCTGATCTGCAGACCCGGTATGTGGCTGCGTCTGAGGCGCTGGACATGGTCATGGAGACGTTTCCGTATTCGGACGGCACCGAGACCGGGCTGATCCGCACCTACGAGCGGGAGTCAACGATAGACTTGGACGCACTGCATTACAAATTCGAGATCAAGGTTTTCGTCACGCAGCCGAAAACCGCGGTCAAGATGCGGAAAATCGACGAACTGAATGAGGATGTGATAACGGTTGTCGAAGAGTAAGAAGTTTACACGCGAAGCGCTGCTGAAAAGCAAACGGTTTGCGCATATCCAGCCCGATTTTCTCCGGGCAATCCTCACGAAAGAGGCATACACGGTCGCGGAGGCTCCCT
>CAUEJN010000129.1 GCA_959018045.1 uncultured Butyricicoccus sp. | reverse complement strand
GGAGAACAGATGGCCGCTGTTGTGCAAGGGAGTGTTGCTGAGGATGAAATAGTTCTTGCTGCATGTTTATGGTTCCCGTGGCGGCATAAAGCTGGTAAAAGATACTGTGAAGTTTCGAAAATTGGTTTCGACATAGGTGCATATCAAACGTCGCGCGGAAACTGGAGTATGGGAAACTATGGCATTCTTGCTTATGAAGGTACAATTGAAGAAGCAAATGTAGAAGATCCGTGTTTCGGTGGCGTAAATTTGTTCAATCACCTTGGTGGTATTCACAGACTCTTCCACGGAAATTGCCAGTTGGTACCATCTTCAATATGGAGGGAGTTTTTTGGGTGTAAGCCAAGTGATACGTCCCCATATGTGTGGGTCAACGAGGCTGGAGATAGAATCCTTTATTTTGAGAGAATAGCGTCCCCGTACAGGGAAGCAATACAAGAAAGTTATGTGCGGCAACCTATTCTGTTCCGGTGGGTTTGCAATGCGTCGTGGCTGGAGAAGGTGCTCAGAGATAACGAGCTCGAACTTTGGAAAGTTGTGTCTTCTGAAGACTATCCTGTGCAATAAACCATAGAAAATTCTGGATTTACAATCCACGTTGTGCTATAATCCCCTTACCAAACACACTTCACCCGAACCTGCTCCGCTATCCTTACGAACAACCAGCGGTCGTCGGTTCGAGTCCGACTACTAGCTCCAAAGTTTAACCGCTCTTTCTTCGGAAAGGGCGGTTTTTTTGTGCCCAAAATCCGCATGGTAAAATTGCCCAAATTTCCCGCCGGATTTTTTCTCTTTTGTAAATGATATTTATTCTTGACTTTCGTTTCCTTCGCTTGTATAATGACATCAGAAATCATTCCTAACATCACTTGACTTTCCGTTGTGTGTGCGGTCTGTACGATCGTTCCGTCCGGAAAAACCCTTTTCCGTGTATGGGTTTTTCCAGTATCGTACTTCCGCAAATAAGCCGAGAAGAGAGGAAAAATATGTCCAAACACCTGCCCTTATCCGTCCGCGTTCCCATCGAACCGGACAACCCCAGCATTCTCCGTGTGGAGGAGAAATGCATCCGATGCGGCATGTGCAAGCAAGTGTGCACCGAGCGCATGGGCGTCCACGGCACCTACACGCTGGCCGAAACCGGTGATCAGGCCATCTGTATTCACTGCGGTCAGTGTGCCAATGTCTGTCCGCCCGACAGCATCATGGAACGCGATGCGCACTACGCCGTACAGGAGGCTATCGCAGACCCGGACAAAATCGTGATCGTAAGCACTTCGCCTTCGGTGCGTGTGGCACTGGGCGAGGCCTTCGGTCTGGAACCGGGTACCTTCGTAGAAGGAAAAATGGTCGCGCTGCTGCGGGCACTGGGTGCCGACTATGTACTCGACACCAACTTTGCTGCCGATCTGACCATCGTCGAGGAGGCCAGCGAGCTGATCGAGCGCGTTACGTCCGGCAACGCTCCCCTGCCCCAGTTCACCAGCTGCTGCCCGGGCTGGATCAAGTTTGCAGAGCTCTATTATCCTGAACTGCTGCCCAACCTGTCCACTGCAAAAAGCCCCATCGGCATGCAGGGCCCGACCATCAAGACCTATTTCGCAAAACAGAAAAACCTCGATCCCCGCAAGATCGTGAACGTCGCGCTGACACCGTGCACAGCCAAGAAGTTCGAGATCGAGCGCGAGGAAATGTGTGCATCGGCCGATTACCATGGCATTCCCGGTATGCGGGACATGGATTTGGTCATCACCACCCGCGAGCTGGCGCGCTGGGCCAAGGAAGCCGGCATTGATTTTCACAGTCTGCCCGATGCATCCTATGATGATATCATGGGACGTGCGTCCGGCGCAGGCGTTATCTTCGGCAACACCGGCGGTGTCATGGAAGCTGCGCTGCGTACCGCCTATGAGTACCTCACCGGCACCCCCGCACCCGAGGCGCTCTATGATTTACAGCCCGTGCGCGGCTACAACGGCATCCGTGAGGCTACCCTGCACGTTGGTGAATATGAACTCAACGTCGCAGTAGTCTATGGTACGGCCAACGCCCGCACACTGATCGAGCGCATGAAAAACGGCGGCAAGCAGTACCACTTCATCGAAGTCATGGCCTGCCCCGGCGGCTGCATTGGCGGCGGCGGTCAGCCCAAAGACCTGCTGAAAGATGCCGACCAGATTCGTCAGAGCCGTATCTCCGGCCTGTACGCACGCGACGCTTCGCTGACCGTGCGCAAGAGTCACGAAAACCCCGATATCAAACTGGTATACGAGCAGTTCTACGGTCAACCGCTCAGCGAAATGGCCGAAAAGATGCTGCACACAACCTACACCGACAGAAGCAACACGTTACATGTGAGAGGAGAACATATTATGAAAAAGTGGAAGTGCAAAGTTTGCGGTTACATCTACGAGGGCGAGTCTCTGCCCGCTGATTTCACCTGCCCGATCTGCAAGCAGCCGGCTTCGGCATTTGAGCCGATCGAGGAAGCGCCCAGCGCATCCAAGTACGCTGGCACCCAGACCGAGAAGAATCTGGAAGCTGCATTCGCCGGCGAGTCCGGTGCACGCAACAAGTACACCTACTTCGCTTCGATTGCCAAGAAGGAAGGCTATGAGCAGATCGCGGCCCTCTTCCTCAAGACCGCCGAGAACGAGAAGGAGCACGCAAAGCTGTGGTACAAGGAGCTGTACGGCCTGGGTGACACCGCAGAAAACCTGCTGCACGCTGCCGAGGGCGAGAACTACGAGTGGACCGACATGTACGACGGCTTCGCAAAGACCGCTGAGGAGGAAGGCTTCCATGATCTGGCACGCAAGTTCCGTCTGGTTGCAGCCATCGAAAAGCATCACGAAGAGCGTTACCGTGCCCTGCTGCGCAATGTAGAAACCGCTCAGGTCTTCAAGAAGAGCGAAGTCAAGGTATGGGAGTGCCGCAACTGCGGTCACATCGTAGTCGGCACGGCTGCTCCCGAGGTCTGCCCGACCTGCGACCATCCGCAGAGCTTCTTCGAAGTACACGAAGAGAACTATTAAGCCCATTTTGAGACCAAACCGTCTTTCCTAACCGGGAGGCACAGTGGATTTTGTCCGCTGTGTCTCTCTTTTTTGTGCCCATCTGCGGTTGACATCCCTGTCTACTGTGTGTAGACTATAATTGTCTACAAGATATAGACAGAAAGGAAGGTGACCGTATGCAGGACTTCAAACTCGGTGCTGTCGAGTCGCACTTTGCCGACCTCATCTGGCTCCACGCGCCCATCATGACGAGCGAACTCGTCAAACTGTGTGCGCAGGAGCTGAGCTGGAAGCGTACCACGACCTACACCGTGCTCAAGCGCCTGTGCGAGCGCGGACTGTTCCAGACACAGGACAGCGTGGTCACGCCACTGCTCTCGCGCACGGAATTTTACGCACGGCAGAGCGAACAGTTCGTCGAGCAGAGCTTCGACGGCTCGCTTCCCGCATTTCCCGCCGCATTCACCACCCTCAAGCGCCTGACCCCGGAGGAAATCTCCGAGATTCGCCGCATGATCGAAGCCTGTGAAAAGGAGTGAGGGACATGTCCGTGCTGTTTTTGTCCTTCGGCAACCGCAGCATCACTTCCGGATGGATGATTATTCCCGTCCT
>CAUEJN010000128.1 GCA_959018045.1 uncultured Butyricicoccus sp. | reverse complement strand
AGCCCGATTGAATCAAGGGGAATATCGTTTGAAAAATTTGTACCAGAGGTTACAACCCGATATCTAAATGGTTTACTGAAAACAGCTGTAACTCCGTTGATAAATGGAGAAAATGGTGGCTCAAAAATTTATTATGGAGAATCAATTACTTTTACGGCAAGTTTTTCGCTGTCCCTGTCCAGTGATATTAAAAAGATGGTAGCTGTAACGGTTGGTGGAGCACTGTCAGCTGCCAGCAATTCTTCTTTTCAAGCTGTTTTTGAAGTTCCACCGCATGAATTAGGACGTGTTGTGTTTACTCCATTTTATTATAAATCAAGTGGTACATTGCAGCACTGGTATCAGGGAGAGCATGAGTTAGATCCTTCACTGAGCGATGAAGAGTTTTTAACTGCCGATTTACCGATTCAGGTGGGAAAATTTGCAGATGGATTATATGAGTTAGAAACGATATGAGATCTGCATATCCGCGCACGTTGCTTGTAGTGTCCATATTTTTGCTTGCAGTTCTGACTTGGAATTTCCGTGCGCTTCCACCGGAAGAACCAGCGTTTCTGCCATTACAGCTCAAAGAGGCTGTGGTTCTGTGTCGCTCACAAGGGACAGCCAGGGATGTTTTGGCATACGACGCTGCGTCAGACAGTTTTCGCTTTCTGACTGAGACGGATGGTCAGATCTGTGACGGCTCGGTCAGGTTCGCGATCACCGCAGATGGACAGACGATCCACTATCCCGCAGCGTCTCCTCGCTGGGAGATCACTTTTTACCGGGAGACCCCTAATGAACAGCCGGAGAACCTGCTTTCATTCGGCATCTACTGGATTGCTTGGAATATCACATAAGCGTTCCAAAGCCTCGCACAGTCGTGCGGGGCTTTTCGCGTCTGTTTTACAAATCCTTCATGCTTTCGCGCGGGCTATGGTGTATAATGATATTATAGGTGATGTATCGGTCAAACCGACACTTTCATACATACGAGAACAAAGGTGGAAATCCCAACATGAGCAATAAAAAAATCCTGATCGTCGAGGACGATGAGAACATCCGCGAGCTGCTGCGCCTGTACCTTGAGCGCGAGGGCTATGACATTTCCGAAGCGGAAAACGGTGCGATCGGCCTGTCCAAGTGGAAGGCGGAAAATCCCGATATGATGCTGCTCGACGTGATGATGCCGGTCATGGACGGCTGGCAGGTCATCCGTGAGATCCGTGACTCGGGCTCGAGCATGCCGGTCATCATGATTACGGCCAAGGGCGAGACCATGGACAAGGTATCCGGTCTGGAACTGGGTGCCGACGACTACATCGTAAAGCCCCTCGAGATGCGCGAAGTCGTCGCCCGCGTGCGCGCTGTGCTGCGCCGTCTGTCCCCGGACGACAGCGGCAAACTGTCCTTTGACAACCTCATCATTGACAAGCAGGCCTACGAGCTCATCATCGCGGGCAAGCACGTGGATGCACCCCCGAAGGAGATTGAGCTTCTGTACTTCCTCGCGCAGAGTCCCAACCGCGTCTTCACCCGCGCCCAGCTGCTCGACGACGTGTGGGGCTTTGATTACTTCGGCGATACCCGCACGGTCGACGTACACGTCAAGCGTCTGCGTGAAAAGCTCGAGGGCGCGTCGGCCAAGTGGGAACTCAAGACCGTCTGGGGTGTCGGCTACAAGTTTGAGACCAAAAACTGACCGCAAACCAGGGGGAATCCAAGTTGAAACGAAGCTTTTTTGCAAAAAATTTCATCTCCTCGGTTATTTTGATTCTGGTGGCCTTTGGACTGGCCGGCGGCGCGTTCTTCTATCAGATGGACCGCTATTCCAAGTCGGAAAAAGAGTCCCAGCTGTCTGCGACCGCGGAGTCGATCTCTGAGCTGACCAGTCTGGCAGTACAGACCGGTGACAGTCTCAATGTCGCCGTGCTCGACGCCTCGCTGCGCACCACCGCCAAGCAAAACCAAATGAGCATCATCCTGACCGACCTGTCGGGCAATATCCTGCTGCGCGTCGACCCCGACACCGGCAGCTACCGCAACAGCGGTACCATCCCCAAAAAGGTCGTCGATACGCTCACGCGCGACACCGCGTATTCCTCGGTGGGCACGCTCGGTTCGGTGTTCTCGGAAAATCACTACATCGCCGGTACGCTGTGTGAAGACGGCGCGGGTAAAGATCTCGCGCTGGTGCTGATCGCTGCGAGCAGCGAGCGTGTAGTCGGTGTCTTGCAGGAAATCACTCAGATTTTCCTCATTATCATCATCATTTCGCTGGTCGGTGCGCTGGTCGTCTCCTACTTCCTGTCCAGCCGCATGACCCGTCCGCTCAAGACCATGGCAAATGCAGCCAAGGAGTTTGCAGCCGGTGATTTCAGCGTGCGCGTCCCCGAGGACAACCACTGTGACGAGATCGACGAGCTTGCCACCTCGTTTAACAACATGGCACGCGATCTGGAACAGCTCGAGGAGCTGACCCAGGGCTTTATCGGCAATGTATCCCACGAGTTCAAGACCCCGATGACCACCATCAGCGGTTTTGTCGACGGCATGCTCGACGGCACCATCCCCCAGGATCAGCAGCGCAAATACCTGGTCGTCATTTCCGAGGAGGTCAAGCGCCTGTCCCGCATGACCATGAGCATGCTCGCAGCGGCAAAGATCCAGTCGGGCGAGCTCATCATCAGCCCGGTTCCCTTCGACTTCTCGGAAATGGCAAGCCAGATTTTGCTGTCCTTTGAGCAGAAGATCACGGCCAAGAACATCGATGTCGAGGTCGACTTTGCCGACCGTCTGATGGTCATGGGTGACCGTGACCACGTCTTCCGCGCGGTCTACAATCTGGTGGACAATGCGGTCAAGTTCATCGACGACGGCGGCAAGCTGCGTGTCACCGCTTACCCGGCTGGTGCATTCTGCGAGTTCTCCATCTGCAACACCGGCGGCGGCATCGCGCCCGATGATATCCCGCACATCTTCGACCGCTTCTACAAGACCGATCGCTCGCGCTCGCGTGACCGCTCGGGCGCTGGTCTGGGACTGTACATCGTCAAGAACATCATCAACCTGCATGGCGGCGATATTTCGGTGCGCTCGGACGGCGGTGAGACCGAGTTCTCCTTCACGCTCCCGCTCGCCCCCGTCACCAAACCCAACAAGAAATAACGTACACTGCCCAAGGCTTCGGCCTTGGGTTTTGTGTGAAAAAAAACGGTTATGTAAAAAAGTGAGAATTCACGGAATATTCATATTTGTGACAACAAAGTATCACAATCCGTGCGTACAATAAAGACAGATCAAAGGAAAGGGTGTTAGATCATGGATCTTCAGAATAAAAACAATTCAAATAGTAATCCCAGGGAAACCAACGATACATCTTCCCAGACCACACCGAATCAGCCCAACGCGGAACACAACGCATTCCATCCGGCCCCGGATACGCAGTATCCCGACCAGCGCGTCTTCGAACAGCCGTCGGACATCGCTTCCGACCGCATGGATACCCAGCCCCGACCGCTCCATCCTGAGCAGCCGTACCACACCAACACCGGTGCGCAGCAGTCGTTCGCTTCGAACGCACAGCAGCCCATGAACCAGCCCACGCACCCAGCTTACGCAACCTATCAGGAGTGGATGCACCAGGAAGA
>CAUEJN010000127.1 GCA_959018045.1 uncultured Butyricicoccus sp. | reverse complement strand
GGGATGTGTGCGGGCTGCCGTTGGGATTTTCAGGTTAAGAACTGGGATGACATCACCTATATTGAGGTCTGGTCGCAGGAAGACCCGATGGTGCGCACCAAGAACATCATGGCGATTGAGTGGTGGACCCGTCTGCTCAACGAGGGACATCATCTGGCGTGCACGGCTGGCCGTGACTGGCACTGTAAGGATAGTGAGGCGGTCATCACCACGGCGACCTATCTGGGACTGCCCGAGGGTAAGGTCACGCAGGAGAATGCGCTGGATGCGCTGCGTGCCGGACGCACGTATGTGACCCTTGGCCCCACCATGGATATCGAAGTCCACCAGGAAGGCAAAGAATATAATCTGGGCGATACCCTCAAGACCGGTGCCTGCGAGGTTCGCGTGGACGTGCGCATGACCGAACGCCGGAATATGTGGGAAAAGTGGGGCATCGAGGTGCGCGAGATTGCACTGACCGGCCCTGCGGGTACCAAGAAGTATCCGTACCGCGGCGACCTGTTCTGCGTGCAGGCTGAGGGCGACCGCTGGCTGCGTGTTGAGCTGTATGGTGACAAGGACGGACAGTACGGTCAGCTGCTCGCCATGTCCAGCCCGGTCTACTTCGCCTGATTGTGATGCGTTCCAACCAAAAGACAGCGGTTACAAAGTTTTTAGGGCTTGTAATTTTGCCTCCGCTTGTATATAATGGTAGTACTGATGTTATACGGTAGGAGGTGTTTTACAGATGCTGAACAACTATAGCCAGATTTTAGGAACATTCTTGCCCATCATTCTGATGGTCGTGATTTTTTATTTCTTCCTCATCCGCCCGCAGCGCAAGCGCGATAAGGCTGAGCGTGACATGAGAAATTCGATCCAGGTCGGTGATGAGATTTCCACGATCGGCGGCTTCATTGGTAAGGTCGTAAGCCTGAAGGAGGATACTATCGTCATTGAGACCTCTGCTGACCGCACCAAGCTCAAGCTGTATCGCTGGGCAATCCGCGGTAAGGAGGCAGCTCCGACTGACAAGGTCGAAGAGCCGAAGGCATAATGTCGTCGCCCGCCGAATAGCTTGATAGCAAAGTTCTTTGGGCGGGAGGGACCTCTATGAACAAAAATCAATCCGGGCCGTCGGTACCGGCTGTACTCGGTGCAGCCGTACTGACCGGATTTGCGCTCACGCTGGCCTTGATGGCCGCCTGTGCGCTGGCCGTCCTGATGGGCGGTCTTCCGGCGGACAAGATCGCGCTTTGGGCCGATCTGTGTCTGGTGCTTGGCAGTCTGTGTGCCGCGTTCCTCGCGGCCAAACGTTCCTCTGCGTGGCAGCCCCTTTGGGGTCTGGCTGCCGGAGTGATTGTGTTTGCCTGTCTTGCAATTTTGAGTTTCGCGTGGTTTGGTGAGCAGGTGCAGCTTTCGCGCCTGCTGATCAACGCGATTCTGACCATCGCCAGTGCGGCGGTGGGCGGCGTTTTGGGTGCCCGACGTCGTCGGCAGCATAAAAAACGCAGAAAATAAACATATTCTAAAAAACGGGAGGTACGTATCATGACCCATATCAAGACCCTGACTTCCGCAACCCTGAAGCAGACTGCAGCACACGGCGGCTGTGGTGAGTGCCAGACTTCTTGCCAGTCCGCTTGCAAGACTTCTTGCACCGTTGCAAACCAGAAGTGCGAGCAGAGCAAGTAATTTCGAGGAATCGAGCTGCGGGGCGTGCCGGATGGTGCGCCTCGCTGTTTTGTGTCAGATGACCCGTACATTCCCAAAAATCCTTTTTCCGATAACACAGAACCATCATAGATACGGAGGAACAAGCGATGATCCATCGTTTTACCAAGAAAGGCCTGAATTTCCTGCTGGACGTCAATAGCGGTGCCGTGCACCTGCTCGACGACGTATCCTACGCGGTATCCGGCCTGATCGATGAGAAGATGACCGAAACCTGCCCGGACGCCATTGTGGAGGCGCTGCCGCAGTACGACGCAGCAGCTGTACGCGAGGCGTACGCAGAGCTGTACGACCTCAAGAAGAACGGCCAGCTGTTTGCGGACGACGATTACATTGACGTGTCCAAGTACATCCCGGTCGGCGCACCGGTCAAGGCACTGTGCCTGCACGTCGCACATGACTGCAACCTGAGATGCCAGTACTGCTTCGCATCCACCGGCGACTTCGGCACCGGCCGTAAGATCATGCCGTTTGAGGTGGCAAAGAAGGCAATCGACTTTGTTATCTCACGCTCGGGCAAGCGCCGCAACATCGAGGTTGACTTCTTCGGCGGCGAGCCGCTCATGGCATGGGATACGGTCAAGCAGACCATTGACTATGCCCGTTCGATCGAGGAGGAGCACGGCAAGAAGTTCCGCTTTACCATCACCACCAACGGTCTGCTGCTCGACGACGAGAAGATCGACTACATCAACGCCAACATGGATAACGTTGTCCTGTCTCTCGATGGCCGTCCGTCGGTCAACGACGAGATGCGCAAGACCGTTTCGGGTGCAGGCAGCTACGATATCATCGTGCCCAAGTTCCAGAAGCTGGTCGAGAAGCGCGATCCCAAGCTGGACTACTACGCACGCGGTACCTTCACCGGCAAGAACTTGGACTTCGCAGAGGACGTTGTACATATCGCAGATGAAGGCTTTGACCGCCTGTCGGTTGAGCCGGTTGCGGCTGAGGACGGCTGCGGCTACGAGCTGACCGAGGCAGATCTGGACAAGATCTATGCCGAGTACGACCGCCTGACCGATATCATGGAGGCACGCCGCAAGGAGGGCAAGCCCTTCCACTTCTTCCACTTCATGGTAGACCTCAATCAGGGTCCCTGCGTTGTTAAGCGTCTGCGCGGCTGTGGTGCCGGTTATGAGTACGTTGCGGTTACGCCCGAAGGTGACATCTACCCCTGCCATCAGTTCGTTGGCAACGAGGCATTCAAGCAGGGTTCGGTTCTGGACGGTTCGTTCGACATGGACATCGCACACAAGTTTGCGTCCATGAACATCTATACCCGTGAGAAGTGCGGCGATTGCTGGGCAAAGTTCTATTGCTCGGGCGGCTGCTCTGCGGCAAATCACAATTTCAGCCACGATCTGAACGTCCCGTATGAGATGGGATGCAAGATGGAAAAGAAGCGTCTGGAATGTGCAATCTACCTTAAAGCAGTTGAAGCCATGGACGGCGATTTGTAAGACCAAACGAATTTGTGCGATCTGCGAGAAATTGCATTGCAAAATTTGGTTACTTTATCATATAATATGCGTGGAGATTACACGTTAAGCAATGTTGTTTTGAAAGGCAGAATGAGTTATGGCACATAAGATCCGAATTGCGTGCCTTGGTACGAGCGACCATCTTTCCCGTGCCGTGGACGCACTTTTGAAAGATGATGTGATTCCGGCAGAAAACATTTTTCTGTCCAAGGCCGATGGCCCGGAGATCGAGCGATTTGCAGCCAGCGGCTGTCAGCTGCTCACCGATGACATGAATGCAATCATCAAAGGCGAGGTGGTTTTGATTTCCGCAACGTCTGAGGAGATGGCTGCTGTTCTGGCGCAGGTATTCGGCTGTACGTCGGGACGTTATCTGATTGCTGTCAGCGACCGCGTTAGCTTGACTGATTTTTACGATCGTATCTCAAAGTGTACGCAAGA
>CAUEJN010000126.1 GCA_959018045.1 uncultured Butyricicoccus sp. | reverse complement strand
GGGGAAAGGGAGACGACGGCAAAGCGCCCGCCGGCATGGAGCGCTGTGCTTATGCTGCCGTCTATGACGTGACCGGTGAACACGTCATCGGCATGGTCGCTGCCGGTGTCTACCTGAGCGAAATTCACAGTCAGGTGTTTATCACGCTCGGTCAGTACCTCATTGTCGCCATCATCGCGCTTGCGGTTGGCATTTACCTCTCGCTGCGTTTCACTCAACACCTCAAAGGCGAACTGCTCGGTTTTGAACCCCGCGACCTGACCGACCTGTTCTGCCAACGCATGGATATTCTGGAAGCGCTTGAAGAAGGCGTGCTGGCAGTCGACACCAATGGACATATTATCTATATCAATGCCGCGGCGCAGGAAATGCTCCACCTGCAAGGACAAACCTGGCAGGATCGTCCGCTCGACGAGCTGTACAACGACACCGGACTGCTCGACGTCATCCGCACCGGCGAGGGCGCGTACAGCGTCAGCGTCGATGTTGGCCGACAGGTACATATTCTGTCCGACCGCATTCTGTTACGCCGCGGAAACGTCATCGAGGGCGCGGTCGCCATCTTCCGCAACCGCACCGAGGTCACCCGTCTGGCCGAAGACCTGACCGGTGTACGCCACATCGTCGAGGCCATGCGCGCCCACATGCACGACTTTATGAACAAACTGCACGTCATCTTGGGTCTGCTCGAACTGGGCGAAGCCGATAAGGCCGAGGAGTATGTGCTGCACATCACCCAGTCCCGTTCCCAGTCCATCGGCTTTATCGCCGAGCGCATTGCCGACCCGTCGGTCGCTGCCCTGCTCATCGGCAAGATGAGCCACGCGTCCGAGCTCGGCATCCAGCTCAAACTCGACCCGGCCACCAAGGTGCACGCACTCTGCTCCTATCTGAGCACCGACCTGTACATCACCATCCTTGGCAATCTGATCGATAACGCATTCGATGCCTTCCGAGGCGCGCCGACTTCGCTGTCCCGTGAGGTCACGGTCAGCATTCGTGAGGAAGACCTCGGACTGATTTTGAGCGTAGACGACACCGGCCCGGGCATGAGCCCCGAGGTACTGTCCCACATTTTCGAGCGCGGATACTCGACCAAGGGTAAAGAGCGCGGCACCGGCCTATATCTGGTGCGCGAGGCCATCGAGTCGTGCGGCGGCACCATCCGCGTCGAGTCGGTGCCCATGGTCGGCACGACGTTCGTCGTCACCATCCCCAACCACACCCCGACACTGGAGGAAACACATCATGTACCAAGTTGTGATCGTTGAAGATGACCCCATGATTTCCATGCTCAACACGCGCTTCACCGAAAAAGACGGTCGATTCCATGTCATCCGTACCTTTGAAGCGGGTAATGCAGCCTGGGAGTATCTGCGCATTCATGCGGTCGATCTGGTCATTTTAGATGTCTACATGCCCCAGATGAGCGGTCTGGAGCTGCTGCACCGCATGCGCACTGCCGGTGTCAGCGCAGAGGTCATTATGATTACCGCCGCGAACGACTCCGAGACCGTCGAATCGCTGCTGCGGCTGGGTGTTGCCGATTTTCTGGTCAAACCCTTCTCCTATGAGCGCTTCCGACAGGCGCTTGACAATTTCTGTCGCCGGAAAGAAGCGCTGCGCGGCGGCTCGGTCAACCAGCAAAATCTCGATCGTCTGTTTGTCGATGCTGCTGACCCCATCGCGGCCCCCAATCTGCCCGCGCCCAAGGGCATGCAGACAAAAACGCTCGAACATATTCTGGAATTTCTGTCCCACACCGACGAGCAGTACACCTGCGAGCAGATTTCCGAGCACGTCGGCCTGTCCACCGTCACCGTGCGCCGGTACGTCAATTACCTGGTCGAAATCGGTTGGGTGCAGTCGGAAATCAATTACGGCACGGGCGGCCGTCCCAGCATTGTCTATCGCCGGATGTAACGCAAATCATCCGGGGCACCAAATCCCTTTGAGCATGCTCGAGGGGGATTTTTGATACCCAAAAATCCCCCTGCTGTGTCACGCCATGATACCAATACATGGACGTGGTATTGAATTTTTTTATGACAGACTAAGGATTACGTATTGGACTTTCCGCTTCGATCTCTCTACAATAGAAATCGACCACTGGCTGTGGATAGACCGTTTTTGTCGCACGAATGAGCTGTTTGAGCGCTGTACTGAGCGGATTATACTGATTCCAGATCAGATAAATGTACACGTCGTCAAACTCCTGCGCCGGAATGGCGCGATATGCAGCGCACTCCGGCAGCGTGCCGTGAAACAGCAGCGTTCCTGCTGTCCCGTTTTGTACCAACTGACTGGCGATGGCAATTTGGTTGGTGTGCAGCATGATATCGGGTGTTAACTTATTCTGCGCACAGGTTTTGAGTGTGTTTGTGGTCAAAAAAAATTCCTCTGTAGGCATGACCAGCGGTATGGAACACACTTCGCGCAGTGAGATTTCTTCCCGCCCGGCAAACGGGTGATCGGCTGTCACGTACAAGCAAATTCTGGTTCGTGCGAGCAGATAGCCGCCAAATGCTGCCGAAACCGGCGCGTTGGTCGAGATCAGCGCCGCGTCCAGCTCTCCATCCAGTATTTTTTGCTGATTTGTCAGGCTGCCGATCTCTACGACGTCAATTTTGATTTGCGGAGACTGCCTGTGCAGCATGTGCATGATGGACGGAAGAAAACAGCGTCGCGCTGGCCGGCGGCAGGCCCATGCGAATGATCTGGTTGGATTGTCCCAGAAATTTCATGCGGCTGACAAAATAATCGCTCTGCTGTAACAGAAGATTGGCTTCTTCCAAGAATTTTCTGCCTTCCTCGGTCAGAACCAGTCTCTTATTCCGCCGCAGAAACAGGGTCAGACCGAATTCCTGTTCCATCTCCTGGATGACATGCGTCAAACCCGGCTGCGAAATGTGCAGCTCTTCGGCGGCGCGGGTCAGGTTGTTATGCTTGCACACGACCTGAAAATATTTGAGTTGGGAAAGTTTCACAGAGGTCAGCCTTCTTTCTGCATCAATTACTTTATATTATAGCAGGCCACAGGCTGTATGCACATAAAAAATAAGGAGGACACAAGATGAAAGATTTATGGAAGCTGTACCGGGTGTTTTTCAGCATCGGGATCTGTACCTTTGGCGGCGGCTACGCCATGCTTTCCCTGCTCCAGCGCGTGATCGTGGAGAAATACCACTGGGCGAACGAGGAAGAACTGATGGATTATTACGCCATCGGTCAGTGCACCCCCGGTATCATCGCGATCAACACCTCGACCTTTATCGGCTACAAATACAAAAAATTGCCTGGTGCCATCGTGGCAACACTCGGATTTCTCAGCCCGTCGCTCGTCATTATCGTGCTCATCGCGGCATTTCTGCAAAATTACGCCTCGTTTCCCTTGGTCAAGCATGCATTTGCCGGGGTTCGGATTTGCGTCTGCGCGCTCATTCTTGACGCCGTACTCAAGCTGGGTAAAAAATCCATCACCGACAAAAGCGGCATCGCTATCTTTCTCATCATCTGCGCACTTGCCGTCTTCACCAACGTGTCCACCATCGCACTGGTCGTTGTGTCCGGCATCGCAGGTTATGTCATCTACTATGTAAGGGGGCCGAAGCAGGCAGGATTTTATTTACGCTCATGTCCGAATTCTGTCAAACCGGACTCTT
>CAUEJN010000125.1 GCA_959018045.1 uncultured Butyricicoccus sp. | reverse complement strand
ATATGCTGTGGTCAAATCACAGTGCGTGGCATACATAAAAATACAGCCATAGCTGTCTACGTCGGGCCAATGGTTTATTGCATGGTTGCGCATATACAGATTCATAACGAAACTCCTCATGTTCCTCCCGGGTGACCGGGTTATATGTCTTCTCACTACCTTGCTGGGTTCTCGATTTGGATACAATATTCATGCACCGCTGCACAGACACAAAACCTGTGCAATCGGATACTTTTATTATAGCTCTGCCCGCACAATTTCGCTACATACCTTCGGACAAAAAATATATGGTTTCAATTATGCATTTTTGTTTCTTTTGTCTTGTCATCTTGCATAAAATAAACAAAACCAGTCAATTTTGGACTGGTTTTGTACGTTCTTGTCACTTTGTTTTCACATTTGTCGAACCAAAGCCGTTACACTACTTTTGCCCTCTTATGCGTTCGCCTCGACCGCCTGCGCAATCACACGATAGGCCTCAATCAGGCGCTCTTTCGACCATGCAGCATTTGCCGGACTGGTCGACGGCAGGCAGACAGCCTCGATGCCTGTCTTGTCCTGACACAGCTTACGGTAGTACTTGTGCGAGGTCGCACCGGTGCAGAAAATCGCCTTGACCTGGGTCTGGGCGATCAGCCAAGGTAGGTCGTTGGGCTCGGGATTGCGGATGGACGTATCGCTCGCGCCGCGAATCTCACACGCTGCCAGCGTGTCCCACATGGCAATATGGTGACGCAGCGCAAGACTGCGTTTTTGCTCGATGGTCTGGGGCGCTTCCTCCCCAAACACGGCCGCCAGCACCGGCCAGAACCGGTTCTGCGGATGACCGTAGAAAAATGCCTGCTCGCGCGACTTGGGACTGGGAATGGAACCCAGAATGAGTACCCGGGAGTCGGGTGCAAAGAGCGGCGGGAAATTGTGGGTGACGCGAGTATATTCCATTTATGTCTCCTCCTCGATGACCTTCAAAAAGGCACGGAAGGCCGACGGCAGGGCATAATCGCCGCGCAGCGCGGACGGCGTTACCCAAGTAAGGTCTTCCACCGGCTCGGACAGCTCGACGTAGTAGCCGGTCATGTGCCACTCGATGTGTGTGAAAATGTGCTTTGCCGGTCGCAGCGACAGCATGCGCTCCACCTTCCAGCCGTCAGCTGCGAGCTGGTCGCGCAGGGCGGACGGTTCGAGCGGGTGCTCGTAGGCTGGAAGTTCCCACATGCGCGCGAGCAGACCGGTGTCCGGTCGCTTGCGAATGCCGACCAGACCGCCGCAGCGCGGCAGCAATACCGTGCGGTGCACGACCGTGCGCGCCTTCTTGGGTGTGCGCACCGGGATGCGGTCGGTGGTCTGTTCGTGGCAGGCGCGGCACAGGTGCATGAGCGGACAGTCTCCGCAGCGCGGTGCACCATTCGGAATGCACACGACCGCACCCAGCTCCATCATCGCCTGATTGAACGCACCCGGGCGGTCGTGCGGTATGATAGCCGCCACCTGCGCCCGCATGTCCTTTTTGACCTTAGCATCGTCAATCGGACGCTCGTCGCCTGTAATGCGTGCGACCACGCGCAGAACGTTGCCATCGACTGCCGGTTCGGCAATGTCAAAGGCGATGGACGCCACCGCACCCGCAGTGTAATCTCCGATTCCCGGCAGTTTTAACAGTGCAGCATGGTCTGCGGGCATCTGTCCGCCGTAAGTGTCGCAGATGACCTGCGCCGCCTTGTGCAGATTGCGCACCCGACTGTAATAGCCCAGTCCCTCCCACAGTTTAAGGTAAGTTTCCTCAGGCGCGTCGGCCAGATCACGCACAGTCGGGCAGGCTGACAGAAACCGCTCATAATAAGGAATGACCGCCTCGACTCGCGTCTGCTGCAGCATGATCTCGGACAGCCAGATCCGATAGGGATCGCGCGTCCTGCGCCAGGGCAGGTCACGGTGTCCGGCATCATACCACGCGAGCAGCGGTTCGGTTACCGCTCCGGTCACTTGAGCAGCGTGGCGCTGTCGCCCACGTAATACATGGTGAAGGTCGCGTTTGCGACCTCAGTGCCGTCGGAGTCGGTCACGTCCACGCCGTAGACTGCCGTCGTGCGTCCGACCTTGATCTCACGGGTCTTTGCAATCAGGTTCTTGCCCTGCTTGCCCGGGCGCAGATAGTTGATGGATGCGTTCAGCGTCACACCCACGCGGCCATAAGAGGCCGCCGCCGTGCCGGCTGCTACATCACACAGCGCAAAGATTGCACCGCCGTGTGCATTGCCGAGCGGATTTAGGTTATCAGGCTTGGCGGGCAGCTCGATCTCGGCGTAGCCCTGCCGGATATGGTTGACACGCAGTCCCATCAGTTCGTTAAAGCCTCCATTCTCCTGTCTCTGACGGAGATAGGCCAATGCATCTGCCATATTTGTACATCCTTTCTCATTGGGTAATTTTTTCAGATTGGTGCTATCATATCATATTTTACCCCCTGCTTCAACTCTTGTACCCCGTTCACCGCCGTATTTTCCCCCATTTTGCGCCATTCTGCGCAGCTGACAAAAGCATCCGCGAGAACCGGGCGAGTTTTGTTGCTTTTCACATTGACAGAACGGTTAGGTTTAGCTTACAATAATGCATGAGAAGTTAACCTATGGCAACAAAATGGAGGAATCGAAAAAACATGAAAAAAACGCTTGCGGGACTGAAGCCCGGGCAGTCCGGTGTGGTGGACGGCCTGACGGCTGCGGGGGCAGTCAAGCGGCACTTCCTCGATATGGGCATCACCAAAGGCGTGCGCATCACGGTTGAGCGCATCGCGCCCTTTGGCGACCCGATCGCGGTGCGCCTGCGCGGATATAGTTTATCACTGCGGCGGGACGAAGCCGCCAAAATCGAACTGGAGGGTTGAGCCATGCATACGCTTGCAATCATCGGCAACCCGAACAGCGGCAAGACCACCCTGTTCAACCGTCTGACCGGTTCCAACCAGCACGTTGGCAACTGGCCCGGTGTCACAGTCGATCGAAAAACCGGTCACATCAACTATCAGGGCAAGCGCACCGACGTGGTCGACCTGCCCGGTATCTATTCGCTCTCCCCCTACACCCAGGAGGAGATCATCGCGCGCGAGTTCGTGCTGTCCGACGAGTTGGACGGTATTCTGAACATCGTGGACGCAACCAATCTGGAACGCAACCTGTACCTGACCATGCAGCTGATCGGTTTGGGGCTGCCCATGGTCATCGCGCTCAACTTCATCGACGACGTTGAGTCGCAGGATATTCGTATTAACTGCACCAAGCTGTGCGAGCGGCTGGGCGTACCGGTCTACCCGATCTCGGCGCGACGCGGTCTGGGCATGGACGCACTGCTCGAGGCGGTCACCGGCGAAATGCAGCCGCCCACCCATCAGCCTGCCTACCTGCACGGCGTGGGCGCGGCCATCCGGCGCGGTGCCGAAATTCTGGAGCAGACCAACATCCGTGCGTGCAGCCGTCCGTTCTACGCAGCCAAACTGCTCGAGGACGACCCGCAGATCGTCTCGCACGTCCAGCTGTCCCTAGAGCAGCGTCAGGAAATGGACGATCTGGCCGACGCACTCAGCGCACACGAGATCGGACACGATCACGAGATGATGTTCGCGGACGCAGTCTATGACTACATCGAAGGCGTGGTGCGCGACAGCGTGCGCAAGCCTGC
>CAUEJN010000124.1 GCA_959018045.1 uncultured Butyricicoccus sp. | reverse complement strand
TAGGGCTATCAGTCCCCCGCTGTGCTGCTGGCGGAGCTGCGGAGCGGCCTGCGGTATGACCTGTACCTGCTGGATATTCTTATGGGGGCAGAAAACGGGGTGGAACTGGCCCGAACTCTGCGCGCCGGCGGCAACCGTGCTAAGCTGGTGTTTGTCAACTGTGGCGCAATTTTAGCGCTAATTTCAAGCGTCCTACTCGTCTAACAAATGGGGGGCGGTTCATTGCAGCCGGCGCGGTTTTTGTATTTCCTCATCTCTATCTTAATGCTTAATGGCATATGCGGGATAACCCATGTCATCTTGTTTTCAAAGCTCGTGCCTATATAAATGCGCAGTGCTGCACAGGAACGTTCAACGTTAGCCGATCATTCAGGTGCAGCGCTGTGAGCCTGCCGCTGGCAGGAATGGAAAAGGGTTATCAGAGTGATCTGCAGAAAGCCTCGATGCGGCGGAGCGCCTCGTGCAGGTTCTCATCCGAGCAGGTATACGCGATGCGGATGAAGCCCTCGCCGCATTCGCCGAAGGCGCTGCCCGGGATGCAGACGACCTCCTGCTCGTCGAGCAGGCGGTTGCAGAACTCGACGCTGCTCAGGTCGAAGCTGCTGATGTTGGCAAAGACGTAGAACGCGCCGTTCGGGCGGTTGCAGCGGATGCCGTCGATCTTGGCCAGACCGTCGAGCAGGATGCTGCGACGGCGCTCAAAGACCTGACGCAGCTCTTCGCAGAGCTCCGGATGGTCGAGCGCGACAGTCGCCGCGTACTGGCCGGGCGCATTGGCGCAGGCGTTGAAGTTCTCCTGGCACTTGGTCATGCGGTCGACGATCTCCGCCGGGGCCGCGACAAAGCCGATGCGCCAGCCGGTCATGGCATAGGACTTCGAGAAGCTGTTGATGATGACCGTCCGCTCTTTCATCCCCGGGAAGGACGCGATGCAGGGTGCCTCTTCTCCGGCGTAGAGCAGGGTGTTGTAGACGTCGTCGGAGATGACCAGCAGGTCGTGTTTGACGGCCAGCTCCGCGATCTTCGCCATCGTCTCGCGCGTCATGACGGAGCCGGTGGGGTTGTTCGGGGTGTTGATCATCAGCGCCTTGGTGTGCGGCGTGATGAGCTTTTCGATGGTCTCCGGCTGCATTTCAAAGTTGTGCGCCAGATCCGTGGGAACGCGGACGGCCGTGCCGTCGCAGTACGTGACCTGGGCCACATAGTTCAGCCAC
Source organism: uncultured Butyricicoccus sp. (assembly GCA_959018045.1). Classification (GTDB taxonomy): domain Bacteria; phylum Bacillota; class Clostridia; order Oscillospirales; family Butyricicoccaceae; genus Butyricicoccus. The sequence continues at coordinate 2,463 of CAUEJN010000124.1, read as the reverse complement.
TGCGGGTCCTGGATCAGGATCTCGTCGCCCTTGTTCAGCAGGACGAGGAACAGCAGGCTCAGCGCGCCCATGCCGCCGTTGGTGATGATGATCTCCGTGTTCGGGTCATAGTGCAGATCCTTCAGATAGGACTTTTCCGCGATCGCCTGACGGAACGAGAGCGTGCCGACGTTCGGCGTATAGTGCGTGATGCCCTTGTCGAGCGCTTCTTTGCAGGCCTCGCAGACCAGCTTCGGCGTCGGCATATCCGGCTCACCGATGCCGAGGCTGATGACGCCGGTCATGGTGTTCGCACGGTCAAACATGGCGCGGATGGCGCCCTGCTTCAGAGTTTTGGCTTTTTCATTGATCCATTCCATGATGCTGATGCTCTCCTCTTTATCTCTGCACTCTGCCGGTGCCGTCGCCGCCCATGAGCTTGGTGACGTCGGAGACGGTGACCCGGTTGAAATCGCCGGGGATGCTGTGCTTCAGGCAGCTCGCCGCAACTGCGAACTCGAGTGCAGACTGCTTGTCCTCGTAGTGGTTCAGACCGTAGATCAGGCCGCCCGCAAAGCTGTCGCCGCCGCCGACCCGGTCGATGATGTCCCGAATCTCGTACTTCTTGGACACGTAGAAGTCCTTACCGTCGTTCAGGCAGGCCGCCCAGCCGTTCCAGTCGGCGGAATGCGACTCACGCAGCGTGATTGCGATGCACTTCATGTTCGGATAGGCCTCGAGGACCTTATTGCCGAGCGCGCGGTACTTTTCGCGGTCCAGCTCGCCGGATTCGACGTCGACGTCGACGGTAATTTCAAGCGACTTCTGCACGTCTTCCTCGTTGGCGATCGCCACGTCGACGTACTTGGCAAGCTCGCGCATGACCTCGCTGGCCTTTTTGCCATATTTCCAGAGATTCTTGCGGTAGTTGAGGTCGCAGGAGACCGTGATGTTGCGTTTCTTGGCTTCCTTCACAGACTCCAGGCTGAGCTCCATCGCAGACTCGCTGATGGCCAGGGTGATGCCCGTGATGTGGAACCACTCGACGCCCGCAAACGCCTCGTCCCAGTTGATGTCGCCGGGTTTGGCCATCGCGATGGCCGACCAGGCACGGTCGTAGACCACGCGGCTCGGCAGCTGGTTCGCGCCGCCCTCGACATAGTAGACGCCGAAGCGGCCGTCGCCGGTCACGATGCGGGATGTGTCGACGCCGAAGCCGCGCAGCTCGCGCACGCAGGCGTCCGTGATGGGGTTATCGGGCAGGACGGTCAGGAAGCCGACGTCCATGCCATAATTGGCCAGCGACACGGCCACGTTGGCCTCGCCGCCGCCGAAGGTGGCTTCCAAATAGTGATCGGTCAGCAGCCGCGTCATTCCCGGTGCCTTCAGGCGGAGCATGATCTCGCCGAATGTCAGAACTTTCATTGCTCGTCCTCCTTACTTCTGCAGCAGATGTACCGCAAAGCCGCCGATCTCGTCCTTGAGATAGACAGAGGTCATCCGCTCGCCCTTATACTTGGCGCTCTCCATATCGCAGACAAAGCCGTTCTTCTCCAGCTCTGCCACAGCCAGCGCAACAGAGTTCGTACGGACGGCGATGTGGCCGTTCTTACCCTTGAACATCGTCTTCATGACCTCGATGCCGTTGGAGGCAAAGATGGAGGAATTGCCTTCCTTGACCGGCAGGCCGAACGCCTCGTTCAGCTTCTCGCAGACTGCGGACGCCGCAGCGGCATCTTCGCAGTTGACGCCGATGTGCGCGACTTCAAAACCGAGCGCAGCGCTTCTCGCCTGCTTGCAGAGCGCGGTGATCTTCTCAAAATTACCGGCTGCAATGTCCGCCTTCGGGCAAACCCAACTGCCGCCGACGGCATGGATGAACGGCGCGGCGATGAACTCGCCGATGTTCTGGCCGTTGACGCCGCCAGTCGGGATGAACTTGATGCCGCCGAACGGGCCGGACAGGGCCTTCATCGCGGACAGACCGCCGTAGACGCCAGCCGGGAAGAACTTCACGACCCTGAGGCCGAGCTTCATCGCGGCCATGATCTCCGTCGGGGTGACACAGCCGGGGGTCACAGCGACACCATTATCCACGCACCAGCGGACGACCTCTTCATCGAAGCCGGGTGCAACGATGAACTTTGCGCCGCACTCGACGGCTTTTTTGCACTGTTCGAGCGTGATGACCGTGCCTGCGCCGACGAGCATCTCGGGGCAGTTTTCGGCGACGGATTTGATCGAGTCCGCAGCAGCCGCCGTGCGGAACGTGATCTCCATCACGTCCACGCCGCCGGCAAGTAACGCTTCCGCGGTTGCTACCGCGTTTTTTGCGTCGTCCAACACCATAACCGGCACAACAGCGGCCGCAGACAGCTTTTCAAAAACATTCATTTTGTCGACCCCCTATTTCATTTGCAATGATCCCAATAAACGCCCCATGCGTTTACTGCAAAAATCATATCTCGCTCCTTCTCCGTGCAG
>CAUEJN010000123.1 GCA_959018045.1 uncultured Butyricicoccus sp. | reverse complement strand
TGTGGTCAGCTTATTTATAATACCACAGTGAAGCGTCCCTGTCAATAAGTTTTTTGAACTTTCTGAACACTTATTGTTTTCGAGGTTCTAAACTTTACAGTTTTCATCGTATGGCAGTCACAACACAGGTCTGTGACTTAATAAGAATATCACTCTCTTCGACATCTGTCAACGATTTTTTCTCATTTTTTGCATTTTCCCTCTTTCTTCTTATTCTATTTTGCGATCTTGATTGCCAGCCATCTTCCATTCTTTTGTCTACTGCGTTATAATGGTAAAGTACTATATTCCCGTTAAAGGAGAATCCGCTTATGCCGATCAAAATTGCCGACAGTCTTCCCGCACGCGCGGTGTTGGAATCGGAAAACATATTCGTTATGACCGAGCGCCGCGCAATTACACAGGACATTCGTCCGCTTCGCATCGCTCTGCTGAACCTGATGCCGCTCAAGATCACAACCGAGACTCAAATCCTGCGCTGTCTGTCCAACACGCCCCTTCAGATTGAAATTGATTTGGTACAGACCGAGACCTACAAGTCCACGCATACGCCGGAAGATCATTTACTGACATTCTACAAGACGTTCAACGACATTCGGCATAATCGGTATGACGGTTTCATCATCACCGGTGCGCCGGTTGAGCTGATGGACTTTGAACAAGTCGATTACTGGGACGAGCTGGTCGAGATTATGGAGTGGACCAAAACGCACGTACATTCCACGCTGCATATCTGCTGGGGTGCACAGGCCGGCCTGTATCACCACTATCATGTGCCCAAGTATGTTCTCCCCGAAAAGATAAGCGGTATCTTTGAGCACCGCGTTCTGGTACCGACCGAACGTCTGCTGCGCGGCTTTAACGACGTCTTCTTTGCTCCGCACAGCCGTCACACCGAAGTGCGTGCATCCGAGATCACCAAGCATCCCGAACTGCGCTTGCTCTCGGTTTCCGACGAGGCCGGTGTCTATATTGTAGAGGCACGCAATGGACGTCAGATTTTTGTGCTGGGGCACTCGGAATACGATCGTGATACGCTCAAGCAGGAATATTTTCGTGATCTGAGCCGCGGTCTGGAACCCCAGATCCCGCGCCACTACTTCCCAAATGATGACCCGACGCTGGAGCCTAAGGTCACCTGGCGTTCGCATGGTCAGCTGCTTTACACCAACTGGCTCAACTACTATGTCTACCAGACCACGCCGTACGACCTGAGCACCGAGCAGTCTTTTGACGATCCGTTTGAGGATTTTGAAAAGTAAGCTCATGGTTTCGCCCGGTCTGGCACATACTGCATCCGAGGTGATGCAATATGACAAAGCGACCACATGTACAGCAGACCTGTTTTCGATTGGAACCGGAAAAGCGGCTGTGTCCCACGGCTGACAGCGTCAGCATCCGCACCTATCGCCTGGCCTCTCCCGGCGAGATGGGATTCCGTGTTCTGGATAATTTCTGTGAAGAACACATCCAATAAACCCAGAAAAGCCGTCCGGCCGATACCGGACGGCTCACTTTTTTAGTATGCAACACCCCACCGCGTCATAAGCAAATAGCCGACAATATAGATCAGATAGACGTGCGCGGGATAATACCAATAAAACAGGAATTTGTGACGATTGCTGCCGGCCTGGCCATTATACAGGCAGATCGGAATGGCCGCAAGGAAGATAAACAGATCGGTAAGCCAATATTGCGGCAGTGCAAGCCACTGGATCAGGCACAACACGCCAAGCGCCGCTACCTGCGCGATACGCCAACGACGCAGATAATAAAACGCTACACCCAGCAGCACAAACAGAAAACCGCCTTCTACATTCATCAGGTTTGGCACAAAAATCATCATGATCTGCACGCCGCGCTGTACCACAGGGAACATTCTATTTGTAATCTCGCCTGTTTGTGCATCAAACATTCCGGTCATTGCGATGTATGCGCCACACTGCACTGCAAAGGAAGCCACAAAATAGAATAAGCCAGCCAGCCCCATTCCAATTTTCCTGACCGCCCGTTCCTTCTGCCCTGCGCGTATCAGTTCAACAGATGTAACAGTCAGTACCACCAGGAACATTGTGCCGAACATGCCGTTTAGTATAATTATGCCGCTGGGCTGCGCAAATTTCTGACTGATCCAGTTGTTACACAGGTTCATAAGCACCCAGCCGATATACAAGCGCAGCATATAGTTTTTCCGGCTATGCGTATAGAAAATCCCCTCTGCACAGAAAAACATAAAAAGCGGCGCAGCAAACCGGCCAATCAGGTGAAACCAATCCGGAATACCCATGCCAGCCGGCAGATATGCCGCCAAATGGTCCATCGTCATCGTAATCAGCGCAAATAATTTGAGCTGGAAGCCATTGCATCCCCCAAATTGTCTTTTTCCCAGCGTCATTGTCTTCACGATAATCCTCCTTCGTATTATTGTACTATTGTATTACATTATTAGTACAATAATCCATTTTTTCTTTTATGTCAAGGGCTTATTCTACTTTTTTTGGGGCATACTGAACTATGAGGTGAGAACACAATGAAACAGTATCAAAACCTGGGCGAAATGCTCACGACCGATCCAAAGATCTTTGAATATTACACCAGCCTGCCGGAATATATCCGAGGCATGATCGGACATCGCAGCGAAAATATCCATACCGAAGATCAATTGCGCGGCTATGCCGACAAACTGCTGCGCGGCGACAATTAAGGGCAAAAAAAGAACGCCATTCAAACTGGCGTTCTTTTTCGTTTTTAAGATTGTGCTTCGCTCTGATTGACCTGGTAGCACAACGTCATTAAATTGTCTGAAAAATGCACGTTTTCAACCGGTACACCCAGATTTTCCAAGTGCAAATCTTCGCCTGTGAAATTCCACAGTCCGCGCACGCCATGCTCTACAAGCTCACGCGCAAGCGCGGGTGCGATCGCATGCGGTACGGTCAGAACCGCAATATCCGGCTTATGCTGATCGACATACGCATACAGTTCGGACACGTCACGCACGGTCACGCCGTTCATGCCACTGCCGATGACCATACGGTCACTGTCAAACGCACACAGCAATTTAAATCCATTGCTCTCAAAGCTGAAATTCTTAATAAGCGCCCGACCCAAGTTGCCCACACCGATGAGTACCGCGGTGTGCGCGCGCTTGAGTCCCAGAATGTCCTCCAGCCCTTCGCACAGCTTTTCGATGCTGTATCCATAGCCCTGCTGGCCAAAACCACCGAAACAGTTAAAGTCCTGACGGATCTGTGAGGCGGTCAGACCCAGCATTTCCGCTAACTTACGTGAAGAAATGCGCGTCTCACCCTTTGCCCGCAGAGAGGATAGGTGCCGGTAATACCGCGGTAAGCGCTGAATCACCGCGCGGGATACATTCTGTTTTTTGTCCATCCGGACAACCTCCTGTCAGGTTTATTTGATTACTTACAGCGACGCAATGGTCTCCAGCACATAGTCGGTGAACTGCTGTGCGGTTGCACCGGTGTCACGGCCGGTGATGACATACTTCTTCTTCTCAAACATGCAGATATCCAGCGCACGGTCGAGCTTCTTTGCCAGCTCGATTTCACCGATATGCTCGAGCAGCATAACCGATGCACGCAGAACCGAAGATGGATCGGCGTAATGTGCACGGCTTTCCTGTACAATAGGCGGTGCAGAAACGTGCATTTCCTCCC
>CAUEJN010000122.1 GCA_959018045.1 uncultured Butyricicoccus sp. | reverse complement strand
ACCCGCAGCCTTTCGAGAAAGGCTGGCGAAAGCTTTATTTCGCCTGCGGGCGGAATTGGTGCGGTGCGAAAGATTAGCCGCCGAACACCTTAATCATAAAGCCAGCAGCGATAGCCGAGCCGATAACACCTGCGACATTCGGGCCCATTGCATGCATGAGCAGGAAGTTTGCTGGGTTTGCCTTCTGGCCTTCCACCTGCGACACACGCGCTGCCATCGGGACAGCCGACACGCCAGCCGAGCCAATCAGCGGATTGATCTTACCGCCGGACAGCTTATACATGACTTTACCGAACAGCAGACCGCCGACAGTCGACAGCATGAACGCCAGCAGACCCAGAATGATGATCTTGATGGTATCCCAAGTCAGGAAGGTGGAGGCAGTCGCCTTACAGCCGACCGACAGACCCAGGAACACGGTAACGATATTGACCATTGCATTCTGTGCCGTATCCGACAGGCGATCGGTCACGCCGCACTCGCGGAACAGGTTGCCCAGCATCAGCATACCGATCAGCGGTGCAGTCTCGGGCAGCAGCAGGATGACAAAGATCGAAACCACGATCGGGAATACAATCTTTTCGGTCTTGGAAACCGGGCGCAGCTGCTCCATCTTGACTTCACGCTCTTTTTGCGTGGTCAGCGCACGCATGAGCGGCGGCTGGATGAGCGGAATGAGTGCCATGTACGAATATGCCGCGATGGCAATCGGCGGCAGATACTCGGGTGCCAGCTTGGATGCGGTCAGGATAGCCGTCGGGCCGTCCGCGCCGCCGATAACACCGATTGCTGCTGCGACCTTATCCGGAAATCCCAGTCCCAGCGCCAGCAGGAATGCCGAGAAGATACCAAACTGTGCGGCAGCGCCGAGCAGCATGGACGACGGACGAGCAATCAGCGGGCCGAAGTCGGTCATTGCACCGATTCCAAGGAAGATAATGGACGGATAGACCGCGTACTGAACGCCCTGATAGAATACCCAGAATAGGCCGACATTGCCATTGGCATCGGGTGGGTTGAGCAGTCCAGTGAGCGGAAAGTTCGCCATCAGCACGCCGAACGCGATCGGTACGAGCAGAAGCGGCTCAAATTTTTTGACAATGCCCATGTACAACAGAACGCACGCAATCAAAATCATCACAAGACTGCGCGGATCGTCCGCAAAGGCTGCAAATCCGGACTCTACCAGGATTTTTTGCAGCGTTCCAATGAAGGAGAATTCCATACCATGTATCCTCCCTTATGCCAGCGTGCACAGTGTCATACCGGTCTCGACCGGGCTGGCCTTGGACACACAGACTGCCGTTACCGTGCCGTCACGCGGCGCACAGATCTCGTTTTCCATCTTCATCGCTTCCAAGATGAACAGAATCTCGCCCGCCTTGACAGCCTGACCGGCCTGACATCTGATGTCCAGAATCGTACCCGGCATGGGCGCTGCGACGACTTCGCCCTTACCGGCCGGTGCAGCTGCTGGAGCGGCGGCAGGTGCAGCCGGTGTCTTGGGTGCGGGTGCAGCCTGGACCGGTGCGGCTTCGCCAGCATATACAGCGGTCGCCTGACCGCGTTCTACTTCTACTTCATATTTTTTTCCGTTTAAGGTGACTACATATTTCATGGTGACGCTTCCCCCTGTGTCAAAGTGCCTTGATCTTCTTAAAAATCAGTTCCGAGAGCGGAATACCGGTCTCATGGCTGACAATTGCCATAATGCAGGCTGCGGTCTTTTCGTCTACATCGATCAGCATAACCTCACCGCCATACGCACCGCCAGCGGGTTCGGGTGCAGCTTGCGGCGCGGGTGCTGCCGGTGCGGCAGGCTTTGCCGTCGCTGCTTTTCTTCCGCGGCTCTCAACCATCTGCACACAGCGTGAGATGAGCGGAATAAACGCACACAGCACCGCCAACATGATAAAGATGATGACAATACCTGAAATGGCAATCAGGAAGGATTCACCCGTCAGATTTCCCAGCATGGCTTATCGCACCTCCTCGATGGTGTACGAGGTCACCAGTGCACGCCTGCGCTCACGCTCCTCGAAATACTGCTCGGCAGGCTGCGGGAATACAATATAGGACAGTACATCCAGATCGCTCTCGGCAAGGTCTCCCAGTGCTGCCTTGGCTGCCGGGAACTCGGGTTCCAGCGTCTCGGCATAGCGTCCGGTTACCATCGGCTGATCGCCCAGTACCCTTCGAATCAGTTCGGGACTGATCTCACCAGGTGCTTTACCGTACTCACCGTGAATATACGCCTTGATCTCCTTGCCAATATTCTTATACCGCTCACCCAGCAGCACGTTCATAGTGGCCTGTACGCCAACCATCTGGCTCATCGGGGTGACAAGCGGCGGATAGCCCAGATCAGCGCGCACGCGCGGTGTCTCCTCCAGCACAGCTTCCAGCTTGTCGATCGCGTTCTGCGCCTTAAGCTGTGCCACCAGATTGGACAGCATACCGCCCGGAATCTGATACACCAGCGCATCTGTCTTGGTGGACAGTACATAGGGGTCAAACGTGCCGTTTTCCAGGAACTTCTTCTGAATGGGCTCGAAGTAATCGTTGACTTCCTTCAAAATCTTGCTGTCTACACCGCAGTCATAGCCCATCTGGGAGAGCGTGTAGACCATCGCCTCGGTCGTCGGCTGGCTGGTACCGCCCGAGAAGCAGGCTGTCGCCGTATCGATACCGTCCGCACCCGCTTCAGCCGCCTTGAGGTAAGTCATCGATCCAAGGCCGGTCGTCGCATGGGTATGTACAAAAACAGGCAGCGACACCGCCTGCTTGAGTGCAGTGACCAGATCGAAGCATTCCTTCGGACTCATAATGCCGGCCATATCCTTGACGCACAGCGACTGACAGCCCATGCGCTCGATTTCCTTCGCCAAGCCCACGTACATCTCCAGGTTATGGATGGGAGAAATCGTGTAACAAATCGTGCCCTGCGCGTGTCCGCCCGCCTCCAGGCAGGCATCCACCGCAGTCTGAATATTACGCAGGTCGTTAAGCGCATCAAAAATACGCACGATATCCATGCCGTTCTCAACCGATGCCCGTACAAACCGACGCACGGTATCATCTGAATAGTGACGATATCCCAGCAGGTTCTGTCCGCGCAGCAGCATTTGCAGCTTGGTATTTTTCATGTGCTTCTTGATAATTCGCAAGCGCTCCCACGGGTCTTCATGCAGATAACGCAGGCAGGCATCAAAGGTCGCACCGCCCCAACACTCGATTGAATGGTAACCCGCCTGATCCATGCGGTCTAAAATACCCTCAAAGTCAGATGTCGGCATACGGGTCGCCATCAGCGATTGCTCGGCGTCACGCAGCACGGTCTCTGTAATCTTCATTTTCATGGTGAATCGTCACATCCTTTGCCGTTCTCTCCGCAAGATTCTATGCAAATCTCACTTAATTTTATCATAGCACAATCCCGCGCAAAGTAAACCTTTTTATGCAGCTCTTCCAGAAAAAAGATTGTTTCTTTCTATTATATTATGGATATCGCTGTAACTTTTCTCTTCTCTGTTAACTTTCTGCCCTAAATGAGCTATGATAATGAGACTGCGTACAATCGCTCTATACAGATTATTTTTCGTAACGCGACACTTTTTTGCGGGATACATTACCGATATTCAAAGTTGCTGTTATAACCTCTGTATCTTGCGGTAATCGCCC
>CAUEJN010000121.1 GCA_959018045.1 uncultured Butyricicoccus sp. | reverse complement strand
CCATCTTTCAGCGCCTCCAACCTCTCCATCATCATCTGCACGGCCTCGTCCGTCAGCGGGCGACCACAATGGGGACAATACTTTGCGAGCAATATTTTGGTCAGATTTTCAGCATATCTGCTGTATTCCCCGGCACCATTACACTTCTCGCACCCCCTCCACACCTTCTCCACCTGCTCCCGGGTGACGGGGAGGAGGGCGGAAACCGCCATGCTGTGTGCCTCTTGGCATTTCTCCGTGTAACAGTCATTGCCAACGTACTGGCTCAAAAAATCAACTGCTTCCTCCCGCGTCATGCGCATGGTTTTCCATCCTCCTGCATGCGCTCGATGACGCTTTTCACATCGCCACCACCTTTTCATCAAGCATCTTCATCACCTCTGCTATCGCCCGGAATATCGGATATGCCTGCGCGGGCACTACCGCATTCCCTAAGCATTTAAGTCTGTCCACCCGATTGGGAACCCCATCAGCCACTCGACCCACGTCGGGTTCAGTTGACCACCAACTGCCGTCTGCAAGTCCTGTCCGCCGTCTCCATGCTTCGACATTCCACTGCCGCAATTTGCACGCGGGGTGGGAAACATTTTCACCGCATTCGCCAGTTGGCCCATGTGATTCTTTTGCCCCGGACGCAGAATGTGCGTCATGCTGTTGGAACCCTTGTAGTCCCTTTGGGTCGGCGTTGGGCATCTCTCGCGGTTCAAAACAGTTTTTATGACCGCCCCGCCTGGATGAACCGACGCACTTTCCTTTGTCGCCTCCCTCCCGCGTGCAGCTGTCAGGTGGTGCGGGCAGGGGCATCCAGTGGGTGACTTTGCCCGCATCAGGTCCAATATCTGTCATCCAGTCACCCCATATAATCCAACCTACGGACGTTCCAACGCGCTCACAACGTACGATAACCCTCTGCTTTTCCCTCGGCAGTCTCTCCTCCACACTCACCCACTCGTTCTGTGGGGTGAGGGTGGGCTTGTATGGTACCGCCTCGTTTGGGTGTGCATCCTCCCATTCCAAAATAGACTTGACCAGCTCTGCATTGTTCCGACTCTTAAAAAACAGGAAATTGTTAGACGTTCCTGAGCCTTTGATATGCAAGGCCCAGTCTCCGCAAATCTCACTGATTATGTACTTGCGTTCTTCGGTTGGAAAAGTCATTTCACTTTCACTCCCATCAGCTTCCGCCATTTTCGATCTGCCGCTCTCGCCTCTGCTAAGGCGGCATCTGCTTCCTCCAGCACAGCCATCGGGACAGCCGAGATCGGTTTGCCCTCATAAGCCCGTAGTATCTCGATATACCGGTTGGTTGCAGCGCGCTGGATTTCTAACTGCTGCTGCGCTTTGCCAGTCTGCTCCCACTCTTTGTAATATTCCAAGTCGCGCAAGGCGGTACGCAGCTCCCGATCGGATAGATTGAGCTGGCACATGCGCTTAATGACCCATATCAGGTCGGCCTTTGTGCAGTCGGTCAGCTTCATTCGCCGCTCACACTTCCTGTCGGTGCCAGCTCCGCCGACCACCAGCGCACATCCGGCGTAACCAGACCATCCTCCGGCAGCTCCGGGAGATACCAGCCGCCCGCGCGGAAGATGTATGCAGCGTAGTTGTCCCGGTTGTATTTGCTATGGCTTAGCGCCAGCACCGTCTGCCCCTCGTCCGGCTTTTCCGCCGGGTACGGGTGCCAGACTTTATTCACTGTGATACGCTCCTTCGGCAGGAAACCGCACCGAAGGTTGCAATCCTCATTGCATTGCGAGCAGCAGGAATACGGCTTGTCGCAATAGTGCGCCGCGCCACAATGGCCGCTCGGACTAAACCCGGTACAGCAGGCATGATTCAGCGGTGATTCGCTTACCGCCTTCTGCATACCGTCGGCAAACTCCTGCACGGTCTGCTCCTCGGGCGTAGGTTCCGGCTCCTCGCTGGGCGCGATCTTGCCGCTCTCCACCATTCCGCGCAGCCGCTGTACGATCTGCGACCAGGACAGCACCGCACGGAACGGCTTGCTGACACGGATTTCTTTGCCGTCTATATCATATTTAACATCATCGCCCCAGTGCCCGGAACTGCCCCAAAAGTGCAGCGCCTGCTTTACCGGGTGTACCAGCATAATAGCTGGATCATTGTTGTCGTGAAGCACGCGGTACAGCTCGGCATCATTGCCGCGCACGATATGCTCCAGCAGGAACGCATCCAGCGTCGCATCATCCACCGACGGTTTATCCCGCAACTTTTTTACGTCCTGCGCGCGGAACGTCTCGCCGCGCGCCAGCCGCTGCTCGAACTCCGTCTGCACCGCTTTCGGGCTGCTTGCCAGCTCATAGGCGATCGACTCGTTGATTTTCTCCTGCCGCAGCCCTTCCATCAGCTCCGGCGACAGGTGCTTGTAAATGTACGTCATGCGGTGGACGGCGGACGCGCTTTCGCCCGACTTTTCCGCGAGGTGGTCGCGCAGCCGGCCCGGCAGCTCCACGCCGTTTTCCTTCATCCGGCGCAGCGCTTCCTCCAGCCGCACCACAGCGAGCATTTTCTCGTAGTAGGTCAGCTCGCGCGCGGTCAGGTTGGACTGGATCAGCGCGACCTCCTCGCTGTCCGCGTCCGCATAGGACTTGATAATGCACGGCGCGCTGGGCTTGCCGATCTGCTCCAAAGCCTTGCGGCGGCGGTGTCCGGCGACAATGCGGTAATAGCCGTCCCCAGCCTCGCATACGGTCAGCGGGTTCTCCAACCCGCTCATTTCGATGTCGTCCGCCAGCTCCTGCACGTCCTCGACCTTGAAAAAGTTCCCCTCATTGTCGAGCAGCTTGTCCAGTGGGATCTCGACGATCTGCATGGAGGGTGTGTTCAAGTTGGACACGGATGCGCTCAAAATCTTACCGACATTAAGAGTTTTCGCCATCGAGCACACCTCCTAAGTATTCGCGCACCCACGCGCGGTAGTCCCGCGCCGCGCCCGAGGTCGGCGACCACTCGCAAACCGGCTCATGTGCCATCACTGCGCGCCCCATCGGCTTGGACCAGCGGATCTGCTTGTCGAACACCGGCACCGGGCTGTGCTCCCGCAGCCAGCGGATCACCTCGTCCACCATCTCATCGCGGTAGGTCATCGTGCAAAGGATGCCCGCGATCCGCACCGCGGGGTTTGTCCGGCGCACGCCGTCGATCTGCTGGATCAGCTCGGCCATGCCGTCGATCTCAAACTGCCCCGGCATGAGCGGGATCACGATGTCCGTGCTCGCCGCGATCGCACTGATGGACGCGATGGAAAACGCAGGCGGGCAGTCGATGACGATAAAATCATAGGCGTCATCCTCGATCACTGCGTCGCGCAGGTCGGTGAGCGCCCGCAGCGCGCGGTCGCGCGGCAGGCCGCCGTGCACATCCTCCGGCAGCTGGCCGTCCAGCTCGAGCGCCGCCAGCGACATGTCTGCTGGGATCACGTCCAGCCCGCGGTAGATCGTCGGCTGGACAATATCCGTGTAGCACATCACCGTGCCCTCAAACAGGTCGGCAAGGCTCCCCGGCTCGACCGGGATGCGGTAAAACTTGGAGCTGTTGCCCTGGTGGTCTGCATCGATCAGCAGCACACGCTGCGCGTACTCGGTCGCGAGGATCGCTGCGAGGTTGACGGCGGTCACGGTCTTGCCGACGCCGCCTTTCAGGTTGACGATGGAAATTGTTCTCAT
>CAUEJN010000120.1 GCA_959018045.1 uncultured Butyricicoccus sp. | reverse complement strand
GTCATAGCGGCAAAGGTACAGGACGTGCTCAGAGGAATGCTGTGGATGACATTCTTCAGGCGTGCCGCTGCTTACTGGAAGTTATTGACTGTCAGCATATTGATTTTCCTGCTTTCCGAAAACCGTTGATTATATTTTTACAGTTTAGCATGGTGTCTTGCGAATTGCAATACGTCTAGCCGAAATTTGACTGCAAAAAAACCAGAATTTTCGCGAGGGAATAGATTTAAGTTGTGTTTTTTAGAGCATTTTGTTATAATAATCTTGTCTGAATGTAGATAAATCTATGCGGAGAAGGAAACATTATGAGCCAATCGGAAATGGGTTTTCGCACAGCACCCTTTGGGTTCCGGCGGGAAGACGTGCTCGACTTCATTGAGGTTGACGCCGACCGCCGCAGTGCACTCGAAGAAAAACTGAATAAGGCCGAGCAGGAGCGTGCACGCATCCTGCAGGAAAAGGACGAAGCCGACCGCGCCGCACAGGCGCTCATCGCCGACCGCGACCGCATGCTGCAGGAAGAGCAGACCATTGTCTCGCTCAAGGCGCAGGTGCGTCAGGCACAGGAAGAGGCTGAGCAGGCAAAGCAAGAGCTTCAGACGCTCAAGAGCCGTCTGGAGGAGGCACAGAGCGCACTCGATCACGTGCGTGCGGACAATGCCGAGCTGATTTCCAAGTGCGCCGAGTATGATGAGGCACGTGCACGCCTGGCTGAGATCGAGCTGTGCGCACATGGCCGCGCTGAGGAGATCCAGCAGCGCGCTGAGCACGACGCGTGCTCGCTAGTCGGTGAGGCTGAGCAGATGGCCGAGCGGCTGCTCGCGGCGATTGAGCACACCAAGGAGTCTTATCGGCAGGCACTGGCCGCAGCCGAGCGCGAGAACGCCAAGGCAAATGCACAGGCCGCCGAGGCGCTGACCCAGCTGGACGAGATTATGACCGGTCTGCGCGGACGCATGTCGGGCACAGCCCCCGAACCCAAGCCGCAGGCGGCAAAGGCGGAAAAACCGGTGCACAAGACCGAGGCAAAACCTGTGGTACATACCGAGGAGAAACCGGTCTGTCCGATGCGCGAAAAGCCCACGCTTGCCCAGCTTCTGGGCGCGCTGCGCGGCAATAAATGACGGAGGAACCAGCATGGCACACTATGATTTAAAGACCCAAGACCTCAAAGCGTTCGCACCCAAGCTGCGGGCAGGCGATACGGTCACGCTGACCGGTACGCTGTACACTGCACGTGATGCAGCGCACAAGCGTATTGTCGCAGCGATGGACGAGGGACAGGACTTACCGTTCGACTTGGACGGCGCAGCGGTTTACTACGCAGGCCCGACCCCGGAAAAGCCCGGTCAGGTCATTGGCTCGGTTGGCCCGACTACTTCGGGACGCATGGATCCTTATTCGCCCCGCCTGCTCGATGCCGGTCTGACCTGCATGATCGGTAAGGGTGTGCGCTCACAGGCGGTTGCCGATGCGATGGCACGCAACGGCGCCGTGTACATGGTTGCTATCGGCGGTGCCGGTGCGGTCAAGGCAGAGAGCGTCAAAGCGCTCGATGTGATTGCATACGAGGATTTGGGATGTGAGTCGGTCAAGCGGCTGACTGTTGAGGGATTTACTGCCATTGTGGCAATGGACAGCGTAGGCGGTAACCTGTACCGCGATGGTGCGGCGCAGTATCGCACCGAATAAGGGATTTTTGACCTCTTCGTGCTGCCCTGCCTTTGTCGATTACATCAAAAAGCATGTGCCGGAACTGGCAGACAAGGTTTCGCACAACCTGTCGCCCGTGGCTGAGATCGGCAAGCTTGCCAAGCTGGGCGGAAAAAGCCCAGTCAAGTGCATTTTCATTGGCTCCTGCACGGCAAAGAAGGCCGAAATGCGTCTGCCGAGCGTCAATCTGTGGATTGACAGCGTGCTGACCTTTGAGGAGCTTCAGGCGATGATCGACGCACGCGAGATTGAGATGGAAAGCCTGGAAGAAACGTCTATGAACGATACGTCCTATTTTGGCCGTATCTTTGGCCGTTCGGGCGGTCTGACCAAGGCTGTGCTCGAGGTCATCAAGGAGAAGGGTCTGGACTTCGAGGTCAAGGCCGAGGCCTGCGATGGCATTGAGGCGTGCAGGGCAGCACTGCTCAAGGCCAAGTTCGACAAGCTGGACAAGAACTTCATCGAGGGCATGGCTTGTGTCGGCGGCTGTGTCGGCGGCATGGCATCGCTCAACCACGAACCCAAGAGCCGCGTGAAGGTCGACAAGTACGGCAAGGACAGTGACAAGGAAAACGTCCGTCAGGCAATTGACACCTACAAGTTCAGCATATAATATGGTATATTTCCCGAAGCGCAGGTAAACTCTGCGCTTCTTTTTTGTCTGATGGCTGCATACACTGGAACCGGACAAAAAGGAGGGAAGGAAATGGAACGAACCGGAATGGGCAAGCTGGTCATGCAGATGGCGGTGACCATCGCACTGCTGGGCGGCATCTGTGCGTGGAATCTGCACCGAGCGGACGAGCGGGTCGCGGCCATGTTGGAGCAGGGTGGTGTACAGTTGCCGGTTATCATGTACCACAGCATCCTCAAGGACGAGGCGCGTGCAGGTCCGTATGTACTCAGTCCGGCGGCACTCGAGGCCGATCTGGATTACTTGCAGCACAATGGGTATGAGACTGTGACGATCAGTGAACTGGTGGATTTTGTCGACGGCAAGGGAGACTTGCCTGCAAAACCGGTGCTGATCACCTTTGACGATGGGTTCTACAACAACTACTTATACGCTTATCCGCTGCTGGCCGAGCGGGATATGCAGGCGGTTGTGTCGGTCATCGGAGAACAGACCGCGCTCTACACCGAAAGTGGACAGGAAAACGCCTATTGGTCGTACCTGTCCGCTGGACGGCTGGTTGAGATGCAAGAGAGCGGCGTGTTCGAGATAGGCAATCACTCCTATGACCTGCACGATGGCAACGTGCGCAAGGGGTGTCTGAAAAAGCGGAGCGAAAGTGTGGAGGAATACCGGCAGATGCTGGCCGACGATATCCACCTGTCTCAGACCTATCTGGCCGAGTCCGGTCTGACGCCGCCGCAGTGTTATGCTTATCCGTATGGTGCATACAGTGACGAGACCGAGGACATCCTGAAAGAGATGGGATTTCGCTGCACGTTGACCTGTGAGGAGCGCATCAATATTATTTCGCCCGGTGACCCGGACAGTCTGTTCCTGCTCGGACGGTACAACCGGCCGTCGGGCATGTCCACGACCACTTTCTTTGAAAAGGCATTGCCAGGGGAGGGAGCGTAATGCGGGAATCCTGTGAGAACAGTGTGACACTCAGCGAGCTGCGCTGCCGGGAGGTCATCAATTTGTGCGACGGGGCGCGGATGGGATATGTCAGCGACATACAGTTTAACCCGGACAGCGGGCAGATTACCGCGCTGATCGTCCCCGAGACCGCCGGTGTGCTCGGCCTTTTGGGACGGGGAGACGACGCTGTTATCCCGTGGGAGTCGGTCGAGAAGATCGGCGAGGACATCATTTTTGTCCGCTATGCGTCATCTTGCCCAACGCCCCGGACAAAGAAGTGGTTTTCTTCGTAAAAATCGGGAAAAATGTAAAAATTCCTTTGACAAAGCCACGGGTGGTATGATAGTATATGAAAGTACGAGTACACACATCCCGCGATGCACGCGGCGGGTGGCCGCTCTCGGAGCGGTTGCCGCATG
>CAUEJN010000119.1 GCA_959018045.1 uncultured Butyricicoccus sp. | reverse complement strand
TCTCGGTCTCACCCCAACCGCGTACGCGCTGGACATCGAGGCTGCTTCGGCCTTCGTCATGGATGCAAAGACCGGAGAATGTCTGTACGAGTACAAGGGTGATGTCGCCCGCGTACCTGCCAGCATGACCAAGGTACTGACCGCTTACATTGTCTATCAGGAGCTGGAAAAAGGCACGCTGACTTGGGATACGCCGGTCAAAATCAGTCACAATGTCGCAGTTAAGTCCCGTGACAGCAGCTATCCGATGGCTGTCCCGCTGACCGAAGGCCAAACTTACTCGGTCGACACGCTCATGCACCTGATTATGATCCCCTCGGCCAGTGCCTCCTGCATCGCGATGGCCGAGCACATCAGCGGCAGCGAAGCGGCATTCGTTGATCGCATGAACCAGACCGCTGACGCGCTCGGATTGAATGCGACCTACTACAACTGCCACGGCGCGCGTGTCAACTACATCACCGCCCGCTCTCAGGCTATGCTCACCCGCCGCTTCATTCAGGACTACCCGGATATCCTGCGCATCACCTCCAAGAGCGGCGTTTCCTTTAACGGTCGCTGGTACAACAATACCAACCACATGCTCAACACCATGGCACCTTACGAGGGTCTGGACGGATTTAAGACCGGTACCATCTCGGAAGCTGGTTACTGTGTCACCACGACTGCCGAGCGCAATGGCCGCCGTGTAATCTCGGTTGTCATGAAGTCCACCAGCGATGCGCAGCGCTTTGCGGATTCCCGTCAGCTGCTTGACCTCGGTTTTTCGGAAATCGCCAAGCGTGACGCCTCCCGCCAGGCCACCACGCTGCAAATCGTTCAGCAGCCGAACGTCGTCAATCCCTTCCAGAAGTTCCAAGTCAGCGCACAGATCGGCGGTGTCTCAGCGAACTACGTTGCCGGTGCACAGTGGTACGTCAATGGTGAGGCGGTCGCGGACTACGGAAACAGCTATTTCCAGGTCACGAACGGCAAGACCAGCGTGCTGGACTACACGCTTGACCGACTGGACGCACAGTCTCTCGACGTGCAGTTCTGTCTGACCATGGCCGACGGCACTGTGCGCACGGCGCAGACCATGCTGCCGGTTGCATCGGTCGATCTCGCGCTCGACGCTTCGCTCAATCTGGAACGCGCAGACGTCTATCCGGGTAAGACGGTCACCATCACGGCAGATGTGACCAGCTCGGCAGCACTGCCCAAGGTCACCGTCCCGGTACAGTGGGAACTCGATGGTACGGCCATCACCAACGCACCTCAGACGGTCACGCTGGAAAACGGTCGCGGACAGGTTTCTCTGGATTGGACGGCTCCCGACGACGGCAAGTACGATCTGACCGTCTCCATCGGCAATCCGGACGAAGTTGAACTCGAATGCGAGCTGCGTGCCGCTTAAACTTAACCCAATACGCACAAAAAGGGACAGCTTTTGGGCTGTCCCTTTGCTTTTACAGGTTCTGTTCCATCCAGTCCAGAATCTGCTCGATATTCTTTTTGCCAAATGTGATTTGGCTGTCATTGAGCACCATACACGGTACGCTCATGACCTGATACTGCTTTTGCAGATCAGGGAAATGATTGAGATCGTACACCTCGGCGGTGACCTGTGCATTCTCTGCCGCAATCCGCTGTGCCGCCGTGACCAGCTCCGGGCACTTGGTACACGAGAGCGAGATCAACACCTTGAGCGAGATCGGCTGATGCAGGCTCTGAATGCGTGCGGCGACCGACGGCTCGATGCTCTGTCCCGGACCTGCCGCATTGTACAGTCCGAGCACGAACGAAGTAAATTCATGTCCGCCCGGAATGCCATGGAAGGCCAATCCGGTATAGCTTCCATCTGCACGGCAGACACGGACACACGGACGGTCAGCAACTTCCGCACTCGCGTAG
Source organism: uncultured Butyricicoccus sp. (assembly GCA_959018045.1). Taxonomy (GTDB): domain Bacteria; phylum Bacillota; class Clostridia; order Oscillospirales; family Butyricicoccaceae; genus Butyricicoccus. The sequence goes on along the minus strand of CAUEJN010000119.1, from coordinate 1,848 downwards.
GTCACGGTCAGTTTGTCGGTCAGACGGCTCAGCTCGGTCATGTAAGCTTCCAGCTCCCGGCCGGCTGCGTTGTCATCGATTGCAAGCTGCAAGCACAGAGAGTTCTGCATGCGGTCAAACACCGGCTGCAGCTGCGCCAGCAGATCGGGTGTGAACAGCCCACTTTGCGTTTGGGATGCCTGCGGTTCGGACTGCTTAGCCGCTGCCTGCGGCAGTTCGGGACGCAGACCGGTCTCAGCCTGCAGCTGTGCGGCGTAGCGCTCCAGCTCGGTTGCCGCCAGTGCGCCATCGCCTACCGCGGTCACAACCTGACGCAGCGACTTGACGCACACGTCACCGGCAGCATATACACCGGGAACGCTGGTCTGCTGGCTGCGGTCGGTCACCACATAGCCCTGCTCATTCAGCTCGGCAATGCCGCGCAGCAGGTCGGTCTCAGGCTCATATCCGGCAAAGACAAACACACCAAACGTGTCGCCATCGGCTGCCCGATACTCTCCGACCTCACCGGTCTGCGAGTTACGATACCGCAGATAGCGCAGTGCCGTATCGCCTTCCACCTTCTCGACCTGAGTATGGGTCAGGACGGTGATCTTCTCGTGTTCACGCGCGGCATTGGCCGCTGCCGGTGCGCAGGAAAAGTCCGCACCGCGCATCATAATCGTGACATGACGCGCATATTTGGTGAGGAACACGCTCTCCTCAGCTGCTGCGAAACCACCGCCCACGACGAACACGTCCTTGCCGGCAAAAAACTCACCGTCACAGGTCGCACAGTATGCCACGCCATGACCCCGAAATTCTTCTTCACCTTCAAAGCCGATCATGCGGGGATGGGCACCGGTGGCAAGCAGGATGCCGAAGCATCGCAGCTCGCCCCGGTTGGTATAAACGGTCTTGATCTGACCCTGTACATCCAGACGCTCGGCCTCGGCCAGCAGGAACTCTGCGCCGAACTGCTCGGCCTGACGCTGCATGGCAGCCGTCAGCGCCGCACCGCTGGTGCGCTCAATGCCCGGGTAGTTGACCACCTCTGCCGTAATGGTAATCTGTCCGCCGAAGTGCTCCTTTTCCAGCACCAGCACACGATACCGTGCCCGCGCCAGATAAATGGCAGCGGTCAGACCGGCAGGCCCGCCTCCGATGACGACAACATCATAGAGATTATCGCTCATCCGGCTCATTCCTTACAGCTGGCCGACCAGATCCAGGCTGGGCTTGAGGGTCTCTGCGCCCGGCTTCCACTTTGCAGGGCATACCTCGTCGCCGTGCTCAGCAACAAACTGGCTCGCCTGTACGCGGCGCAGCAGCTCGTCTGCGTTACGGCCAACATTGCCCGCGATGACCTCGTAAGCTACGATGCGGCCTTCCGGGTTTACGATAAAGGTGCCGCGCTCAGCAACGCCGCTTTCTTCGATGTAAACCTCAAAGTCCTTGGCCAGCGCGTGGGTCGGGTCTGCCAGCATGGGGAACTGAATCTTCTTAATGCGGTCGGATGCGTCATGCCATGCCTTATGTACAAAGTGCGTATCGCACGAAACGGCGTATACTTCACAGTTAATCTTCTGGAACTCGGCATACAGATTTGCCAGCTCCTCCAGCTCAGTCGGGCAGACAAAGGTGAAATCAGCCGGGTAGAAGAAGAATACACTCCACTTTCCTACCACATCTGCCTTGGAAACGGTCTGAAAGGCTCCGTTCTGGTAAGCCTGTACCTGAAAATCGCGAACTTCTTTCTGAATCATAGACATAATTGTCATGCCTCCTTATATTTTGAATTTGATTTGGTTAGTTCTGACTAACTTCGAGAACAGTATACGATATCAATTATCATTTGTCAAGCACTGT
>CAUEJN010000118.1 GCA_959018045.1 uncultured Butyricicoccus sp. | reverse complement strand
GACAGAAAGTCTGCGTCCTCATCCTCGGACAGCTCGATGACTTCCATGTTCTCGTCGAGTACCTTGATATCCAGGCACAGCGACTGCAGCTCCTTAACCAGAACCTTGAAGGACTCCGGTACACCCGGCTGCGGAACGTTGTGACCCTTGACGATTGCCTCATAGGTCTTGACACGGCCGGTGATATCGTCCGACTTAACGGTCAGGATCTCCTGCAGGGTGTAAGCGGCGCCGTATGCTTCGAGCGCCCAAACTTCCATCTCACCGAAACGCTGGCCGCCGAACTGTGCCTTACCGCCCAGAGGCTGCTGGGTAACGAGCGAGTACGGACCGGTCGAACGTGCGTGAATCTTATCATCAACCAGATGGTGCAGCTTGAGGTAATACATATAACCAACGGTAACGCGGTTGTCAAAGCGCTCACCGGTACGGCCGTCGTACAGCCAGCTCTTGCCGTCTGCGTCGTAGCCAGCCTTGACCAGCATTTCCTGAATGTCTTCCAGGGTTGCGCTGTCGAATACCGGGGTCTCGACCTTCCAGCCCAGCTTCTTAGCTGCAAAGCCCAGATGCACCTCAAGCACCTGACCGATGTTCATACGCGACGGTACGCCCAGGGGGTTCAGGACGATGTCAAGCGGGGTGCCGTCTGCCAGGAAGGGCATATCCTCCTGGGGCAGGATGCGCGAGATAACACCCTTGTTACCATGTCGGCCTGCCATCTTATCGCCGACCGAGATCTTACGCTTCTGCGCGATGTAGCAGCGGACAACCATGTTGACACCGGGTGCCAGCTCATCGCCGTTTTCGCGGGTGAATACCTTAACGTCAACGACGATACCGGACTCACCGTGCGGTGCACGCAGTGAGGTATCACGAACCTCACGTGCCTTTTCACCGAAGATTGCGCGCAGCAGGCGCTCCTCGGCGGTCAGCTCGGTCTCGCCCTTCGGGGTGACCTTACCGACCAGGATATCACCGGCGTGAACCTCCGCACCGACGCGGATGATGCCGCGCTCGTCGAGGTCGCGCAGTGCGTCCTCACCGACGTTGGGCACGTCACGGGTGATCTCTTCCGGTCCGAGCTTGGTGTCACGTGCTTCGGACTCGTATTCCTCGATGTGGATCGAGGTGTAAACGTCATCACGTACCAGACGCTCGTTGAGCAGAACGGCGTCCTCATAGTTGTAACCTTCCCAGGTCATAAAGCCGATCAGTGCATTCTTACCGAGTGCAATCTCGCCCTTATCGGTCGAAGGACCGTCAGCCAGAACGTCGCCCTTCTTGACACGCTCACCCAGATCAACGATCGGACGCATGTTGATGCAGGTCGACTGGTTGGAGCGCAGGAACTTGGTCAGGTGGTAGGACTTCTCCTCACCATTGTCGTAGCGGACAGCAACCTCGCGAGCGGTCGAACGGGTAACGACACCGTCGCCCTCGGCCAGCGGGATGATACCCGAGTCAACTGCTGCCTTGTATTCCATACCGGTTGCGACAACCGGCGCCTCGGTCTTGAGCAGCGGCACAGCCTGACGCTGCATGTTCGCGCCCATCAGTGCACGGTTTGCGTCATCGTGCTCCAGGAAGGGGATGAATGCGGTTGCGACCGATACCATCATGCGGGGCGATACGTCCATGAGGTCTACATCCTTGCGGTCAACCTCGATGATCTCGTCGCGCATACGGCAGGTGATACGCTCGTTCTTCAGGCAGCCGTTCTCGTCGAGCGGCTCGTATGCCTGACATACGATGAACTCATCCTCGACATCAGCGGTCATGTAGCGAACCTCGTCGGTTACGCGGCCGGTTGCCTTGTCGATGATGCGGTAGGGTGCTTCGATAAAGCCGAAGTCGTTGATGCGCGCATAAGTTGCGAGGTAGGAGATCAGACCGATGTTCGGACCTTCAGGGGTCTCGATCGGGCACATACGGCCGTAGTGGCTGTAATGTACGTCTCGAACTTCCATCGATGCGCGGTCACGCGACAGACCGCCGGGGCCCAGTGCGGACAGACGGCGCTTGTGCGTCAGCTCTGCGAGGGGGTTGTTCTGATCCATGAACTGCGACAGCGGAGAAGAACCGAAGAACTCCTTGATTGCTGCGGTCACAGGACGGATGTTGATCAGAGACTGCGGGGTGACGGTATCCATATCCTGGATGGTCATGCGCTCGCGGATGACGCGCTCCATACGGGAGAAACCGATGCGAACCTGGTTCTGCAGCAGCTCGCCGACACAGCGCAGACGACGGTTGCCCAGATGGTCGATGTCGTCGGTTACGCCTACACCGTTGCCGATGTTGAGCAGGTAGCAGATGGTTGCCAGGATGTCGTCGACGATGATGGTCTTGGGGATAAGGTCGTGGATGCGGGTCTCAACCGTCTGGCGGAGCGCATCGCCGGTCACGCCGGAATCGATGATCTCCTTGAGGACGGTGAAGCGAACCTTCTCCTTGATGCCCAGATCTTCAGCCGTCATACCGCCGAGGTAATCGCTGAAGTCGTTGACATCAACCATACCGTTGCCGAATACATGTACCGGACGGCCGTCGGAGGACTCCAGAATGACCGAGTTTACGCCGCGTGCAGCAACGTTGACTGCCTGCTCACGGGTCAGGATGGTGCCTTCCTCTGCCAGAATCTCGCCGGTCATCGGATCGACTGCCGGGGTCAGCAGCTTACGGCCAACCAGACGGCGTGCGATATTCAGCTTCTTATTATACTTGTAACGACCAACCGCAGAAATGTCGTAGCGGCGGGTGTCGAAGAACATAGCATCCATCAGACTGGTAGCCGACTCAACAGAGGGCGGCTCGCCCGGACGCATCTTCTTGTAGATCTCGATCAGTGCTTCCTCAGCGGTCTTGGACGGATCGCGCTCGAGGGTTGCCAGAATGCGCTCGTCCTCACCGAACATCTCGAGGATCTCGGCGTCGGTCTTAACGCCCAGCGCACGGATGAGCGAGGTAATCGGAATCTTACGGTTTTTATCGATACGAACGTAGAATACGTCGTTCATATCGGTCTCGTACTCGAGCCAAGCGCCGCGGTACGGGATAACCGTTGCCGACAGGATTGCCTTGTCGGTCTTGTCGAGCTCACGGCCGTAGTATACGCCGGGAGAACGAACGATCTGCGAAACGATTGCACGCTCCGCGCCGTTGAAGATGAAGGTGCCAGACTGGGTCATGCGCGGGAACTCGCCCATGAAAATCTCCTGCTCCTTGATCTCGCCGGTCTCCTTGTTGCGCAGACGAACGCGCACCTTGAGCGGGCATGCATACGTTGCGTCTCTTGCCTTGCATTCCTCGATGCTGTACTTCGGCTCGTCGAGCGAGTAATCAAGGAAGGTCAGTTCGAGGTTGCCGGTGTAGTCGGTGATCGCAGAGACGTCCTCAAAGACCTCGCGCAGGCCGGTGGCCAGGAACCACTCATAGGACTTCTTCTGGATTTCGATCAGGTTGGGCATCTCGAGGATTTCCTCGATGCGCGCGAAGCTCTTTCTTGTGGTCTTGCCGTGCTGTACGTCTTTCACCATCATGTTGAACCCATCACTCCGTTTCTGAATTTCCGTGGACTTCATACGCCCGGAGGCGTGGCTTTTTTTTCTCAATAGCTCTTGCGCTCTTTTGAAAAGCGTGCTATTTTGCAGATGGTTATCGGAAAAATTAACTTCATTTCGATAAGCGATTTATTTTTCCTTATTTTACGCTGTATAGTTAAGTGTATTTTATACAACAATACAGTCTGGTCTC
>CAUEJN010000117.1 GCA_959018045.1 uncultured Butyricicoccus sp. | reverse complement strand
GAGGACGGACAGATTGCAGTCTGCATCATAATACATCTTTACCATGGTTGTTTCCTCCTAAAGTCCATTTATAGGTGAATAAATTGATTGCGTTATCGGATCATCGCGGTGACGCCCGAACGGCACATCTCGATGACATCAAAATTGGAAATGACGTCCAGAAAGGCGTCAATGCGGCTGGGCACTTCGGTCAGCTCGACGATCATCGCGTTGCCGACTGCCTCAACGACATTTGCGTTATAAACCTCAGCCACTTCGCGAATGGCATCACGGCTCAGGCCGTCCGGCGTGGACAGTTTGACGAAGACCAGCTCCTTACAGTAGCTGTCTTCCTCCCAGAGCTGCTCAACCCAGAGTACCTCATAGAGCCTGGACACCTGCTTCATGACCTGTTCGAGGATCTTCTCGTCGCCTGCGACGATGATCGACATACGCGAGATCGCCGGGTCGGTCGTCGCGGATACAGTCAGTGAATCGATGTTGAAGGCACGGCGGCCAAACAGGCTGGCGACACGCGCCAGAACGCCCGCATGGTTCTTTACCAGAACCGAAACGATATATTTCTGCATGTTCTCGCCTCCTTAGTCCGCCACGATATTGCGAATGTCATCGCCTGCCGCGATCATGGGCAGGACGCGCTCGTCACGGTCGATGACACAGTCGATGATGGTCGGGCCGTTGTGCGCGAGTGCCTTGGTCAGCGCCTCATGCAGCTCGGCCGGTGTCGTGCATCGGAAGCCCTGTGCACCGAACGCCTCGGCCAGCTTGACATAATCGGTCTTGCGCTCGAGCGTAGTTGACGAGTAGCGCTTCTCGTAGAACATGGTCTGCCACTGGCGTACCATGCCGAGTACCTGATTGTTCATAATTACCGTGACAACGGGCAGATTATAGGTAACCGTTGTGCACAGCTCGTTGAGGTTCATGTGGAAGGAGCCGTCACCGGTGATGTGGATGACCGGCTTATCCGGGCAAGCGATCTTTGCACCGATTGCCGCGCCATAGCCAAAGCCCATGGTGCCCAGACCACCGGACGAGAGGAACTGGCGGGAGTGACGGCGGCCGCAGTACTGCGCTGCCCACATCTGATGCTGACCGACATCGGTCGCGATGATGAGATCGTCACCACCCAGCTCTGCACACATCTTGACGATCTGGTGCGGATGCAGGCAATCGTCGGCATCCTTGGGCTTGTAGTCCAGATTCTTGACCCAGTCGGCAATCTGTGCGCGCCATGCGTCGTGCTTGGTCTCCTTGACATAGGGCAGAACGCCCGACAGAAAGGTACGTGCATCGGTGACCAGATAATCGTCTGCCGGCATGTTCTTGTTAATCTCGGCTGCATCGATGTCGATGTGAATGATGCGTGCATCGGGTGCAAAGCGGTTGGTGTTGGTTGCAACGCGATCGGAGAAGCGTGCGCCGATGGACAGCAACAGGTCTGCGCGGTCAACCGCCCAGCCGGCCGATACCTTACCGTGCATACCGATCATGCCCAGATAAAGCGGATCGTCTGCCGGTACACAGCCCATGCTCATCATGGTGCCGGTTGCCGGGATGTCTGCCTTGTGCATCAGTGCGACCAGATCCTCGCATGCGTGCGAGGCTACGATGCCGCCGCCATAGTAGATGACCGGGCACTGTGCCGCGTTGATCTCTTCCGCGATGCGCTTGAAATCTTCCTCGGACACGTCGTAAGTCTCCTCGATGTCCTGCACCGGCTTGTTCTCAAACTCGCACATAGCCGCCGTGACATCCTTGGGAATATCGATCAGAACCGGGCCGGGACGACCGCTCTGCGCGATGCGGAAGGCTTCGCGCACGGTGTCTGCCAGGTCTTCAACGTGGTTTACCACGAAGTTATGCTTTGTGATGGGCATGGTAATGCCGGCAATATAAACTTCCTGGAAGGAGTCTTTGCCGATGAGCGGTACGCCGACGTTGCCGGTGATCGCGACCATGGGCACAGAATCCATGTAAGCAGTTGCAATGCCGGTGACCAGATTGGTTGCGCCCGGGCCCGAAGTTGCCAGGACGACGCCGGTCTTGCCCGTTGCGCGGGCATATCCATCGGCCGCATGCGACGCGCCCTGTTCGTGCGCGGTCAGCACATGGCGAATGCGGTCACTATATTGGTAAAGCGCGTCGTAAATATTCAGGACAGCGCCTCCCGGATAGCCGAAAATCGTGTCAACACCCTGTTCGATCAGGGTCTCGCACAAAATCTGTGATCCATTCAGTCTCATTTGCCGTCTTACCTTTCTTTTGGATATAAAAACAGGGTCTTTGCCTCTTTTGCAAGAGACAAAGACCCAAAACTTGGCTCTCTGCGGTACCACTCTGCTTGCCGTCCAAAGTGGGACGACCCCTCATTGCATACGGCAAGGTACGCCGTATACAGAGCCGGTTAACGGTGGCCTGCCGTCTCAAATTACTACCCGAAATTGGGATTCACCGGAGCCGCTCGCGGGCGAGTGTTCGCGCACCTTCCCTCTGCCGCCTTGCACCGACCGGCGGCTCTCTGAAAGAGATCGGGGGTTACTGTCCCGTTCATTGCGTTTGTCTGTTTGTGTTCCGTTGTACCCATTATAGAATTCTTTCACACTTTTGTCAACGAAAATCTTCCGACAATATGCATAATTTTCTGATACACTGGACACAATAAATCGGAAAATGCAGACAAAAAAAGGAGGCATTCCCTGCCATGACTGTTTCTCTCGTGCGCACACTTATCCTTTACGTCGCGGTCATCTGCGCCATGCGGCTGATGGGAAAACGGCAGATCGGAGAGCTGGAACCGTCCGATTTGGTGATCACAATTTTGATATCCGAACTTGCTGCCATTCCCATGCAGGATCTGGGCGTCCCGCTGACCGCCGGACTGGTGCCTATCGTCACCCTCATTTCCATCGAAATCATCGTCTCCTTTCTGTGCCTCAAAAGCCGTCGTCTGCGCCGTCTGGTCAACGGCCGTGCGGCCGTGCTCATCTATAACGGCAAGGTGGACGAGCGCAAGCTGCACGAGCTGCGCATCACCACCGACGAGATTGTAGAGGCGCTCCGGCAGAACAATATCCAGACGGTTGCCGATGTCAAATACGGCATTTTAGAGCCCAATGGTCAGCTATCCTACGTGCTCAAACCGTCCGCCCAACCGGTCACAGCAGAGCTGCTCGGTCTGTCTCCCAGCGAAACCGGCGCGCCCTTTCTGGTCATCACCGACGGCAAACCGGTGCTCGGCAATCTGCGCCGCCTGAACGTCAGCCTGTCCGAACTGGAACACCGGGTCAAAAAATCAGGCGCCAAGCGCATGGAGGATATCTTTTTGATGACTCTGGATGACTGCGGAAACCAATACATTCAGCGCAAGGAGGGCCTATGAAACGTCTGATTGCTGCATGCACCCTGCTTCTTTTGCTCAGCGTGAGCTGTTTTGCCGAATACCAAGCCGTCGCCCGTACCACCGATGCACTGGCCGCCGCAGTCGATGGACAGACCGATCCTGCGGTGCTGACCGAATGCTTTGACGCATGGGCTAATCACAAACCGCTGCTCGCCTCACTCATTCGTCACAACGAGATTGACCAGATTGAAAACCTTTACCGCCGCGCCATTCAGGCGGCAAACAACAGAGATCTCAATGAGACCCGTTTGCAGGTTGCAGAACTGACCGGCATGCTGCGCCATCTGCCCGAACTCGAGTACCCTTCCCTGCACAACGTCTTTTAACGATTTTGGAAGAATGGTACAATTTTCTCTTCCATATTTTGTTATATCCACCGTTTCCTTTTAAT
>CAUEJN010000116.1 GCA_959018045.1 uncultured Butyricicoccus sp. | reverse complement strand
GAGGAGAAGAGGATTTATGTTGTATGAAATTACGGCTCAACCGGTGCCAGCGCTTCCTCTGCCGGCTTGGGCTGATCAAAGGTTACGCCGCTCACGACGACATTCACAACCGCAGTCTTGAGACCGGTCATGGACTCAACCGCTGCCTTGACAGCCTTCTGAACCGCCAGTGCAACCTCGCCCACGCTCTTGCCAAACTCGACCAGAATGCTCAGCTCTACGCCGACCGTATCCTGCTCGCCCAGCTGCACGCGCACGCCCTTGTTCTGGCTCTTCTTGCCCAGCAGGCTTGCAATCTCAGCCGTCAGACCGGCAGCCAGACCACCGACGCCCTCTGTCTCGGTCGCAGCCAGCGCCGCGATGGACGCGACGACATCCTCAGAAATCTTGATCGTACCCTGGTCACCGGCAGTGACCCAATAATCCTTATGCTCTGCCCTACTGCCACTCTCCTTTGGCGGAATCTTCAAAAGAAATCTATTTGAAGTATTATACCACACAAGCGGCAAAAATTGAAGTCCCAAAACAGATTTAGTTATGAGGCCTCCACGATCTTGATCTGATCGGCCGACGCGCCGGTCTCACTCATAACGATATCACGCACCACAGCTGCATCTTCGGCCTGGAATCCGGCCTCGGGCGGCTGAATAATCACATTTACCGCCTCTGCACTGACGAAAACCACCGCGTCCGCGTAGCCTTTGGCCTTGATGAGGCTTTCCACCCTTGCTTCGGTTACCGAATCGTCCGCGAGCTGGGAGATCTGCCCTGCGGCATCCTCCTTGGTCTTTTCGTCGGCCTTCTCATCCTGCAAACTGGTCTGCAAAATGCTGATCGCCTCGTCTCGCGCCTGCTCGCGTGCCAATCGCGACTGTGCAAAGTAATCGCTGCCCGAAGTCACGGTTGCCTGTTCCTCGGCCGCAGTCTCTTCTTCCGACCCGCTCTGCATCACCGATGCACCCGACAGCTCGGCGTCTGCCTGTCCGGCAACCAGCAATTCTTCGGGGGACTGGACATAGCTCCAGTTGAGATAGATTGCCGCACACAACATGACACCAATTACACCGTATACCAAACCTCGTTTTTTACCCGTTGCCATAAATATATGCCTCCTTCTGCTCGTTTTATCTGTCCGTTCCCATCTGAATGACCGAAATCTTATCTGCGCCCAGTCCGCAGACCGCGCCGACCGCCTCTGTCACAGCCAATCGCACCCCACTCGCGCCCGCACCATCGCACAGCACGACCGCGCCGCGAAAGGTCGGACAGGTCTCCTTGATGCGCCCAGGCTGTTCCCCGTAACTGCCATCCGAGACCGTTGACAAGGTACTCTCATACGAACCGCTCTCGCTGCCGCTTTCCGACTCCCGGATATTGGAAGCGTAAACCGACTCCCCGGTCTGCTCGAGCGACAGCATGAGCTCCACCCGGCCAATCCCCGCAATCTTACTGAGCTTGTCGGTCAGCTTCTGTTCAAAACTGTCCAGGTCAATTCCTGCCTCCTCGGTTCCGCTGGGCTGATTTGACTCCGGTCTATCCCGTGCGCCGCCGCCTGCGTCCAACAGTAAAATGCCCACCAGCAGCACGATCAAGGCGTATTTATACTGACTCAGACGCGGCAGCAGCCTGCCAAGTCCCTCCCGCACCTGCATTTTTATTCGATCCAGTTCCATGTCACAAGCTCCTTTGGTATGCCGCATTCCGACACGATCATGCGTTCAATCGTCTCCCGCTCGGTTTGTTCGGTCTCCTGTGCGGTCAGGGTCAAGCCGGTCAGCACAGTGCGTCCGTCCGTGTCCTGACTGGTTGCAAGCGTCACGGTACACGGGACGCCAAGCTGTGCCGCGCGCTGCTCGATGTAATCGACAACGCTCTGCACAGCTGCCTCCGCCAGCACCGCTTCATTTTCCTGTTGATACCGCGCACTCTGTACCGCGTTGTCCTGCACAGCTTGGCGGATGGTTCCCGCAAGATCGGGCAGCCGCAGTCCGGTCAACGGCTGAAGCACGGCCAGCAGAACAGCCAGACCGCCCGCCAGGCGGATGACCTCGCGCAGGGCGTTGCCTCTGGTCAGCGCCAGCGCCGCCCCACCACACAGCGCCGCTGCCGCGACACCGGTCAGCATGGTTTGAAACAGCTCTATCATATTGGATTCACCAGCGTGATGGAAAATACCAGTTCAAAAAATAAAATTGCCGAACAGGTGCCAAGCATGCCCAGCATCAGTCCCATACTGTCGCTCAGTCCGGCAACCAAACCGGACAGTGCACTGCCGCACACCGGTGTCAGTACGGCGGCTCCGGCCTTAAACAGCAGATAATTACAGCCCACCTTCAAAAACGGAATTAGACAGATTGCCGCAATGCACAGCATGCCGACGACGCCCACCGTGTTGCGGATGAGCATAGCACCTGCCAGCATGGATTCGGCAGCGTCCGAGATGATACCGCCCACGATGGGCACCGAGCCGGATACAGCAAACTTGGCAGTCTTGACGGCAAGGGCATCTGCGCTGCCACCAATGACCCCGGAGATAGTCAGGTAGGCGATAAACACGGTCAGGGTCAGTTTCATACTGCCCGTAATGACCCACTTGATAAACCCGGCCAACTGACCGAGCAGTCCGCCGCCGATCGCGGTGTTGACGGTCACGACCCCTATGTATACCCCGACGCCCGGCAGCAGAAGTCCGGTCAAAAATCGCACCAGCAGGTCGAACGAAAACATGGTCACCCCTTGCAGCACGGTTGCGGTCGTTGGGGCACCGGTTGCCGAGATCGCACCGGCCATCACGGGCAGCATGGCCTTGGAAAAGGTCGACACCTCGTGCAGGGTATCCTCGCATAGTGTCATCATACCGCTCAGGTCGCTCAGAAAGACCCCAGTCATGCCCAATGCACCCGCCATCGTCACAATTGGCAGGTCGCTGCCGCCCGCCGCTGCGCGGGCACTCTGCAAAATACCGCAGATGACCGCCACTACAAGCAATTTGCCAAGACTTGTCAGTGCAGCCGTCCAAGCTGTCCGTCCACTGCCCTCCAAGTTGTCCAAAAGCTGGGCTGCTGCCTGTCCCACGCCGTCGTCCAGTGTGACCCCGTCCATGAGTGCCGCCGACTGTCCGGTCAGCGAGCCAACCAGCACCCCGCTCTGGCTGTCCGCCTGCTGCTGCGCGGCAGCGGTGGTCTGATCGGTCGCGCCCGCGATACCGATACACAGAAAAATACAGCCCGCGAGGCAGACAAGCTGCCGTATCACGCTCCTGCATCTTACATGCCATTTCATCTTCCTCCTGCCTTTCCTCATCTGTCCATCAGGCGATCATACGGTTGACCAGCTCGAGCACCTCGGTCAAAAGCGGCAGACAGACCACGATCGCTGCCGCCGTTCCGGCAAGCTCCAACTGTGCCGCAAGTGCGGCCTGTCCGGCATCCTGACACACCGCACCCGCAATCCGCACTGCCGCCGCAATCCCGACTGCCTTGATGATCGGAACGTAGATGGTCTCAGCGCCGTCCAGCTCGGACAGCAAGCGCTTGGCTGCATGGATGAGCTGTCCGGCCGGTTCGATCAGTCCGGTCATCAGTACGAGCACCCCGGCCACTGCGACCATTAACGCCAGCGCCGGGCTGTCCTTTTTGAGCACAAGTGCCAGGACGGCTGCAGCCAATGCAGCCCCGATCAGCGTTATCATCTGCCCGCTCAAAAGCCAAACACCGACTTCATCAGCGTAAACAGATTGCTGATCTGCTGCACCAGCACCATCATCACCACGATTAGACCGGCCAGGGTGGTCTTTCCCCC
>CAUEJN010000115.1 GCA_959018045.1 uncultured Butyricicoccus sp. | reverse complement strand
AGTTTGACACCCAGACCACTCCGAGCGGCACGGATGGTGCGGTACAGGTCAACATCAAGGATTACCTCTAAGGATCAAAGAAGAAACAAAAAGTAGAAAGATGAAAGGATTTCTTTCGAAGTCCGATCGATAGAAAGGATTTACCACTATGGTTGAGATTTCCATCTTGCAGGCCGTGCTGATCGGTCTGTGGACTGCGTTCTGTTACATGGGTAACTTGTGGGGCATCTACACCAACAGATGTATCGTCCTGAGCTTTGGCGTCGGCGTCATCCTGGGCGACATCCCGACCGCGCTGCAGTGCGGTGCGATCGGTGAGCTGGCATTCATGGGCTTCGGCGTTGGCGCCGGCGGCACGGTTCCCCCCAACCCGATCGGCCCTGGCATCATCGGCACCCTCATGGCCATCACCATGTCCACCGTCACTCCCGAGAGTGCACTCCCCATCTCCATCCCCTTTGCGGTTGCAATCCAGTTCCTGCAGACCGCAATCTACACCGTTCGTGCCGGCGCTCCGGAAAGTGCCGCACATGCACTGGAAAAGCATGACTTCAACGGCTTCCGCCGCAGTGCCAACATGACCATCATCCTGTTCGGCGTTGCAGGCTTCGCACTCGGCTTCCTCGGCGCGTTCAGCATGGACACCCTGAGCAAGCTGGTCGAAATGATCCCGCAGTGGCTGCTCAACGGTCTGACCGTTGCAGGCGGTATGCTGCCCGCAATCGGCTTTGCCATGATCATGAGCGTTATGCTCAAGAAGGAATTCATTCCCTTCGCTCTGCTGGGATACATCTGCGCAGCTTATTTCTCCATGCCGATCATCGGTATCGCACTGGTTGGCGCAGTATTCGCAATCAAGCACTATAACGAAGCTAGCAAGACCGCTGCCGTAGCCGCATCGGCTGGCGAGGCGCAGGAGGTAGAACACGATGACTGGATCTAACAATACCGAGAAGAAGCTGACAAACAAGGACTATACCAAAACCACTCTGCGTGCATATTTCCTGCAGAACGGTTTTAACTACAGTAGCTATCAGGGTCTGGGCTACGCGCTGACCATGTTCCCGGCCTTCAAGAAGCTGTACGGCGACGACCCCGAGCGTCTGGCCGAGGAACTCAAGGACAACTCCGAGTTCTACAACACCAACCCCAACCTGCTGCCCTTCATCACCTCCATCCATCTGGCGATGGCTGAGAGCGGCATGAAGTACAGCGAGATCCGTGGCATCAAGATGGCGCTGATGGGCCCGCTCGCCGGCATCGGTGACTCGCTCTCCCAGTTCTGCCTGGCTCCGCTGTTCTCCACCATCTTCGCTTCCATGGCAATGGATGGCCTGGCTTTCGCTCCCCTCGGCTTCCTGTTCGCGATGAACTTCGTTCTCGTCGGCATCAAGCTCATCATGGGCAGCTACGGTAAGAAGCTCGGTACCAGCATGATCGATAAGCTCAGCGAAAAGATGGGCGCAATCTCCGACGCTGCCGGCATGATCGGTGTTACCGTCATCGCCGGTCTGGCCGCAACCTTTGTTAAGATTAAGGTCGCCCTGACCTTCGCCGCCGGTGAAGTGCAGGAAGGTGTCAAACAGTCGGTCATGGATATCCAGGGCATGCTGGACAAGATCGCTCCCGCTCTGCTCCCCATCCTGTACACCATGCTGATGTACTACTTAATTAAGAAAAAGCACATTACCACCTACTGGCTGGTTCTGATCACCGTCGTTCTCGGCGTTCTGCTGAGTGTACTGGGCATTCTGGCCTAAACAAAATCAAGGGAGTTGCCAAAGCGCAACTCCCTTTTGCTTACCCCCTATCAGAAGGAGCGATATTCCATGAATTTCGTACAACAGTCTCTGAATTTCCTCGCAGGGCACAAAAAGCTCGCACAGACCGCACACTTCATCCGTCCGGACGCGGCAAAGGAGATCATCGCGCACGCCGATGAGCTCATGCAGCAGACCTTCACCTTCAATAAGACCTGGGACATGGAGCGCTGCCTGACGCCCTACACCCTGCCGGTCATCGACTGGAACGACCATCAGAACGATGACCCCGAGTGGTGCTTTATGCTCAGCCGCATGGACTACCTCGACCATCTGCTGCTCGCGTCCCTGCTGACCGGCGACATCGCTTACGCAGACAAGGCCAAGGAATACATCTTGAACTGGATTACAGCCCATCCGACCATCGTGTCCGAGCCATCCACCCGCACGCTGGACACCGGCATCCGCGTGATGAACTGGATGGAGGCGCTGCCCTACCTGTCCATGCTGCACGCGCTGAACGAGGATGAGCTAACCCGCATCACGGACAGCATGCTTGCGCAGATGCAGTATCTCAAGGAAAACTACCTGCCCAAGTACAAGACCAGCAACTGGGGCAGCATCCAGACCTGTGCCATCGTTTCCGTTCTGCCCTTCCTGCGTGCGGACTTCCTGTCCGACCCGCTCTATCAGTGGGCGCTCGATGAAATGACCCTGCAATTCTCCATTCAGGTCTATCCCGACGGCATGCACTGGGAGCAGTCCACCATGTACCATATCGAGGTACTCAACTACGGCATGAAGGCCGTGCACTACATGGGTCTGCACCTCCAGCCCTGTCCGTCTGCGGTCAAGGAGCAGGTGTACGCACTGGCCAAGGCACTGGTCGGACAGCTCATGCCCTCGGGCGAGATCGAGACCTTCGGCGACAGCGACCGTGTATGCGCACGCGACGTTCTCAGCCGTGCCGCCCTACTGTTTGACGACCCGACCTTCCGCTTTGTCGGTCTGGACGAGCTTGACCCCGAGAGCCTGTATGTCCTCGGCGTGCCCGCCGCGCAGCGCTACGCAACCTTGCCCGCCTCTGCACCGCAGTCCATGCACTACGACGGCGAGGACAGCGGCATGTACACCCTGCGCAGCAGCTGGGACAAGGATGCGAGCTTCACCATGTTCACCAACGGTTCGCTTGGCAGCGGTCACGGTCACAGCGACAACCTGCATCTGTCGGCCTGCTATCAGGGCGACCCGGTACTGATCGACAGCGGCCGCTTCACCTACCGCGAAGACCATCCGCTGCGCGTCCAGCTCAAGGGCATGGCCGCACACAACGGTGTGATGATCGACGACAAGGCATACTGTGTGCCGTCGGACAGCTGGGGCTATGCCGATTTCGGACTGCCGCTCAAAAACTATGTCCGTCACGCGGGTAACCTCCACTATTTCGAGGGTGCTATGCTCGGACACGATCCCTTGCAGGTCTGGGTGCGCAAGGTCATCGTCGTCGACCCGGCCATCTGGATGATCGTGGACGAGGTCAAGTGCGACGGTGCGCACGAGGCACACAGCCGTCTGCACTTTGACCCTGCCGCGACCGTATCCCCGGCAGGCGATTGCCACCGGGTCACCACCCCGCACGCCGCGCTCACCCTGACCTGTCCGGGTACGGTCTCGTACACGAGCGAGCCGTGCTCGCTGCGCTACAATGAGCAGCAGCCGCACACGGTCGTGCACAGCAAGACCGCATTCACCGACAGCGCAACCCTGATTACCACGCTGTGCGGCGACGGCATCACGGTACAGGACGCACCGGTTTTCCAGAACCTGACCGAGCCGACCGCACCCGACTTTGCGCAGGCGCGCAAGTTCATCCTGTCCCCGACCGAGAGCTACACGGTCGCGGTGTACAGCAAGGAAATCTACCGCGGCAAAAAGGTACTGTCCTGCGAGGGCATGCCCTACCACGCAAAGTGCGTGGTCATCCACGAAAAGGACGGCCACAAGCAGCTGACCATTCTCAAAGCATAATCCCCTGTCTGCGCGCAAAAAAATCCTGTGGGCGGCAACTCCGCTCACATCCCCTCT
>CAUEJN010000114.1 GCA_959018045.1 uncultured Butyricicoccus sp. | reverse complement strand
GGCACGGCGCATGGAGTTTGTGATGGTATCCGCGTACATGACGACACGGCCTTCTGCATTTCGCGCCGCACGGCCAATGGTCTGAATAAGAGAGGTTTCCGAGCGCAGAAAGCCCTCCTTGTCCGCGTCCAGAATGGCAACCAGCGAGACTTCGGGCAAGTCCAGACCCTCACGCAGCAGGTTGATGCCGACCAGCACGTCGTACAGACCCAGGCGCAGATCGCGGATGAGCTCCATGCGCTCGATGGTCTTGACATCGTGGTGCAGATAGCGCACACGCACACCGGCGTTTTCCAGATAATCGGTCAGGTCTTCAGCCATCTTTTTGGTGAGCGTTGTGACTAGTACACGCTCCTTGCGTGCGGTCACCGCGTGAATCTCACCCAGCAGGTCATCGATCTGTCCCTCAACCGGGCGTACCTCGATGATGGGGTCGAGCAGACCGGTCGGCCTGATGACCTGCTCGACGATCTGACCCGAGCGCTCACGCTCGTAATCGCCCGGTGTTGCCGAGACGTAAATCACCTGATTGATGCGGTCGTTAAATTCCTCGAAGTTCAAAGGACGGTTATCAAAGGCCGACGGCAGGCGGAAACCGTTGTCAATCAGGCTCTTTTTGCGCGCGTAGTCGCCGTGATACATGGCGCGCACCTGCGGCAGCGTTACATGGCTCTCATCGACGATGAGCAGGAAGTCCTTGGGGAAATAGTCGATAAGGGTAAAAGGTGCCGAACCGGGTTCACGGCCGGAAATCACACGGGAATAGTTCTCGATACCGCTGCAAAAGCCGATCTCCTGCATCATTTCGATATCATAGCGGGTACGCTGGGCGATGCGCTGGGCTTCGACCAGCTTGCCATTGTCCTCGAACCACTTGACTCGCTCGTCCAGTTCGCGTTCCAGTTCCTCGACTGCGCGTGCCATCTTCTCTTTGGTCGTGACGTAGTGGCTTGCCGGGTAGATGGCGACGTGCTGCACGTCGCGGGTGGCTGCACCGGTCAACGGATTGATCTCGCACAGGCGGTCGATCTCATCTCCGAAGAACTCCACGCGGAACGCCATATTCTCCGCGTATGCCGGCCAGATCTCGACTACATCGCCGCGCACGCGGAAGCGGTTACGCTCGAATGCGATGTCGTTGCGCTCGTACTGAATCTCAATGAGTTTGCGCAGCAGCTCGTCGCGGTCGCGCGTCATGCCCGGGCGCAGCGAAATGACCATGTTCTTGTAATCGATCGGGTCACCGAGCGAGTAGATACACGAGACTGAGGCCACGATGATGACGTCCTCCCGCTCGAACAGCGCACTCGTCGCCGAGTGGCGCAGGCGGTCGATCTCCTCGTTGATGGCCGAATCCTTCTCGATATAGGTATCAGTCGAGGCAATATAGGCCTCAGGCTGGTAATAATCGTAATAAGAAACGAAAAATTCCACCGCATTGTGCGGGAAAAACTCGCGCAGCTCGGAACAAAGCTGCGCTGCAAGGGTCTTATTGTGTGCAAGCACCAGCGTCGGGCGCTGGGTGCGCTCGATGATGTTTGCCATGGTGAAGGTCTTACCCGAACCGGTAACACCGAGCAGCGTCTGCTCGGTCAGACCGTTTTCCACACCAGCGGACAGGGCTGCAACCGCCGTGGGCTGATCGCCCGCCATCTGGTACGGGCTGACTACCTGAAATTTTGGCATAGGGGATGTTCCTCCTAGTATTTTGCAAAAAATCCGCACTCGGACAGAGAGACAAAGTCATGTTCTCCGAAAATCAGGTGCTCGATCAGATCAATACCGACACCGCGCAGCAAGGCCCAAAGCTGTTCGGTCGTGCGGATATCGGCCTGTGACGGACGCGCCGGGCCGCGCGGATGATTGTGCGCGAGCACAACACTGTCGGCCTTATGGCGCATGGCCAGTTCGTTGATGGCCTGCACGCTGACCTCACTTGCGCTGACCGCACCACGACACAGCAAATCACAGCTGATCGGACGGCGTGCTACGTCCAAACAAAGTAAAACGGCAATCTCCTGCCGCAGTCCCTTGAACTGCGGACGCAGGTAATCGGCCATGCGCTCGACCGTATCCAGCTGCGCACGAGAGTTTTGCTGAATGGTACGACTGCGGTCACAGCGACGCTCATGCGCACCCAGGGTATACAGATAGAGTGCAACCTGATCGCCCACACCATCCACCTGTTTGAGCTCCTCGATCGAAGCCTCAAACACGCGATGATACCCGCCAAAGGTGCGAATCAGACGATGCGCCAAGGGGTTGACGTCACGTCTGGGCACAGCATAGTACAGCAAGACCTCGAGTGCCTCATGCGGCTGCAAGCTGTCAAAACCCTGCTGTACCAGGCGCTCACGCATGCGCGTGCGGTGGTCAGTGTGCACGGGCACATCTTTCTTCTTTTCCTGTTTTGTGCTTTTCTTCGGTTGCTCCGCCGATGACTTGGGCATCGCGGTCTCACCTCCTGCCTATCACACCCGCATTACGCACCGTGTACGCGGACAGTCTCGTCCAGACGCACAGTCTTTGCCTGTGCCTCAAGCACGGCTTTGGTCTGCGCTTCGTCCCGAATCTGCGGGAAGGGAACGGTCGGCACCGGCGCCATCTCATGCGGACGCAGGCTCTTGGCCATCCAGAGCACATCGCGCCACTGCCCAAACTTGTACATGCTGTTCTGATAGGCACCCGAGATGGTAAATCCCATCGCGGTATGGAACTTGATGCTGCGCTCGTTGGGCGAAGTGATACCGACAAAGATATTGTAATAGCCCTGACGGACGAGCAGCGAAAAGAGCGCGCGATAGAGCGCTGCCGCGACACCCTGACGGTGAAAATCAGGGGCGACATAGATCGAAGTCTCGACCGACCACTGATACCCTGCACGGGAGCGATGGGGCGAGGCGTAGCCATACCCAGCAACCCGTCCGTCAATCCGGCAGACCAGCCAGGGCAGGGTCTTGGTATAGGTTTCGATGCGGCGGCAGAATTCCTCATGGGAAGGTGCTTCATATTCGCTGGAAACCGTGGTGTTGGTCACATACGGGCCATAAATTGCAAGCATTTCGTCAGCGTCTGCCAGTGTGGCAGGCTGAATGATGACTTGGGACATATCGTTTTCTTCCCCTTTGCGCGCAGATGCGCTATATGTTCTTTTACATCTTATATCATAGCACAAACGAACGTCTGTTTGCAACCGTTTTTTCCCCTTCTCTTTTTGTCATTCTGCCCGTTCCCCTGCCCGATAAAACGTGGTATACTATATTTGACTATGAGCGCAAGGAGGACACGCCATGGCCCGCTATGGTTTTATCAAAACAAAAGAGGATGTAAAGTTCCTTATTCTATATTCGATGTGTTATCTGCCCGATCCCGCGACCTTCGAGATTATGCTCGACGTGTGCACTTGGTGTGATGACGGTTTTACCTGGTTTGACTTCAAGGAGGCATTCGACGAGCTGGTTGCGACCGGTCACATTGCGATTGCCGATCCCTGTGCCGATACCACCTACCAGATCAGCGAAAAAGGCCGGGAAGCGCTGGCAGCGTTCGAGAACCGCCTTCCTTACACCGTCCGCGAGGCGGCACAGCGCTCGGCGCTGCGTGTCGTGCGGCAGGCGCACCGCGATGCGGTCATCTCGACTCACAGCGAAGCCGTGCAGGAAAACGATTATCTGGTGCGCATGGGCATCGACGAGGTGTTTGCACTGGAAATGCACGCAGCAAACGCCGAGCAGGCATCCCTGCTGGAAAAGACTTTCCGCGCACACGCTGAGGAAATCTATCAGACGCTGCTGCACGCCATGACCCGCGACTACGAAACCAAAGAATAAACAGAAAAGACAACCCTTTTGACGTGACCCCCAAAAGTTAGACAATATTAGTAAGCAACAATTGCTTAAGTAGCGGAAAGGGCTGGTG
>CAUEJN010000113.1 GCA_959018045.1 uncultured Butyricicoccus sp. | reverse complement strand
GAGAGAATTTCGTTTTTTTCATTGATGTTGTTCGGGATCATCGGAAAGCTGTTCGTCTCTTCCGGCCTCTTCCCAATGTTCTAGCCGCCAGGCTTGCCACCAACTTCCTAAGAACAGGCAGATCAGACCGGCACAAATTAGCAGTGTGGAAATCCGGCTGATTTCTTCAGATTCCGCGTTCATCCCCAACAGCAAGCCAATTACTGTCGGTACCGCACCAAACAAGGGAACGGCCGGTGCAAAGATTCCCCATCGGCGGCGGTCGACTTCTTGCAGCTGACACTTATGGCGCTCATAGATGGCATAATCAGCCTCGATCTGTGCTTCCTCCTCGTCACTCATGCCATCCATCTGGCGTTTTTGCCAGACTCCATACAGGATAACACTAAGCAGCGCAGCACCAAGGAGCAGACCTCCGAGCACACGCACAGCAGATACAATCGGCAGCAGCATCACCAGTATGCCATCTAAGAGCAACAGCAGCAAACCCAGCCAAGGCATGACCGGTGCAAAAAATCCGAACTGCCCGCGGCAATACCACTGTGCAGCATACGCCCGGAACGCATTTTCTTCATGCTTCTCCTCAGAAATCGCATCAGGAATCGCACGTATCAACATGATGATCGTAACCAAAATGTAAGTTATGCCATTGGAGTCTTTTTCTGCCAGATTTTTAAATCCATAAGCAATAATTGCGCCGCCGAGCAGCAGGTACAAAATCAACTCTTTCCAGCTTCTCACCTTCATACAGTGCACCGCCCTTCTCTTGACCGGGAGCAGATTTTCCCTCTTTCTTTGACCCTATTCTACCACACCCCCAGCCTTGCCGCAAGGCTGGTCGTTGCACCCCAATGACTGCCGTGTTATAATGATGATATCTATGAGCCAAAGGAGGAACCTACGCATGAAACGCACGCTCAGCCGGCTCATCTGCCTGAGTTTGTGTATTCTTTTGACCTGCAGCAGTCTGTTCACCACCAGCTTTGCCGCAAACGATGATATCACCCTGACCGCGGTCAACGATTCCTTTTTACCCCTCTCGTCCTCGACGATGCCTGTCCGCCGCGGCGGCGCACAGTATGTGCCCTATTCGGTCTTTTCGGGTACACTGGGCATCTCAGGGTCTTACAACTCGTCCGATCAGGTACTCACCCTGTCCAATGGTGAGACCTCGCTGCGCTTTGACCTCAGTCGCGGTACGGTATACGATCAGAACATGAACAGCTACACCACCCCGGCCTACTGGATCAACAGTACCATCTATGTACCGGTCAAGCTGGTGTGCGGTAAGTTCAATCTGACCTACTCCAACATCCCGGCCGCTGCGCCCATCCTGCGTATCTGCAACAGCTCGGCTTCGCTGTCTGACTCGTCCTTTGTGTCCTCTTCGACCAACACCATCCGCAGCATGCTGGACGCGTATAACGGCCAGAGCAGCAGCTCGTCCGGTTCGTCCCGTCCCTCGGGGTCGGACAGTGATTCCATTCCTACGCCCATCGACCCCACCACTGGTCAGCCCACCGATACCCCAGTTATGAAGCCCAGCGCGGTTTATCTGGCCTATGTCGGTGCACCGGGTAAGAATACCGAGGCTATTCTGGATGCGCTGGACGCCGCAGGCATGAAAGGTGCGTTTTTCGTCCCCGCAGACGGCACGGCACTGGATGAAGATTTGCTGCGTCAGATCGTCGGACGCGGTCACACGGTCGGCTTCACCCTGCTGTCCTCGGCACTGACCATGCCTGAAAAGCTGCGCGTCGCCAACGACACCCTGTTCCACGCGACCGGCACGGTCAGCCATCTGGTCTGCATCTCGGACGGCTCGGAACACCTGAGCGCGACTCAGCAGCAGGAACTTCTGGACAGCGGCTATCGTCTCTGGGATGCCTCGCTGGACAGCCGTGACCACTCGTACGGTCCAGCTGCTGCCGCACAGACAGTCACAACCGCACTCAGCCAGACCACGGCTCCTGCTGTCATCCGCATGGGACAGTACACCGCGACCGCACGCACGACCGAACTGGTCTGCGCCTATTTGAGCACCTATTCCATCCCCGTCCAGACCATCACCTTCACCCGCTCCCCGGTCAACAATATCACCTGACCCGCGCTTCTAACACAATTCCACCGTCGAATCTGCGAAAATTCGGTCGTACTGGAAAAAATATAGACCGTATATCCCTCCTGTGCTGTTGGGCAAACTTCCTGTAAGAAGACAAGCCAGGAGGGATTTGTCATGCAAAGCAAAGTGGAAATCTGCGGTGTCAACACCGCGTCCCTGACCGTCATTCCGGCAGACGAGATGAGCGATCTGCTGCGACAGGCACACGACGGCAATGCCGCAGCGCGGGAAAAACTTATCCGTGGAAATCTCCGTCTGGTGCTCTCGGTCATCCAGCGCTTCCACGGGCGCAGCGAGTCGGTGGACGATCTGTTTCAGGTCGGCTGCATCGGTCTGATCAAATCCATCGACAATTTTAATTGTGATCTCAATGTGCGCTTTTCTACCTATGCTGTGCCCATGATCATCGGCGAGATTCGCCGTTACCTGCGCGATAACAGCGCGATCCGCGTCTCGCGCTCCATGCGGGACACCGCTTATCGTGCCCTGCAAGCCAAAGAAGCATTCATCCGCGAGCACCAGCGCGAACCCACCATCACCGAACTCGCCAAGGCCCTCGACATGAAAAAGGAGGACGTTGTGTTTGCACTCGATGCCATCTCTGACCCGGTCTCACTCTATGAACCGGTCTGGGGCGAGGAAGGCGACGCGCTGTGCGTCATGGATCAGGTGGGCGATACCAAAAACACCGACGAGCATTGGCTCAATCAGATTGCACTGAAAGAAGCCATCAGCAGTCTGTCCGAACGCGAAAAACGCATCGTCCACATGCGCTTTTTCGAGGGCAGAACCCAGATGGAAGTCGCATCCGCCATTCATATTTCGCAGGCACAGGTGTCTCGTCTGGAAAAAAGCGCACTCGCCAGAATTCGCAAACAAATTTAAAGCACCGTCTTTTTCCCGCCCGCAGGCGAAATAAAGCTTTCGCTCAAGCCTTTCTCGAAAGGCTTGCAGGTTCTCAGGACAGCGTCCTGAGGTGCCCATGTCAACGGCGAATTTTCTTTTTTATTTTGCTTTGTGAAAATCAACCAAACAGAAAAACACGCCCTTATGGCGTGTTTTTCTATTATTACTTAACTTGTTCTAACCTATAAGATCTAGACTGCAAATAACCGGGGGGTAGAGTAGTATGTGTATTTATATTCATCATACTGATACACATCTACCTTATGGTGTTCAATTCTAAATTCATTTTCTATCACAATCAGATAGTAATGATTGTCTGCCGGAAATTCAACGAATGCTCCTCCTACTGCAGATCCCGTTGTAGAAACATTTCCAACAGCCAGCGACGTGCTAAATACTCCCCATCCAACTCCTATACTAATACTTTCCATCGGACCTTCATCTGGGTATACATACAATCCACCTCCTGAAGGGAAATTCGTTCCTTGAGGCGGTTGCCCTTCAGGTGTGACTTCAACCGTTTCATATTCAACATCCAATACTTCTATTTCTTCTCGTTCTCCATATCTTGCGTTTTCCTTTGCAAATGTCTCTGATACCACAATTTCTTTATTTGTTGCCATCGCACATACCGAAGATATACTCGTGGTAAATACTAAAGTTAAGCAACAAACACAGCGTAAATTTTCGTTATTGTCATTTTGCTCACCTCTATAATTCCCTTTCAAAGACTAGATCATATGTTGTCAGCTGTCCATAGCCGCCAGCTCTTGTTGGTATTACAGTAACAAATATCCACCCTTCTAAACTATACTTGTTAATAATTTCTCGATGATTTTCATTTTGGAATGTGCTTTCTAAGTGACATTCGACATAAATATATTGATACAACTACTTCACTTCAACTCAATCTTCAAATTTTGTTGATATATCACCATATCTCCCTCAGATCGGAAGAGCACACGTCTGAACTACAGTCACTCCTCGA
>CAUEJN010000112.1 GCA_959018045.1 uncultured Butyricicoccus sp. | reverse complement strand
GGCCGAGCAGAGCATCCGGCGGGACGAGGTGACCCTGACCTGTCCGAAGTTCGTGTGTGACAAGGCGGCAAAAACGTTCTGGGAGCAGACGATCGAGCGCATGGAGGGCATTGAGCTGCTGGACGATCTGGACAGCGAGGTGTTGGGCCTGTACTGCGTGCAGCTGTCGCGCCGCAACGAGCTGGAACGGCTGCGTAAGAGTGCAGTCAGAGCCTACAACAAAGCCGTCAAGGCGGACGACAAGAACGCGTCCGACTTTCTCGACCAGGCGGCGAGCCTGGCCAAAACGATTGCGACACTCGAGCGCCAAATCCTGCAATACGCCGACAAGCTGGGTCTGACCCCGTCCGGCCGGTTCCGCATTGCGCGCCGCCGGGCAGAGAACCAGATCGCCGACCCGGACGAGGATTTATTCGGATGAGGGCGCGGTGCTGGCGGGATTGCCCGTTTATGAATGAAATGGGGGCGTGCGCCCTGACCCTGCGCCGCACCACGGCTGCAAAGGTGTGTCCCCAGCGCAAAGCCGCAAAAGCGGTGTCCAAATTGGACACAAGGAGGAAACTATGGAGCACAAAACCCACTTTGTCGTAGAGACCTTGCCGGATACCTGCCGGGCGTGCGACATGCCCGACCCCTACGGCCTGCGCTGCACGCTGACCGGTCAGCCTGCAAGCGGTGTTACGCGCCCGGCGCACTGTCCGCTCGAGTGCCTTTCTGACCTCATCCGGGGGAGGGATGCCCCGTGAGGAAATCGACCGGCCTGCACCACGCGTGCGCGGTCTATGCCAAGCAGGTGACGCAGGGCAAGCTGCGGCAATCCTGCTGCAAATGGGAGATTTTAGCCTGCCAGCGCCATCTGGATGATCTGAAACGGCAGGGCACCGATGACTTCCCGTGGGTCTTTGACGAGACCCGCGCCGACCGCATTGTGCGCTGGTTTCTGCAATGTCCGCAGGTGCGCGGCCCGCTGGCCGGGCAGCCCATCCGGCTTTTGGACTGGCAGGTGTTTGACCTGGGCGTGACCTACGGCTGGGTGCATCGTGACACCGGCGTGCGGCGCTTTAACCGCACCTACAACAAGCGCGGGCGCGGCAACGTCAAGAGCACGGAAAAGTCCGGTCAATGCCTGTATCACATGTGCGCCGACGTGCTGTACCCACCCTATCAGCCCGAACTTGCCGAGTTTGAGATGGAACCCGAGGTCGAGTGCGCGGCGGTAGACCGCGAGCAGGCAAAGCGCGTCTATGGCGATGCCAAGAAGATCGGGGCAAAGTCCCCGGCGATTGCCAAGCGCATGGTTATCAAGAAAACCATCGCCTATCACCGCACGCGCGGCGGCCTGATGCGTCCGCTGTCCAAGGACACCAAGAACAAGGACTCGGGCGCACCGTCCTACTTCGTCGTGGACGAGTACCACGCGCACGAGACCTCGGAAATCTACGACCTGGGCTTTAACTCGTTCGGCAAACGCCGCCAGCCGCTTCTGGACGTCATCACGACGGCGGGCGACGACGCGGCGCACAAGCCGTGCTACAAGGAAGAGCAATACTGCAAGCGCGTACTGCAAGAACCCGAAACGCAGGACAAGGAGCAGCGGTATTTCATCATGATCCGCGAGATTGACGACGGCGACAACCCGCACGACAAGCGCTGCTGGGTCAAGGCAAACCCGATTTTGCGGGGGCATGACCTGTACGCCGAGACGCTGCGCAGCCAGATCGAGAGCGAGTACGTGACCGCCTACGAGTCGGGTGACCCGGAGAAAATCCGCAAGTTTTTGACCCGCCGCATGTGCCGCTGGCAGGCAGCGAGCGTCAACCGGTACTTTGACGAGCGCCTTTTGACCTTGGCGCGGGCGGCCATGGTGCCGCGGGCGGAATTTGCCAAGCTGACCGACGGCAAGCCCTGCCACTGCGGCTATGACCTCGGCAAGCGGGTAGACCTGACCGGCACAGGCGCGGTGTGGGCGCTGCCCGACGGGCGGTTTGCGGTCAAGATGCAGGGCTTCCTGCCCGAGAATCGGGCATCCTGGCACGAAAAGACTGACCGCGTGCAATATCTGTCTTGGGCAGAGAATGGATACGTCACCCTGACGCCGGGCGACGTGACCGACAACAGTTACGTCAATAACTGGATTTGCGAGGGCGAGCGGGAACACGGCTGGCAGGTCGAGGAGATCGACTACGACGGCCACAACGCGACCGACCTTGCCATCCAGATGCGCGAGGAGCGCGGCGAGGACAAGGTAGTCGAGATCGCGCAGACCTGCGCCGGACTCAACCAGGCGACCAAGCGCTTCCGCGAATTGCTCTTGCAGGGCAAGCTGGTCATCGAGTACAGCCCGCTGGCGCTGTGGTGTATGAGCAACGCCATCGAGGTGGTCAACAACTTCGGAGACATCAAGCTCAGCAAGCGTCACAAGGACGATTCCGAGCGTATTGATCCGCTGGCGGCCACACTCAACGCGCTCGCGCGGCTGCTCGTGCGCATCGACCAGCCCAAAAAACGCACACTCGCCGAAAAAATCGCCGACGGCGACTTCGGCATGTGAGAAAGGAGACAACATGCGCAAACTTTGGGGACTTGCCTCGGATGCCTGCATCGTGGCGGGGGCGGTATGCATCCAGCACGCGGCCTGGCGGGCTGGCTGTTCGCCGCCAAACCACCGGATGACGAGAAAGGGAGGGATGTTCCTTGATTGTAGATACCTTGTTCCGCCTGGTGCGGAACGCAGGCGCGCCGGTGAGCGACCCGGTGCTGGCGATGGCCGACCCGACCGGCTGGGGCGTGAACCTCGTAGGCGGCACGCCGTCACCCGACAGCGCATTAAAGCTGAGCGCGGTGTTTCGCGCGGTGGACGGCATCTCGAATTCGGTCGCTAAGCTGCCGCTCTACCTCATGGACGGCGCGACACGCGAGCGGGTGACCGATCACCCGGTTTTACCGCTGCTGACCGTTCGTCCCAATGAGCTGATGACCGCCGCGACCTTCAAAAAGATGCTGGAGACCGAGCGGCTTTTGACCGGCAACGGCTACGCCTACATCGTGCGCGACCGGGTGACGCTCGAGCCGGTGGAGCTCATCCCACTGCAAAATGAGCTGGTGAATCCGTGGCTGGACAGCGCGGGTGCGCTGTGGTACATGGTGCGCATGCCGCGCACCGGACGGGTGTACAAGCTGCCGCCCGCCGATGTGCTGCACTTTAAGGGCTTTTCGCGTGACGGCATCGAGGGCATTTCGGTCTTGCGGTACGCCGCCGAGGTCATCCTCACCGGACGGCAGGCGCAGCAGTACGAGATGAACTACTACGCCAAGGGCACGCAGGTGCCCGGTGTGCTGTCCACCGACACCGACCTGTCAAAGGAAAACCGCGATGCCATCCGGGAAGAGTGGGAGCGCATCCACAGCGGCGCGGATAACGCCTTTCGCGTGGCCGTGCTCGACATGGGCACCAAATACCAGCCCATCGGCATCACCAACAAGGACAGCCAGTTCATCGAGTCCAAAGGGGTGACGGTCGAGGACATCAGCCGGTTTTTCGCCATGCCGCTGTACAAGCTCAATGCCGGAAAACAGTCGTATTCCTCAAACGAGCAGAACGCCATCGAGTACGTAAACGACACCCTGATGCCGGTTTTGACCCAGTACGAGCAGGAATACACCTACAAGCTGCTGTTTGAGAGCGAACGGCGGAAAAACCTGCGCATCCGGGTCAACCAGAACGCCGAGCTGCGCGGAGACCTGGCAGCCAGAGCAAACTGGTACAAGGTCATGCGCGAGATCGGCTCGTATTCGGTCAACGACGTGCTTGCGCTGGAAGACCTGCCCGACGTACCGGGCGGCGACACGCGCAATGCATCGCTCAACTACATTCCGCTCGAGCGGTTCGACGAGTTATCTGTGGCACGAAATAAGGGAGGTGAGACAAAAACGTGAGAGTATCCGTAAACGGCATGATCGCGTCGGACGAGGACGCGGGCATCGTGCGCTTTTTCGGTCTGGACAAGGTGTTCCGCAGGGTGTGCCCACAGGACATCCGGGACGCGATCGCAAACACCCCGCCCGGAGACACGCTGTCGCTGGAAATCAACGCGGGCGCCGGCAGCCTGTATGCCCGGTTTGATATGTACAGTCCGCTCGTCCTCTAC
>CAUEJN010000111.1 GCA_959018045.1 uncultured Butyricicoccus sp. | reverse complement strand
ACCTTGGGCGACGCTCATGGAATCCGTTCCCGTGGAACGGATTCCCCTATCCCCATCCCTACTGCGCACCCTCTCCCCTGTCAGACCGCACTCTGGGCGAGGTACAAAGGAAAAGACCGCCCTTCGGGGCGGTCTTTTCCTGAGCGCACTTTGTGCGCGGAGTATTGCGCGACCTGCGGGTCGCGCTTCTATTTTTGTTTTGGTTGATTTTCCCTCGCGGGGGATCGGGAAAATCAAAAGGGGATTTCGGACTCTGCGGAGTCCGACTCAGGGCTCTGCCCTGAGAACCCGCGGCCTTTCGAGAAAGGCCGGCGAAAGCTTCAGTTCGCCTGCGGGCGGGAATGGGTGCGCCGCAAGTCGAAGCCTGCGGGCGGGTTTCCGTCCCCTTCTTACTTCTTGGGAACCAGAACCTCGGTGCCACCCATATACGGCTTTAGCACCTTCGGGATGGTGACGGTGCCGTCTGCCTGGAGGTGGTTCTCGAGGAACGCGATCAGCATACGCGGAGGTGCCACAACGGTGTTATTCAGAGTATGCGCGAGGTACAGCTTACCGTCCTCACCGCGTACACGAATCTTCAGGCGGCGAGCCTGTGCGTCGCCCAGGTTGGAGCAGGAGCAAACCTCGAAGTACTTCTTCTGGCGCGGGCTCCAAGCCTCGATGTCGCAGGACTTAACCTTGAGGTCAGCCAGGTCACCCGAGCAGCACTCGAGCTGACGAACCGGAACTTCCAGGCTGCGGAACAGCTCAACCGAGTAGCGCCACATCTTCTCGTACCAGTCCATGGACTCCTCAGGACGGCAGACAACGACCATTTCCTGCTTCTCGAACTGGTGGATACGGTAAACGCCGCGCTCCTCGATGCCGTGCGCACCCTTCTCCTTACGGAAGCAGGGCGAGTAAGAGGTCAGGGTCTGAGGCAGGCTGGACTCGGGAACGATCTGGTCGATAAACTTACCGATCATCGAGTGCTCGGAGGTACCAATGAGGTACAGGTCTTCGCCCTCGATCTTGTACATCATCGCGTCCATCTCAGCGAAGGACATAACGCCGGTTACGACGTTGCCGCGAATCATGAAGGGCGGGATGCAGTAGGTAAAGCCCTTGCCGATCATAAAGTCACGCGCGTAAGCGATCACAGCTTCGTGCAGACGAGCGATATCACCCATCAGGTAGTAGAAACCGTTACCAGCAACGCGGCCAGCGCTGTCCAGATCGATGCCGTTAAAGCTCTCCATGATCTGGGTGTGGTACGGGATCTCGTAGTCCGGGACAACCGGCTCACCGAAGCGAGCGACCTCAACATTTGCGCTGTCGTCCGGGCCGATCGGGACGGACGGGTCGATCATCTGCGGAATGGTCATCATGATGGTGCGAACCTTGTCCTGCAGCTCGGACTCCATAGCCTCGAGCTCAGCCAGACGAGCAGCCTGTGCGGTAACCTGTGCCTTGACGGCCTCAGCCTCAGCGGCCTTAGACGGGTCTTTCTTTGCCTGACCCATCAGCGCGCCGACCTGCTTGGACAGCTTCTTGCGGTTGGAGCGCAGCTCGTCAGCCTCCTGGATGGCAGCGCGCAGCTTGGTGTCGAGTTCGATGACCTCATCGACCAGCGGCAGCTTGTCGTCCTGGAACTTCTTCTTGATGTTTTCCTTGACAGCGTCCGGGTTTTCGCGGACAAAACGGATATCTAACATAATAAATCTCCCCCTTGGTAGGATTCAAGATTGACAGAAATGGAATGTGTGATTACTCGGCGGTTTCGTCGGACGGAACGACGCGAGTCTGCTGGTAGAGTGCAGTGAAGAGGGCGGCAGACTCCTCGGTCAACAGTGCGTCCTGTGCGGTACCGTTGAGGCGCTCGAGGGTGTGGTTCGTGACTAAACCGTCGATGCGTTCCTTGGCCTCGGCATTCTTGCCCTGGCTGAGTTCCTGCTGAGCCATGGTCATTTCATACAGTACCTTTTTCTGATCGGACAGCTTTTCGACTGCCGCGAGCAGCTCATCGGTGTTTTCGGTGCCGGTCTGCTGCATGAGCTGGTTTAAGACCCTGGTCTGCTCCTCAACCGACTGCTGCAAAAACTGTACGCGAGCGTTTGCGCCCTCAGCGGCGGTGATCTGTGTGGTCAGCTGGTTGGTCAGCTCATTGAGCCTGCGATCGGAACGCACCTGCGCGATATAGCTCAAGAGAATGAGCGCAAGCGCAACGCAGAACAGGCCGATGACGTAAAAGACCAGGAACTTTTTGGATTCCGGCTGTTTTTCGCCGCACGGCTGCGGGGCGTTGTTTTTTTCTTCCATGCGTTTGCCTCCTGTTTATACGGACAGTGTTTCCAGAGCGGCGACCAATCGTTCGAGGTCGTCGTCTCCGTAGAACGCGAGTGATACCGTACCCGATGACTTCCCCTGTTCGATGCGGACGCGGCGTCCGAGGGTGTGTTCCAGTCGTTCTGCGAGTGCCGCGGTGTAATCGGGCTGAAATTCTGCGGGCTGGTCGGGTTCGGACTGGGGTTCGGGTTCTTTTTGCAGGCTTTTGGCGTACTTTTCAGCCTGACGGACGCTCATGCCCGCCATTTTTTCCAGTACGTCATGGGTGCGCAGCGCTTCATCCTTGATGGCGAGCACGGCGCGGGCGTGACCTGCGGACAGCGTACCGTCTGCGAGCAGCTCCTGCGCCTCATCGGGCAGGGACAGCAGGCGCAGGGCGTTTGCGACAGCCGGACGGGAACGTCCGACGCGCTCTGCGACCTGTTCCTGGGTCAGACCGTACTCTTCCATCAGGCTGTGATAGCCCTGTGCTTCTTCGATGGGGTTTAGGTCTTCGCGCTGTAAGTTTTCGATGAGTGCCAGCTCCATGACCGTCTTGTCATCGGCCTCGATCACGAGTGCCGGGATCTCGGTCAAACCAGCCGACCGCGCAGCGCGCCAGCGGCGCTCGCCTGCGATGATCTGATAATACCCGTTCTCGGTTTTGCGCACGGTGATGGGCGTGACCACGCCGTGCATCTCGATGGAGCGGGTCAGCTCCTGCATGGTCTCGGGTGAGAAGCGTTTGCGGGGCTGTTCGCGGTTTGGCTCGACGAGGGTCATGGGCAGCGTGGACACACCGCCTGATTCCTCCTCGGCCGCCATCAGGCTTTCGCCGAGCAGAGCGCCGAAGCCCTTGCCCAGACCGCCTTTCGCTTTTGCCATGGGACTCCCTCCTCCTTATTTACGGGTTCTTTTGCAGAAATTCCTCCGCGACCGCGAGATAAGCTGCCGCACCGCGGCAGGAACGGTCGTATGCGGTGATGGGTTTGCCGTGGCTGGGCGCCTCGGACAGACGCACGTTGCGCGGCACGACCGAAGCGTAAACGCGGTCGCCGAAATGCTTTTTGACTTCCTCGACGACCTGCACGGCCAGATTGGTACGACCGTCGTACATGGTTAAGAGGATGCCCTCGATACGGATTTTTTTATTCAGTCCGCGCTGTACCGAGCGCACGGTTGCCATGAGCTGTGACAGACCTTCGAGCGCGTAGTACTCGGTCTGGAGCGGTACCATAAAGGAGTCGGCCGCACACAGACAGTTTAAAGTCAGGATGCCGAGCGACGGCGGACAGTCGACGATGATGAAGTCGTAGTCGTCGCGCACCTCATCGAGCACGTCTTTGAGACGGAACTCGCGGCGCGGGAGTGAGATCAGATCAATCTCAGCACCGGCCAGATCGACATTGGAGCCGAGCACATCGACCCACTCGGTGTGTTCGATGGCGGCGCGGACATCGGGTTTGTCGGAAATAATCAGTTCATAAATAGATGTCTCGAGTTCGTGGGGTTCGAGACCGACGCCCGAGGTGGCGTTGCCCTGCGGGTCGAAGTCACAAAGCAGGACCTTCTTCCCTTTTTCGGTCAAAGCGCAGGCCAGATTGACAGCGGTGGTCGTTTTGCCGACGCCGCCCTTCTGGTTGATAAGCGCAACGATTTTAGCCATTGGCGTAGCCCTTTCCCGGCCGCAGAGCGGCTTTCGCACCGTTCGGGCCGATTTTGATATGCTCTATTATTATAACACAATGGGTTAAGATTGCAACCGCAGTCGGGAAATGTTTCACGTGAAACACCGGATTTCCCAATGAGCAAAAACGACATTTCCCGCACCAATCCCGCCCGCAGGCGACAAGCGGGTCCGGGTCTGCGACCCGGCGCGATCCAGCC
>CAUEJN010000110.1 GCA_959018045.1 uncultured Butyricicoccus sp. | reverse complement strand
TCCTTCATAGTAATGTGGAAGGCGTCGCGCAGTGGGTTGTTGGAAGAATCAAAGGCGTCGAGCAGGTCAGCGTTCTCGCCCAGCTCCTCGCGCTACGCTTCCAGGGCGGTGTCTTTGTCTTCAAACTCTGCCTTTGCGACGTTATCGACCTGTAATATGGTCTTTTCCATAGCACGAGCCTCTTCGGTCGTGTACGTATCTTCGATATAAACAACGATCTCGCTCTCGTTCTGGAGCTTGACGATGTTTAAGTTGATGTCATAGGAAATAAGTGCGGTCGTGCCGGTGATAATCAGACAGACCACGATCACACTGACTGCTGCAAAGCTCATAAAGCCATGCAGAAAAATATTCCGGAAGCCTTCCTTGAGGAAGTATCCGATACTACTCTTCTTCATACGTGTAATACCCACCTGTCTGGTCGCTGGCGACTTCGCCCTTGTTAATCATAATAACGCGCTTGCCGAACTGGTCAACCAGCTCTTTTGCGTGGGTTACGATGAGGACGGTGGTGCCAAGTTCGTTGATCTTCTCGAAAAGGACCATTAGTTCGAGCGAACGCTCGGGGTCCAAGTTGCCCGTGGGCTCGTCCGCGATGATGACGCGGGGGTTATTGACCAGCGCACGCGCGATTGCGACACGCTGCTGCTCACCGCCCGACAGCTCGACCGGACGGCAGTCTTCCTTGCCGATCAGTCCAACCAGCTCGAGCACATAGGGCACGCGGTTTTTGATGGCCTTGCCCGACGCACCGATGGCACGCATGGCGAAAGCGACGTTTTCATAAACCGTCTTGTTCTCGATCAGACGGAAATCCTGATAGACAACGCCGAGCGTACGGCGCAGATAAGGAATCTCACGCTTTTTGATCTTGCCAATGTTAAAGTTGTTGACGAGGACACGGCCTTCGACCGGACGTACCTCGGCAGTCAGCATTTTGATGATTGTGGATTTGCCCGAGCCCGACGCGCCGACCAGAAAGACGAACTCGCCTTCCTCGATGCGGAACGTGACTTTGTTGAGCGCGCGGCAGCCATTGTCATACACCATGCTGGCTTCTTTTACGCTAATCACGGTTCAGTTTCCCTCCCTTTCCTGTGTGCAGTCTACCACTTCTGATAGACGTAATCCGCCCGGGATTTGTTCCCAACTCCCAGGCGAAAAACAGATTTTTGTTGAATTTTTAGAAGTTGCCTTCCTCACGGCTGGACAGGTATTTGCGTACCATGAGCGCAACCTTGAACACAATTGCATGGTCGAATTCACGCAGGTCGAGGCCGGTCAGCTTCTTGATCTTTTCCAGACGATAGACCAGCGTATTGCGGTGTACGAACAGCTTACGCGAGGCCTTGGATACGTGTCGGTTGATCTAAAGGAGGTTGGGGCGGGTCAGCAGAGTCTCCGGGTTGAGCGAGCCCGTCGAACCGCGTCGGAAGACCTCGGTCAGCAAAATTGCGAACTGGGTAGTCGGGAGCGGAACAAGATGACGCCCGATACGCAGGTTTTCAAAGCTGACGATGGACTTCTCGGTGTCGAATACGCCGCCGACTTCAATGGCGATCTGTGCCTCCTTGAAGGACTTTGCGATGTCCTTCATCTGAGAGGAGATCGAACCGATACCGATGATGCACTTGACGAGCAGCTCGGACGACAGCGCCTCCTCAATCTGCTTTGCCAGCTTGATGAGATCCTTGGGCTCGCTGCTTGCCTTGACCTCCTTGACCACAACGATGTCGGACTCGCTGATATGCAGGACAAAATCACGCTGCTTATCCGGGAACAGACCGGAAATCACATCAATTGCCGCAATGTCCACGCGCTCGAGCTGGCGCACCAGGAAGACCACGCGCGGCACATCGTTTCCGAAGTGCAGCTCACGCGACTTGATGTAAATATCACCCGGCAGGATGTTGTCCAGAATGATATTCTTGACAAAGGTCGCCTTGTCGTGCTTTTCGTCGTACAGCGTCTTGATGTTGTTGATCGCGACCGAAGCCAGTGCGCATACCGAGCGCGCAAGCTCATCCTCGCCCTGTACGAATACTGCGTACTCGAAACGGGTCGAACGGTCAGCGACCGAGCGGTAGGTATATCCGCCGAAACGAATCATATCACCCGCGTAGCCCAGTTCGGTCACTGCGTCCTCACGCATCTCACCGATGCGGGGCAGATCGGTACAAGCGATAACCGCACCGGTTGCATCTACGATACCGATTGTGCGATCCACCGTATCCTTCATCTGCAGAATAATCGACTGGAACAATCTGGAAGCCATATCCATCACCTTTCCCTTTTTTGAAGATCAATCTTTTTTCCGCCCGTAACCTGTGTGCCGTATGGCCGCCGCTCTCTTCGGCAACCTATACAACAAAAGATTTCTCATTCTATCTTTTTTAAGAAATTATACCACAGGTTCGTCCATTTTTACACAAAATTTTTCATGAATCTTTGTATATTTTTCCAATCCGACGCAAAATCCCATATTTTTGCGTCAACTGCCGCCCGAAACTGCCGCAAAAAGCGCCGCAATTTCTTCTTCGTTCAGCGGCCGGTACTGTCCGCGCGCCAGTGCCACGTCCAGCACAAGCGGCCCCATGGACAGTCGCTCGAGTGCCTCGACATGCCCGCCGACAGCAGCGACCATGCGCTTGACCTGATGGTACTTGCCCTCGCGCAGCACAACGAACACCTCGGTCAGACCGTCCGGCTGCACCTCTCCCACGGTCAGCTCGGCCGGACGGCATTTTGTCCCGTCTCCAAGCGTCAGACCGTTCGAGAACTGCTGTACCGCGTCATCTGCCAGTGTGCCCGACACCAGCGCCCGATACCGCTTGTCCACATGTCTGCGCGGAGAGGTCAGTGCGTGATTGAGTGCACCGTCATCGGTCAGGAGCAGCAGTCCCTCGGTGTCCTTGTCCAGCCGTCCGACCGGTGCCAGACCGTCGCGCTCGCGCTCAGGCAGCAAGCTCAGAACCGTTTGCTGCGACGCGTCCTCGGTCGCCGAGATCACGCCCATCGGTTTGTTGAGCATAAAATACCGCTCGCGGCGCGCACGCAGCGCCGCACCGTCCACACAGATGGTATCCACGTCGGCGTCCACCTTGCAAGCCGGATCGCGGCAGGCTGCACCGTTGACCGTGACCCGTCCAGCACGAATGAGGCCGCCCACTTCCTTGCGGCTGCCCGCGCCGCGGCTCGCCAGCATCTTATCCAGACGCTCCCGCGCCATGCACATCCCTTCCTTTCCTCAGATACTCATAGCGTACCACTTTTTTGCACTTTGCACAATAGCTTCAGCAAAAAAAACCGAATTTCTTCGCTTACTCTTGTTAGTTTTTTACAACGTCTCTGCCTACCTTCCGCAAACATGCACAAAATCTCTCTGGTATTTTTTACGATTTGATTGGCTTGTTTGGTGTAACCATAGCGGAAATTTCCGGTAAAACAGCGAAAAGCCAGACCGATTTTTCCGGTCTGGCTCGCATTTTTTCGCGATTATTCGCCCTCGGCCGGTGTCTGCGTCTGATCGCCTGCCGAGCGATCTGTAACCGCCCGGACAAAACCATCTGCATCTTCCGAACAGATATCCGCCGCGATTAAGTTGTCCCGGTAGAGCACCAGATTGGCCGTAACCCCGGTTTCTCCGCTCGGGTCATTGCGCACCTGATAGACGTACAGCTGGCATTTTCTGCCCTGATAGCGGGTCAGATCCAGCCCCTGCGTCTTTTGCAGTTCATTGTAGCTCTGGTAGGCCGCGTCGAAGGTATCGGGGATGCGCACGTCCTGTTCAGACACCGGGTTTTCATCGACTTCCCAGCCATATCCCCGCAAAAATGCCACGCGGTCATCGTTCGTCTTGAGCTTACACGAGATACTGACCTCGGCCGCCGTGCTGGCGGTATCCGCTTCCCCGCCCAGCAGCCAGCAGCCCGCACCCACCACCATCGCACAGACTGCCAGCAGGCCGACTACCAGTTTTCTGCGGGTCAGTTTGGTCGCATACATTACCATAAATCCCAACGCCTCCCATCGCGTATCCTTACCACAAAGATATGGACGGGCAGGCGGATTTAGAACCACAAAAAGAAGGGCATCCACCGTTTTGGATGCCCTTCTTGCAAATCCTGTGCAGGCCGTGCGCTGCCCGCACGGAATCAGGGGGACTTTTTGTAATCAGACTCAGTCGCCCAGTGCCTCCAGGCGAGCCTTGTTGTCGGCGATGCCCTTCTCCTGTCCCGGAGCCGGGGCCTCGTCGTAGCGGAGGG
>CAUEJN010000109.1 GCA_959018045.1 uncultured Butyricicoccus sp. | reverse complement strand
ATGCTCGAAACCCGGTCTACAGGTCAACTGTAGGCCGGGTTTCTCGACAAACTGATCCCGACTGTCAAACAGACAGTCGGGATTTTTTTCGTTTACGGAGAAAACCCGCCCGCAGGCGACGAGCGGGTCCGGGTCTGCGACCCGGCGCGATCCAGCCGCGCAGCCCGTAGGCCACTATCCTTATTTCCGCGCCGTGCGCGGATAAGATGAGTGTGCTGGCCACTCGCCGCAGCGAGCGGAATCTCCTTTTTGATTCCCGGTGTTCGACCCGGGAATCAACTCAAACATCGTTCTTTTTATTTTTTTGCCTTCTTCGCCTGAATGAACCCTTCCAGCATCTCTACCGTCGCATCCACGCCCAGCGCAAAGCTGTTGATCGTTAGATCGTACTTTTCAGCCTCGCCCCACACTTCTCCGGTGTAGAACTCGTGGAAGTGCCGACGCGCCTCGTCGGTCTTGTGGATATACCGCCGCGCTTCGCGCTCACTCATGTCCTGCGTGCGCATGATGCGCTGTACACGCTGTGTAAGGCTGCCATGAATAAACAGCGTGGTCAGATCGTCGCGGTCACGCAGCGCGTAGTTGCCGCAATGTCCCAGCAGAACAAAATCTTCTCGTTCGGCAATCTGGTGCATGAGCGTAAAGGGAACCCGTCCCATACCGCGCGCACTGTTCTCAACCGCAATGGAAAACAGCAGACTGTTGACCGGTTTCTCGTCCAGAAACGCTCGCATTTCCTCGGCACAGCCCGCACGGGTGGCTTCTTCGAGCAGCGCGTCTGCATCATAGCAGCGCACACCCAGACGACCCGCCAGCTTTTGCGCGATCTCCAGACCGCCGCTGCCGCAGCTGCGTCCAATCGTGATGACCATAAAATCAACCTCCCATATCCATCAGATCAGGTTTGCGAAAATCGATGAGGCCACAACCGTAATCAGTCCGGCAACCGCGATGGCGAGACTGCTCATCGCACCCTCGACTTCGCCCATCTCCAGCGCACGCGCCGTGCCGATGGCATGTGAGGCCGAACCAATCGCGATGCCCTTGGCCACAGGGTCGGTGACGCGGAACAGCTTGCACACGGTCTCAGCGATGATGTTGCCGATGACACCGGTAATAATGATGACCGACACGGTAATGGTCACGATGCCGCCGAGCTCTTCCGACACACCCATGCCAATAGCGGTGGTGATGGACTTGGGCAGCAGGGTGACATAATATTCATGTCCCAGTCCGAACAGCAGACACAGTCCAAGGACCGAACCGATGCTGGCCAGCACACCGGCGATGATGCCGATTAAGATGGCCTTGACGTTGCGCACGAGCAGGGAAAGCTGCTCGTAGAGCGGGATGGCCAGACAGACGGTTGCAGGTGTGAGCAGATAGCTCAGGTACTGCGCACCGGCGTTATAGCTCTTGTAATCGATGTGCAGCAGGAGCAGAACGCCGATGGTCACAATAATGGAAATCAGAAGGGGGTTACAGATGGGGGACTGGGTCTTTTTCTTGATAAACAGTCCCAGTTCATAGCTTAAAATACTGACCATGACCCCGAAAAAGGTCGCATTTGACAGGATATCGTGCATTATTTAGGCTTCCTTTCGCGGCGGATGACAGCCTGGGTCACCAGACCGGAGACTGCCATAACAAAGATGGTCGTGACGACCGTGATGACCGAAACCGGCAGCAGAACGGCCTGCAAAGACGGCCAGCTGTCAAGCAGACCGACCGCAGCCGGGACGAACAGCACCGGCATGATCTCAATGAGGAACTTTCCTGCGTCCTGCACGGCTTCCAGCGGCAGAAT
The DNA here is from genome assembly GCA_959018045.1 of uncultured Butyricicoccus sp. Taxonomy (GTDB): domain Bacteria; phylum Bacillota; class Clostridia; order Oscillospirales; family Butyricicoccaceae; genus Butyricicoccus. Next base: position 2,566 of record CAUEJN010000109.1, on the reverse strand, counting down.
GCCGGTGATGAGCAGCACGAGCATGAGCAAAAGTCCGTAAATGCTGACCGGGATGGGCAGGGGCAGCAGCCCCTTGAGCACCTCGCCGGCAAAGGTGATGGCAAGAATGATGCCGAATTGTCGGATCAGTTTCATATCGTTCTCCTTTCCGCCTGCCAGCGCGCGATTTCGGTATCAATAATATCGTAATGCCGCGTAATCGCTGCACAGCCCGCGTCCACGCGCCGCTGTTCCAGATATTCAATCATGCGGCGATGGGTGTCGAGCGTCTGGTGCAGAAGATCCTGCGCACCGCGCGTCAGAAATTGCGTAATCAGGTGACCAATGACATCGGACAGGGCGTCGGATACAATGCGCATGAGCGGGTCACCGCCAAGATCAATGATTGCGTCGTGGAAGGCTTCGTCCTTTTCCGCGCTGCGCGTGCGCTCCAGTTCTTCCTGGATGCGCCACAGACCCTGTACCTGTTCGGGCGTGCTGGTCTGGATGGCGATGCGGTAGGATTGCAGCTCGATGGCGCGGCGCATGCGATTGATGGACTGGTAATCAATTTCCCCCAAAAGCAGCATAAAATGCAGCGATTGCGCCAAATATTGTCCCATGTGGTTGGACAGATAATTGCCCGAACCCTGTCTGCTTTCCAGCACACCCATGCTCTCGAGCAGACGCAGACCGTCGCGTACCGTGCCCCGGCTGACGCCGAGATCCTGAGACAGTGCGCGCTCGGTGGGCAGGCGATCGCCCGGACGCAGCTGTCCCTGTTCGATCAGCCGTCGGACGTAGGTGCATACGTCTTGATAGCGGTCTTCCTCCATGCAGTGTTCCTCCTTTGTCTGTGATGTGCGCGGCGGTTGTATCGATTAGATTGGTTTAACCAATTTCTGTTCTGTTTCATTATACCCCCGTTTTCGAACGCGTCAAGAAAAAATGTCGCGGAAACAGCTGAAAACAGAAGATTTTGTGAAAATTGTAAGAGAGTTTTATAAAAAACACGCCCGGAGAGCGATCCGGACGTGCTTTTGCGTGCGAAATGCGGAAAATTGGTTAAACAGCGTGTACAGGCAGGCGCAGACGGCCCGCAATGGCACCTGCGACCGGCAGGAAAAATTGCAGGCCGGCACCGACACCCAGCGCGACAAACAGTTGACTGCCGCACTCGGTGACGCATACGCCCAGAAGAAGCATGAGAAGACGGCGAACCACAAGCGGAAGGCGTGACATAGCGAGAGTCCTTTTTTGAATCAATCAATAAAAAATCGAAAATTGCAAGTGCAAGTTGGACACCTGCACAGTAGAAATTAGTTCATCAGAGCGTCGGGCGTGATGGGAGCTTTTGGCATCCATCGTGGACGATGCTGCCGCCGCCGAAGGCTGCGTAAACAGAGTCGAGGAACCTTTCAAACAGTTCCTCTGTGGTACGGTATGACTTCATCCGATGGCAGTGGTACAGTCGATTTGGGCTGGGAGGGATCGGTCAGAAAACAGACGGCCAAAATCGCGATGATGGAGATGGTCACGACTACAAGCAAGTGCGAGGGCTTTTTGCCTTGCAGCAGGGCACGGATGCGGGACTTCACCCCGATTTCCCCGAAGGCCAGCGGGCAGAACGACCGTCCGGCGTGGGGTAGGCTGCATGCCAGCAGCGCTTCGGCGTAGGCTTTGCGCTCGGCAGGGGAGAAGTCGCGGGTTGCGCGTGCGTCGCAGGCAAGTTCCATGTCTCGACAGAACAGCACATAGGCCACCCAGATGAGCAGGTGGAACCAGTAGAGCGCGAGCAGGACAAAACCGACGGCTTTCCAGATGGGATCGCGGCGCATGAGGTGGGCATGCTCATGCGCGATGACCGACGCTGCGGTCTGGGAATCGAGCGAGGACGGGAGATAAATGCGAGGATGCGTCAGACCGAGCAGGAAAGGCGAGGCGATGTGATCGCAGACCCACACGTTTTCCCCGACCGGGACAGCTTCGGCCAGACGGCGACGCAGGCGCAGCAAGCTGATGAGGGCATAGAGCGCAAAGAGTGCAATGCCGATCACCCAGATGAGCGCCGCAAGGGCAAGCCAAATTTGCAGTGGATTTGCGCTTGCGGCTGGGTCGGGGGAAAACGAGGCCGAGAGCATCGGATTGACCGCTTGGTTGAGCGTGCTCAGACCGGTATCAATGGCGGGTGAGGCTGTATACATGATATCGGTGGGGATGGTCTGAGCAGATGGAATCAAGCTGAACGGCGTGGGCAGGGAGAAGGGCAGGGCAAGGCGCAGCCCGACCAGTCCCCACAGGATGCAGATGAGGTCTTTGGAGCGGAAGTTGCGCAGACACCAGCGCAGACAGAGGACGGGAAGAATCATCCATCCGGCAGTGATGCTGCGGTTGACGAAGGACAAAAACAGCTCGGTCATGTCACTCACTCCTTTTCACAGGCATCGATCATGCGGCGAATCTCGGAGATTTCCTCCGGGGACAGGCGCTTGCGGGTGGTGAATGCGGCGAGAAATGCGGGAAGCGAGCCCTCGAAGCTCAGCTCGAAGAACTGAACATACTGACATACGTAGAATACCGTGTTCTC
>CAUEJN010000108.1 GCA_959018045.1 uncultured Butyricicoccus sp. | reverse complement strand
TGGGTTGTAGTTACTGTCTTATTGGTGTCTCTGGTTTGTTCTTACCAGTACAGTAGGCTGGAGATCATGCTGGACATCACAGCAGAATAAATGATTCCGTATACGACCAGAATACCGAAAATCACCAGACAGCCAATCGCAACTCTCGAGCCGGAAGGGTCAGGGGTCATATCATTGGCCGCAGCCTTTTTGCAGACATGTTCCATGTACAGCAGATTAAAATCTTTGCCGTATTGCAGGCACGAGATCCAAAGCCATACACCGAGAACGATATTGACCGGGATCATTAAGGCTGAAATGCCGAAGCTACCGGAGAGGAGAGAAACAAGGGAGAGAAGGGCCAAGACTGCGTATGCGACAATGGGAATCAACAGATATCGTAAGGTTTCCTTCCACATATTGCGATAGAAACCGTGGCAGATGGTCAGAAAGAGTGCCGGGAGATTGGGATTGCTGCTGTTTTTTGCGGCACACCATTCAAATTGGTCTAAATAATATTGCTGATTGCTGCTGAGAATGGGAGACAGATTGCGTTCATTCCAGTCGAGCGGGGGCTTGAAGGTTACGCGAGGCTGTGTCCAAGGCAAAACCAAGTGCGCCAAATAATCTTTATGCATATACTGTGTATGTGCGTACTGTGCATATTGGTTTTGTGCGTTTCCAGATGTGTTCTGTGCGCCTTGCTGTGTGCTTTCGGATGCCACAGGCTTTCCGCAGGCTGGACAGAAACGGCTGCCATCTTCTAATTGATTTCCGCAATTTGGGCAAAACATATTTTTCCTCCTTTATATGTGAGCGCTCAAGCTCGTTGTATAACATGGGTTAAAAAAATTGTGCCGTTGTATAGGGCATTTCTTGACTGCTCCAAACCTGTGTCACGTCGTACGCAATGGCGCGATTTTCCTGTCCTTTGCGGTAAAACAGTGTGTGATCTGCGATATAAAGCCACTCATCATCCCCCACACGCAAGACTTGCTCACAGGCTTCGGCCAGCTGCTGCTTTTCTCCGTTTTTCCAAATGAATGCATCTGACGCGTTTGGTTCTGATATAGGATCTTCAAAATAGAGCAGCATATCATCTTCGTAGCGCTGATATCTTGAAATATCATGTACAATAGCAGTGGTTGTTTCACCGTTCCAGCAATACAAATCTGCCGATTCAAACGGGTCAATCAGTTCGGCGGAGTAATTGGAGAAGTAATACAGACGATCAAGCGTTGTTTCATAATAATAGGGGAATGCATTACTGTCGATGGTTTTCGGAGAAACCAGCTGACCGTCCTGAATGGTGTAGCCAATCAACGTATCTCCGTATGTATCCGGGTTGCTGCTGCGGAACACAATGCTGTTTTCGTTCTTCCAGACATAGGACAACTCTTCTCGATGTTCCAGCATGTCAAGGGAACGCGATGTCGTACCCGGGAAGCAATATTGGAAGGTAGTTGGTGTGTTGAGGTAATAGGCTCGCAGCCATGTGCTCACATCACTCGCCATCTCGATCTCTTCCAGCTTTAGTTCTGCTTTGGGTACGGAAGGTTCCTTAACATATACGACCAAACCGTCGGGACAAACCTGTGTGTTGTGCGGGGAGACGTTATCACAAATACAAGTCGTTTCCCCTTCGGTATATACATACAAGCCCGTCGTACTCGGTGTTAATACCTGGCTTTGCAGTTCTTGACGCAGTCGATTGCGCCAACCAATCCATTCATATTCTATACGTGCTGCTTCATAAGCGGCTGAGTCGATAACGGGTTCTCCGGCAGAGGTGACTGTCGTGTAATCTGATATAGAAGGTTCAGACGCGTTTAAATCACTTTGCAGGTTTTCGTCAATGACATAATCGTACAGCGTTTTTTCTGTGGATTCGGTTTTGGTGTAATAAATTGCGCCTGAATCATTCACATCCAGAGCCGTAGAGGCATCGGTGATGATCTGCTGGAATCCATCCTTTGGATTACCGCGATGGATGGTATAAGTCACGCCGTCGGCGTTCAGCTTGGAAAGTACAATGTCAGACAGGGCTTGTGAGAAGTACAGCAACTCATAAATCGCGGATGCCAATTTCTCTGACTTCTGGGTAGCAAAATCATAGCAATATAAATCGCCGTTCCGACAGAAAAGCAGCCCATTTTCACATCGAACATAGTGATTTGTGGTGTCCTGATAGGTAAGAGAGTCGACACCCTTCGCGATATCAATCGTTTGACCTTTGTCATACATTTGTAGCGAAATGGAAGAGATTGCCGAAGTGGGATTGTCATAGCTGCTGTATACAATGCGACCATCGGGCAATGTTTCCGTTTCATCGATAATCGCCTTGGGCGCAATTTTTTCGATATTGGAAGCGGCACGGTCAGACTGTCCGCGCAGTTTGGATAGATCGACCCGGTAGAGGTCGGCAGTGGTAGACAGATCATCCGTATAGTTGTAATGATTCCAGAAGTAAAAGTACTTACCGTCGGTATCAAAATTTGCGTCCGTCCATGCACCAATCCCTTCCTCTAAGGTGATTTCGCTGCCGTTTCTCTGTGATTGGTTGAGCAGCGTCAAATCCTGATCGCTTATGTAAGCACAGTAGGATTGTCCGGTGGGGGTCAAGAAATGCTTTGCGGCAAAGATTCCGGCAACAACCAATAGAATGACGAGAATGCCTGTGGGAATCAGCCAATATTTACCACGCTTTTGTGGCTTTTGTTGGGGTGGTGGATCGGCGTGCAGTGCTTGACCACATTGTGGACAGTGGTTAGACGGTTCGGAAATTTGTGCGCCGCAGTGGGGACAAAATGCCATGAAAACTCCTCCTTTTTGTCACTCTTTCAAAATAGAGATTAATATCTATAATAATACTATTTATATCTATAAAAGTAAATAGGGAAGCGTGTGCTTGGGCGCATAAATGCCGAGACCATTCATAAGTAAGACTGACGAAATACAAGATATATATTATAAAAGTGAAGCCGAAGGAGAAATCCTTCGGCTTTTACTTTTATCTCAAAGGAGCTGATCCCCATGAAACCCCATTACATCACCCGTGGTGTCCAGACTATCATTCCGCCTTGGCTACAAACACTTCTGTGGTATATGCGCGACAGCATGGAAGTCTCCGAGCGGGATTATCTGCAAATCTTCCGATTATCCTGTGATGGCAATCGCCAGCGCATTGAGCATGCTCAGGAACAGCCGGAGTACAAGCACGTTGTCGTCATTCCGGGCGAACAGCCTGTCGAGGCCAAGGTATATATCATCAAGGATCCCGATCACATCACCATGTTGTTAGCAGACGAATACTAAAAGGAGGCTCTGAAAATGGAAGAGACAACCTACATTTGCGAGCGCTGCGGTGAGCGAGTCCCAGCGGATGCCTGCACGATGGTAGCCGATACGATTTTGTGCCCGGACTGCGTGGACATGTACACGACTGTTTGTGATTGCTGTGGAGAGCGACTGTTCCTCTCGGACGATCACGGAGATGAAAACATTACCCTATGTGAGCGTTGCTACGAGCGGCATTATACCCACTGCGAGCGCTGCGGGCGCGTCATTTCGTACAGCGATGCCTACTATGAAGATGACGACGAGGACGAACCGCTGTGCTATGACTGCCTGCAAGCTCGTTTGCAGCAGGCGACGATTCATGATTACAGCTATACACCGCAGATGATTTTCCATGGTGAGCGCAGTAACGAACGCTTCTTTGGTGTGGAACTGGAGATCGACGGCAACGGCAAGAGCCGCAAGAATGCCGGGGAAATTCTGAATGTCGCCAACGAGGACGCGCAGAATCTGTACATCAAAAGCGACGGATCGCTCGATTGCGGCATGGAACTGGTCACGCACCCGATGACCTTGCAATACCACCTAGAGCAGATGCCTTGGAAAAAGGTCCTGCGTAAGGCAGTTGAACTCGGATATCTCAGCCACCGCACTACCACCTGCGGCCTGCACGTCCACATCTCCCGTGCTGCTTTCGGAGAAACCGAGCAGGAACAGGAATTGTCCATTGCCCGGCTTCTGTACTTTGTCGAAAAGTTCTGGACTGAACTCCTGCGATTTTCCCGACGTACCGAGCGACAGATCAACCGCTGGGCAGCACGGTACGGCATGAAGTTATCGCCGAAAGCTGTGATGGAATCGGCGAAGGACTCTCGTGCGGGACGCTACACCGCTGTGAATCTTACCAATGAGGACACCGTTGAGATCCGGATTTTCCGAGGTACGCTGAAATACAACACCTTGATAGCCACGTTACAGTTGGTCAACGCCATCTGCGACGTGGCTCTTTTATTGTCTGACGAGGAATTGCAGGAGCTGTCTTGGCACGGCTTTCTTGAACGGATTCACGAGCCGGAGCTCATTCAGTATCTAAAGGAGCGAAATCTCTACAAAAATGACCCTG
>CAUEJN010000107.1 GCA_959018045.1 uncultured Butyricicoccus sp. | reverse complement strand
GGGGTGCAGGGACAGGACTTTTGCCGAAACCTCGGCAAAACATGTAATCCGTCAGGTTCAAGTCCTGTAGAAAGTTTGAAAAAAAGAAAAGCACCGATTCAAATGAATCAGTGCTTTTTAATGGGTGCAGGGACAGGACTTGAACCTGCGACCTCCGGGTTATGAGCCCGACGAGCTACCAGCTGCTCTACCCTGCGATATCTGGTTTGTATCACACGCTCTCGTGTGGTGCTCCATTATAATATCACAGTCCTGGGATGGTGTCAACACTTTTTTTAGATTTCTTTGAAAATTTGCTTTCCTCAGAAAACCATGCCCCATAACTTGCTCAGGATTGAGCATAGCAGGAAGGCGGGAAGCAGGTTTAACACCGGTGTCTGCTTGATGCGCAGCAGGTTAAATCCAGCCATCATGGTGAGGATTCCGCCGAGAGCGGAAAAGTCGGCTGTCATATCAACGGACATGAGGGGATAGATCACGCGAGCCAATAAGAAGAGCGTGAGCATGACGACAAACTGGGGTACTGCGATCACCGAGAGAAAGCGTCCCATGGTTGAGGCGGATATGATGACGGTAAAGAAGTCCAGAATGGTCTTTGCAAGCAAAATACTGCTGTTGCCCGTCATGCCATCGGCCGGTGCACCGAATATGACGGTCCCCTGGCGCAGAACAGAAGCAACAGGGTGGTAAAACGCTCCATGTAATCGGCGTCGCCAAGCTCAAAGTGCAGTTTTTTCTGCACGGCACGGATACCGTTTTCGATTCGTGTACTTAAAAACAGCAATTCGCCGATGAGCAGTCCGAAAATCATGGACAGGATCACTGGAGCAAGGTTGACCACCTTAGCGGCAGAGAAATATCGATCAGACAGGACGAAGTAAGTGTGAAAATTTACAGATTCTGTGATATAATGAAGCATCCTTTGAAGATTTTTAGAAGATGGAGAGATTTTATGAGACCGATTGTATGTACAGGGGCAATGGATGCCGAGACATTGTGGTTGATCCATGCATTGGAGAACGCTGAGACAGTGACGCTCGGCTGTTGGAAGTGTGTGCAGGGAGAGCTGGACGGATATCCGGTGGTAATTGTGCGTACCAATCAGGGCATGGCCAATGCGGCAGCCTCGACTGCGCTGGCAATCGAGCGCTTTGCGCCGTGTGCGGTGCTCAATCAGGGTACGTCGGGTGGACACGCACCCGACCTGCACACGGGTGACATTGTCATCGGTGCGCAGGTCATCAACATGGGTGCGGTACGCACGCCCGAGCGGGCGCGGGGTGCGGGCATTGACCCGGTCTGCGGTGAGCCGCTTGGTTTGGAGATTGCCAACACGCAGCCGGGTGACGGAGAGAAAAAGACGGTCTTTGCAGCTGATGCAGACTTGGTACGCGCAGCGGCTGCGGTTTCCTGGACGGAAGGCACGGTCGTGCAGGGCACGATCGGTTCGGGCGACGTGTGGAACAATGAGTTCGACCGCATTGCGTGGCTGCATGAAAACTGGGGTACCATGACTGAAGAGATGGAAGCGGCAGCTTCGGCGCAGATCTGTGCGGCTTACGGTGTACCCTTCCTGACCGTGCGCATCCTTTCCAACACCGCGGTGCACGGGGAACCGTTTGACGAGCGCACGGGCGAAGCGTGTCAGAAGTTTGCGCGTGCGGTCATGCGAAATTACCGTGTACTGACCGACTAATCATCGTTACATCAATACAATGGCAGCGATGGTGGTTGCAGCCAGACCACAGACGACCGGGATGAGGTTCTTTTTGGCCAGATCTGCGGCCTTAATGCCGCAGATGGCAGCGACCGGGACACAGCCCCAGGGGATGATGGTGCCGCCGCCGACCCAGACGGTCGAGATTTGACCGAGTGCGGCGAGGGTTGCGACGTCGACCGAGCCGGTCACGGCGACGGTCTGCGCGAGTGCGCCGCACAGCGGCAGACCGGAGAAGCCCGAGCCGTCCAGACCGGTGATTGCGCCCACTGCGGTTTCCAGAACGGCGATGGAAGCGTGGGACAGCGGGACGTGTTCGGCCAGCCACAGGCCGATATCACTGAGCAGACCGCGCGCATCCGGACCCAGAACGGTCTGGGCAAAGCTCTCGCTGCCAAGGAAGAAGAAGCCCGCGATGACGATGACCGGGGCGAAAATCTTGATGGCGAAGATGAAGCCGTCGCGCAGGTGGTCGGTGGCGATTTCAAGTGCGTTCTTCACGCCGTGGTCGGCGATGGTGGTGACGGACATGAGAATGAGCGCAGTACCTGCGACCAGTGCGGTTGCATCGCCGCCTGTGATGCCGAAGCGCACCATCAAACCGACATCAAACAGCAGAGCGGCCGGAATGAGGACGGCAATGGCGATTGCCAGACGCGGGCGCTCAATGGTTCGACTGAAGTCGTGCAGTTCAACCGCAGCAGGGCTGGGATTTTGCTTGAGGTCGCGGTGCATGAGGAAAAATGCGACGGCAAAGGTGGTAACACACATGACCGCCCACAGGGGCAGGCTGGCACGCATGACCGTTACCGTGTCCACCCCGGCGGCAGTGGCAGTGATATCGGGTGCGCCTTGGATGAAGAAGTCGGACGACAGACCGGCACCGTGGCCGAACAGGTTCATGGCAACCGCTGCCCAGATGGCAGGCAGACCGACACGGGAGGCGACGGGCAGCAGCAAAGCGCCGATGAGGGCGACTGCGGGGCTGGGCCAGATGAGCCAGGACACGATGAGCATGGCAAGACCGATGGCCCAGAAGGCGGTGTTGCGCGTGCGGATGATGCGTCCGACCGGGCGCATGAGCATTTGATCGGCACCAACGGCAATCATGGCATGACTCATGGCGACAACCAGCGCGATGACCACGATGATGCTGAGCAGTTCGATACACGAGTGGATAATGGCATTATTGAGCGTCTGGACGGCGCCGATGAGACTGCCTTTGTAGAGATAGCCGATGATGAGGATGCCCAGTGCACAGGGCAGGACGATCTCTTTTTTGAGCAGGAGCGCGGCGAGTACGGCGACCGTGATGACGATATAGGCGATGTGCAGGGAAGTGAGCGTGACCAAGGGGGAGCCTCCTAACCGGACGCGCCCGGACACAGGCTGTCAGAGGGAAAATTTACAAACAGGACTGCTTTTTGACGCGCCCTTATGATATAATGAAACAAATGCTAGGCGTTCCAGCCGGAAATGGAGAATCCTTATGTTTGCGATTACGACCGATAATAACAGTGATCTGCCGATGACCTATTTGAAGGAACATGACGTAGGTCTGATGAGTTTGAGCTATACCGTAGACGGACAGACATACGATGCCCACCATCCCATGCCTGACGTGGACTTTTACGCACGGATGCGCGCGGGTGCGATGCCGACGACCGCGCAGGTCAATCCCGAGGAGGCGCGCCGGGTGCTCGAGCAGGCACTCGAGACGCACGACTGTGTGCTGCACATTGCCTTTTCCTCTGGTCTGAGCGGCAGTTATCAGAGCGCACGCATTGCGGCGATGGAATTGCAGGAGCAGTACCCGGACAAGCAGATTGTGGTCGTGGACTCGCTCGCGGCATCGCTCGGACAGGGCTTGCTCGTGCACATTGCCGTGCAGATGCGTGATGCCGGACAGAGCTTCCAGCAGACCGTCGACTGGTGCATGGAAAACCGCCTGCACGTCGTTCACCTGTTCACGGTCGACGACCTGTTCCACCTGTACCGCGGCGGACGTGTGTCCAAGGCGACCGCGATTGTTGGCTCCATGCTCAACATGAAGCCGGTACTGCACGTGGATGACGAGGGCAAGCTGGTTGCGGTTGGCAAGATGCGCGGTAGAAAGCGTGCACTCGACGATCTGGTCAAGCGCATGGGCGAGCAAATCGGCGGCTACGAGAACAAGACCTTTTTCATCTCGCACGGCGACTGTCTGGCCGATGCCGAGTATGTGCGCGATCAGGTAAAGGAGAAGTTCGGCATCTCCGACTGCCTCATCAACTTTGTCGGTCCGTCTATCGGTGCGCACTCGGGTCCGGGTACCATTGCCTTGTTTTTCCTGGGCAAGCAGCGGTGAGTGCGCTTTACCTTTGGGCGCACGTCTGATATAATAGGAACACATGAAGCACCAAAGGAGGCTGAAAATTCATGTTCAAGAGATTACTCGCGGCGCTGTGCGCCGTTGCACTGTGCACGGCCATGGTTGGCTGCGGCAAGACCGACACCCCCAATGACCAGACCACCCAGGAGGAGCAGCAGGGCGAGACCAAGAGGGTCACGCTGTACCTGCCCGACGAACAGGCCGAGTCGGTCGTACCGACCGAGACCGAAATTTCGGTCAGTGGTGAGGACGAGGCAGCTGACCTCATGGCTGCACTCTCCCAGATCGGAAGAGCACACGTCTGAACTCCAGTCACTCCGCGAAATCTCG
>CAUEJN010000106.1 GCA_959018045.1 uncultured Butyricicoccus sp. | reverse complement strand
TTTCGCACTCTGCGGAGTGCGACTCAGGGCTCTGCCCTGAGAACCCGCAGCCTTTCGAGAAAGGCTGGCGAAAGCTTCAATTCGCCTGGCACTCGTTTCATCCGCGCACAGCGCGGGAACAAGGATAGTGACCTACGGGCCGGGCGGGTTTTACTCCCGAATGCACTGCAAGTCCAGAATATTTCCGGTCAGCGAGCGAGCGGCGCCCTGTTCAACAACCTCATACGTATTTTCCGTGCCAACCACACCGACACCCGGCAGGGCAATCTTGGGTTCACATGCAAAGGTCATACCGGCTTCGAGCGGAGCCTTAAATCCGCGTGCGATAACCGGAGCCTCATCCATCACCAGACCGATCGAGTGCGCCAGGAACTTACCGCCATTCATGAAGCCTTCGGCAAACTCTGCCGGGATGGTTGGCCACAGTTCCAGGAAGATTTCCTCAGGAATTGCGCCGGGAACCATACGCTCGGCGACCTTGCGCTCGAGCTCGGCGCAGAAGGCGTAAGCGCGGCGGATGCGGTCGGCAGCCGGATGGCGGTCAAGGTCGCCGTAGAAGTAGACGACCGACTTGTCGGTGTGGTAACCGTCCACACCCGACGGGATATCCAGCAGAACAAGGTCACCCTCGTGCAGCAGGCGGTGATTGTCACCGATGGCAGGCATTGCGATACAGGTACCGGCGTTGCCGTCCGGGCCGTCGAACGCGGTCACGCGCAGACCGTTCTCCGAGAACGCGCACAGACCGGCGACATCTTCACCGAGCAGCTGATTGAAACGGGAGATACCCATTGCACCGCGCTCGAGGAAAGCGCGATAGATGTCCGCGCACAGCACGGCCTCGCTCACACCTTCGCGCAGCAGACCGGGCGTGACGCGCTCGAGCACTTCGGCATGGATGGCACCGGCGCGGCGCATGCAGTCCAGCTCATATGCGCTCTTGTGCGCGCGTAGATCGGCCACAATCGGGCTGATGTTCTTGTAGTCGGCAAAGGGCAGATACTTGCGCACCATTCCCAGCCATTCGAGCGACGCGGTCTTGCACTCTAAATAAGCGCAGGCGGGGACAGAATAGCTGCCTTCGAGCACGCGGAAGGACTTCATCGGGCGCAGATCGCCAAACAGGGACTCTTCCTGCGCACGGGGGAAGTAGCGGCGTACCCAGAAGGTTGCCTCGGTGGGGGTGATGACCAGAACGCCATCCTGCATGGTTCCGGTCAGATAGTACAAACTGATCTTGTTGTTGATGAGTACCATTTCCCAAGCCGGGTCACGCGCGGTCAGTGCCGCACGCAGAGCGGACAAACGGGCATCAAGCTCGGATTTGGGGACTTTATTGTGGGTTAGCATGGTCACAGCTCCTTCTGCCTCTGCCTTTCCCGGCAGAAATTAAAATTCTTCTTCCATTATAGCAGAGCGGCGGGAAATTACAACGAAAAAACCACCTCTTGCCGAGAATACAGCGCCGGAGGGGAATTTAAACAGACTTTACACGGGTTTGATTGACTTTTGACAAATGTCGGTTTATGATGATATCAGGAGAAAAATAATGGTTTTGGAGGAGTTATGCTGAAAAAGTTACAGAAATTGATCGCTGACCGGCGATTTGTCGGCGGTGTTTTGCTGGCAATTCAGGCGGCAGCGGTGATCTGTGTGATTGCCTTTGTCAGCCTGAACTGGATGTGGGTATATCGTCTGTGTACCATTCTCAGTGCGATTATTGTCATCTGGCTGATTCGAAAATATGATAATCCGGCATATAAAATCCCCTGGATTGTATTGATTTTACTCTTCCCGATTTTCGGCGGATTGTTTTATCTGTTTTGGGGCAATACCCCGTTCAATCGCAATCGCGCCCGTCATCGTCAGCGCCTGCGCCATCCGGATTTTTCTGCCGTTCCCGAACCGCCTGCAAGCGAGGAGATGGCTGCCGCGCTGCCGCGCTATACCCGCGGTGCACGGTATATCCAGAACGAAAGCGCCATGCCGGTCTGGGGAGATACCGCCACGACCTATTACCCGGTCGGTGAAAAGCAGTTTGCCGCCATGTGCGAGGCACTGGAATCGGCGCAGCACTTCATTTTTATGGAGTATTTCATCATCGAACCCGGTAAAATGTGGGATACCCTGCTGGATATCCTGGTACGCAAGGCCAGAGAAGGCTGTGAAGTGCGCGTCATGTATGACGACGCGGGCTGCCTCGCCACACTCCCGCACAGCTATGACAAATACCTGTGCTCGTTAGGGCTGCACGCTGTGCGCTTCAATCGCTTTATTCCCACCCTGAACACGTATCTTAACAACCGTGACCACCGTAAAATCTGCGTTGTGGACGGTAACATCGGCTTCATGGGCGGCATCAACCTGGCCGATGAGTATATCAATGAGCGCATACGCTTTGGGCATTGGAAGGACACCGGTGTCCGTCTGATGGGCTCGGGTGTCGCCAACATGACCGAGATGTTCCTGCAAATGTGGGAGTACACGACCAAAGACCGCTTCTTGGATCGTGCCCGCTATATGCCGACCATCGTGCGCTCGGGTGACGGCTATGTGCAGCCGTTCTATGACAGTCCGCTTGACGACCGCAACGTCGGTGAGACCGTGTTCATGCACATCATCAATCGCGCCCAGCGGTACGTCTATATCACAACCCCCTATCTGATTCTGGATAACGAGATGATTACCACGCTGACCGTCGCTGCGCAGTCGGGCATCGACGTGCGCATCATCACACCGGGTATCCCGGACAAAAAGCTGGTCTACCGCGTCACACGCTCGTATTATCAGCAGCTGCACCGCGCAGGCGTTAAGATCTACGAGTATCGGCCGGGCTTCCTGCACGCCAAAATGATCGTCTCGGACGATGACGTGGCGGTTGTCGGCACGATGAACATGGATTTCCGCTCGTTTTTCCTGCATTTTGAGTGCGGCACCGTGCTGTACGGCGGTGAGACCATCAGCGAGATTCGAGACGACGTGCTTGACACCATGGGACTGAGCCGTCAGATTGACGACGAGTGGTTCCGAAGTGTTCCTTGGCTGGCCTCGATTGCGGCCTCCATTCTGCGCCTCTTTGCCCCCATGCTTTGACTTTGCAAGCGGGCGAAAATGTGCTATAATAAAATCCATCGACAAACGGCATGGCGCGCGTCGCTGTGCCGTTTTTTTGACGCATCCGAGGGGGATGCAAAAGGGAGGAACTATGCACATTCGGCAAATCAAAATTGGGGATTATCGCGCGGTTTACCGCCTGATTCGGCAGGCGTTTGCGCAGTCGCGCATCTCAGACGGATGCGAACAGGACTGGGTGATCGCCCAGCGCAGCAGCCGTGGTTATGTCCCGGCGCTCGAGCTGGTCGCAGAGCAGGGAGATAATTTGGCCGGTCACGTTCTGCTCACCGAGCGCACCGTACAGACCGAGGGGGGTGCGTGCACGGCACTGTATCTGTCTCCGCTGTGCGTGCGTGCAGACCTGCGCGGTCAGGGCATCGGCGGCGCATTGCTGCGCGAGGCGTTCACGCGGGCAGCGGATATGGGTTATCGCGCTGCTTTTCTGGTGGGTGACCCGGCCTATTACAGCCGCTTCGGTTTCCGACCGGTGACCGACTTCGGCATCGAAAACTGCTCCAAGATTCCCGACCGGTACGTGCAGGCCGTCGAGCTGCACCCGGGCGCACTGGAGGAGATCTGCGGCTCTCTGCACCTGAGCGCATAAATCCTGCACTTACACAGACCAAAACCATACGATATAATAGAGCCATCAAACGATACCTGTGAAAGGGATGAACAAAGATGACATACGTGGCACTGGATGGATACAGTATTTTGATCACCATACTCAACACAGTCGCGATTATTGGCATTGGTGCGCTGGTGGTTTATTTGGTTCGCAAGTATCATAAGAAAGCGTAACGGAATGCCATACAGTCGACGCAAGTGAAAACCGCCCCCAAAAGGGCGGTTTTTGTGTGTTCAAACCCGGTATTTGCACACGTTCCGAGTCGATCAGGGGATTGACATGGAGTGCACTCTATATGGTATCATAACAGCGAAATAACTGTGATTCATTTCTTTCGCGATGATGCCATGGACGGCACGCAAGCTAAAGATTCCTCTTGGACGTTTGCCTGTCGCTGTGGTATAATAAAACCGTATACAGAACCACGGTTCTGATATTAGAACTGATGTAAAGGAACGCCGATGAAGGAGGCGTGGGCTCAGAGCAATCGAGAGCAGATGCCTTTTGTTTTTTTATGAAAGGGTGATTTTTATGACTTTGCAAGCCTTTTTTACTCAATATCCCCGGGCGGCAGTCGCTTTTTCGGGCGGTGTCGACTCGGCATTCGTGCTGTGGGCAGCCAAAAAGTATGGCTGCGACGTGCGTGCCTACTATGTACACAGCGACGGCCAGCCCGCGTGGGAAGTGGCGGA
>CAUEJN010000105.1 GCA_959018045.1 uncultured Butyricicoccus sp. | reverse complement strand
ACTGTTTCCTCTCGAGCGCCGGCCGTCCAATCTCGCTCAAGCGCGAAGCGCCCGAGGCCTTCGAATACTTCCGTCTGCTGCTCGGCGCGGCGACGACAACCGAAAAGACTGGGGCTGCACAGCCTGAAGCCTGATTGCAGGCATGCAAAAGACCGTCCAAATGGACGGCCTTTTTTGTTCTCACACGAGCATTCAATTTTCATCCACAGATTGCAGGTTCATTTCTGTCTTTGTCTGTTTGAGTGTCTTTGGGAAAAACAGCAGAAATCCAAGCGCGACAATCAAGGTCAGAATCTCGGCTGCCGGTACGGCCAGCCAGATGCCGTTCATGCCCCAAAAGCGCGGCAGAACGATCAAGAACAACAACAGCAGCGCAAAGGAACGCAAAAAGGTAATGAGTCCCGAGAAATACCCCTTTCCGTACGCCATCATACGGATGGCAGAGAAAATATTGACACCGGAAAACAGAAACCCCATGCCATACAGCCGCATGCCCCAGACAGCCATGGTATACACCACGCTGTCCCTCTGCGCAAAAAAGGACACGCCGACCGGCGCCAACAGATAGGTTGCCGCGTACATGATAAACGGTGCAACGCAGCGATGGGCATACCGTTCCAACACCCGACACACATCATATCTGTGATCGCCGTACGCATAGCTCAGCGGAGGCGCTAGGCCCATGGAAAAACTGAAGTAAATACCGATGCACAAAAACTGCAAGTACATGATGATGGACACGGCTGCAATGCCGTCCTCTCCGGCAAACACCATGGCAGTGCGATTGAAGACGATGGTCGTGATAGCGATGGCCAGCTGGTTGATGAACTCCGACGCACCGTTGACCATGCAGTACAGTCCAGTGCGTGCCGACAGGCCGTGTCGAGTCAGCTGCAGCACACCCGATCGCACGACAAAATAGAGCACACCCATAACAAACGACAGACATAGTCCCAGAATAGTCGCCAGGGACGCGCCCAGAATGCCCATCTGCATCCGTCCGACAAACACATAGTCCAGAATGATATTTAAAATACCACCCGCTAGTGCGGTCAGGAAACTGTATGTCGGGCTGCCGTCCACGCGGATAAAATAGGTGAACAGCTCTTTTCCAATGACAACCGGCGTGTCGATGAGCCACCAGAACGCATAGGTTTGGCAGTCCGCCATCGTGATCGGTGTTGCGCCCAGAAGGGTCAATATGACAGACAGGTTGGTCCAAACGAGTAGCGAGACCACGCACCCAAGCAGGATAGAGCCCAGCACACTGATCGTAAACGCACGGTTGGCCTGATCTTTCCGTCCGCCGCCCAGATGCAGGGCTGCAATCGAGCTGCCGCCGGTCGCAAAAGCCAGTGCAATACCGGTCAGCACGTTGACGATCGGATAGACAATATTGATCGCCGCCAGTGCGTTCGTCCCCACATAAGCCGAGACAAAAATACCGTCCACCATGGTGTAAACCGTGTTGAACAGCGAAGTTAGATAGGTGGTATCATAAACCGCAGCACGCGACTAAGGCGCACCTCGGATGCCGACCGGAACATCAATGTTTTTTCCATTCTGATTCCTCCCCTCATCTATGATAAACCTTAAAGTTACTTGAAGGTCAACACCAAATATGGCATAATGGAGAAAAAGATCATTTGGAGGAATGTTTGCTTGGAGCAGCAGTTCCATATCGGTCAGATTGCCCGCTTTTTCGATCTCCCTGCATCCACCTTGCGCTACTGGGACGAGGTCGGCATCCTGACACCGCACAAAAATCATACAAACAGCTACCGGGAATACACGATTTCCGATCTGATGACGATATCCGACATTATTTTCTACAAAAATCGGTATCTCCTTACAGCAGAGCGGTGCGATGGAACAGGCCGAGCCGGAAGAACACACTCTCCTGCTGTGCGGCAAAATTGAGGAGCTGGAACGCCAGCAGCTGGAAATCGCGCAGCGCATCCAGAAGCTGCACAATCACCTCGCAGCCATTGAGACGCTGAACAAGCTCCGTCAGTGTCCGTTCTCTCAAGCTGAGATCGACACCGACTGCATCGTCTCCTTTGACCTAAACGAAATTGACAAGCTGCGCCGATACATGGAAAATCCCTATCTCTATTCCCGTGTGCAGCACTCCGGCTGCCTTGCAATCGAGCATCGCGGACTTACCGTACCACGCGCGCAGCGTTCTGCCATTCCATCCGATCAAATTCTGTGGGAGCGTTCTGCGGATTCCCGATACGTCGCCTGTCTGGTGCAGGAATCGGTATCGGACGACTACCGCAGCAATCTGCCCGAATGCTCTCACACATCCAGAAAAACCATCAAACTGGCACGATCATCAGCCGCTTTTTGCTCCGTGCTGCTGTGGAGGACGTGGTCTATGACTTTTACCAGACGTTTGTCGAGATCTTAGAATAGTATTTTACACAGCAAAAGGGAGTCCCTGATTTTCAGGAACTCCCTCTTTTTTATTCAATTTTCTGGGTTTCTTCGTTCTGTGTCTGCTTGGTCTCATTCTGGATGTCATCCGGCGCTGCCGCTTCCCTGCGTCTGCGGCGACGGCGGACGATGCAGAATACCAAGCCCAAAATGATCAGGACCGCTGCGCCGCCCAGTGCGACAAACAGCACGGTGTGATTGCGTCTGACTACCAGCAGACTGCCCTCCGGTGTCCACTCGCAGATCAGGTAGCTGCCGTCGAGCGTGCTGTCGATGACCTGCATCTCACCATTCTGAATCACAGCCACATCGGTACCGTTCTCACCGGCTGCAACGTGCAGCGTAACCGTATCGGGCATCGGCGTGTCGTCCTCGATATCGTAGGCATAGGCCGCAACCAGCTCATACCCGCTCGGAATCTGGGAATCATCCGGCGACCAGGTACGCACATCAATCTCGGCATCGGGTGAGAATGCACCCTCAGCCAGCAGCACCGGGACACGTCCGGGCGACGAAATAGTCGACCGAAGATCGTCATAGATTGCATGAACGGTCTGGCTGCGCACGATGTCCGTCCGGTCAAACTCCTCCCAGCTGCCGTACGTGCCGCCCGCTTCGGGAACCTCCGGAATCAGGCTCTCATCCACAGCGCCGCCGTACGAAACCGGAATTTCGGCAATGGTCTTGCCGTCCGCGACAAAGGACACCGCAAAGGTCAGAAAATCCGCCGGGACACCGGACAGTGTGCCGAAGGTGGCAAAATCCACGCCGTCGCTCTTGCCCGCATAGCTGATACCGTCCACACCTGCCAGGTCTTCGTTGAGGTAGTAATTGCCCGAAACGGTACCTGAAGCTGTACCCGCAACCGCGCCCAGCTTTTCACCGTCACTGTCCACACGGGTCATAGCACGGCAGTTCGCAATATCCTTACCCTTTCCGGCGATACCTCCCAGGTTGTCGCCGCCTTTCAAGTCGGCCTGAGCCGCACAATTTTCAATGCTGCCGCCCGACTCGCCTGCAATACCGCCAGCCTTGCCGCCCGACTCGGTCTCAACCTTGCACTTGCTCACGCATCCAATCGCGGCACCCAGCTCGGAGCGTCCCAGAATACCACCGGCACACTCGTTCTTCGCCGTGATATTTCCATCGTTCCGGCAATCCTTGAGCGTTGCCTTGAGGAATGCATGGGTGTCAACCGTGAGCTTGTCGCTGTCCAGATCAACGTCTTCCTCGGGGTCAATGTCCAGCTCGGGTGCAATCATACCCGCGATACCGCCGACATTGCTGTCCGCCTGAATAGCTCCGGTGTTCTTGCATGAGATGACGCGACCCGGACCGCTATCCCCCTGACTCCTGGAAATATCATCCACGGTCTTCTCCGGTACCTTGACCAGATTCTTGATCGCGTCCTCGACCGTAGACATGGTGGTGATAATGGACTGAGTCGTCGCGTGTAGATCGGTGTTCGTGCTGGCTGAACCATCGGTCCTCTGTCCAACACGACCATTGATGATGGTCAGCTGACTGTCCACGTCGTCCATGGTCTTCTGACCCTTATCCCCCAACGTGCTGGTATACGAGCGCAGTGTATTTTCAATCGTGCCCACATGACCGTTCACCTGTCTGAGGCTGTTCATGGCGTTGCTGCTGTATGCAGCGGTGTCCGAATTGATGGTACTTGCCAGATTTTCCAGCTTCTTGAGTGCGTTATTGGCATCACGCAGTGCAACCTGAATCTCGGTGTGAGGCTGGCTGATTCCCCACTTGACATTATCGGTCATGAGCTTGACGGCATCGACTGCGTCCTGCATGGCCTTTCGTGCGCGTTCCACACGTGCGGACGGGTCAATCTTACCCAGATCTTCCAGTGCGCCGACCAGATTATTCAGCTTATCCTCAGCAGAACCGCCGCCGAGCAGAATGTCCGACACGGTCTGGCTGAATGTCGCCAGCTTTCTCAAGTCATTCTTTGCGCCGTTGAGCTCATCGATCGCCTGCTGGCTGTT
>CAUEJN010000104.1 GCA_959018045.1 uncultured Butyricicoccus sp. | reverse complement strand
CTTGGCGGCATGCTCGGCCTCTTCATAGGCAGCCTTCTCCCAGTACAGGCCGATCTCCGGGTAACCCTCGCGATGTGCTACGCGAGCCATTGCCAGGTACATACCAACCTCAGTGCACTCGCCCTCGAAGTTAGCACGCAGATCCTTCTTGATGTCTTCCGGAACGTCTGCTGCAACACCTACAACGTGCTCAGCAGCCCAGGTCATCTCGCCGGTCTGAGCGACAAACTTGTCAGCCGGAGCATGGCAGATCGGGCACTCAGCCGGTGCTGCGTCGCCTTCGTGAACATAACCGCATACGGAACATACGAACTTCATAATAATTTCCTCCTAAATGTTTTTAATGTAAAAATTGGTCTAATGTAACACGGTAAAGCTCGTCTCGGATCATGGTATTGACCGATCCAAAGACCTTACGGAAATTGCAGATACTCTTGGACTGCACTCTGGTACACTCAAACTCATTGCACAAGCAATGATTGATCGTGATCGGGCCATCAATACATTCTATGATCGCACCCATGCTGATTTCAGCAGGTTCCTTTGCCAGCTCATAGCCGCCATTGGCACCTTTATAAGATCGAACCATCTCAGCTTGGATCAGCTTTCGCAGAATCTTGAGTGCAAACCGAAGGGTAACGCCGGTCCGTTCAGAGATCTCCTTTGCGCCGAGCTTACCGCCGCATTCTGCCAGACAAAAAGCAACACGGATTGCATAGTCTGCCTCGTGCGTGATACGCATCCTCAAGCACCTCTTTCTTTTGTTTACAATGTTAGTATACATTCTTTTAGAATAAAAGTCAACTGCATTCTTCCGTCTTTTTGTACAATAAACTATTATTTTATCTTGTTTGTTTTATCTATTTTTTATTTTTCCTTTTTATTAACATCACCTTCCAAGTATACTATAATATAATAGCTGCTGATGAGCAGAACAAAATGTGAAGAAATGCGAGTGTGCTGGAACTGGTAGACAGGCACGTTTGAGGGGCGTGTGCTCATAAGGCGTACGGGTTCAAGTCCCGTCACTCGCACCACATTTCTTTCAAGTTTATATTTGCAGATGTGGCGGAATGGCAGACGCGCTAGCTTCAGGTGCTAGTGCTCGCAAGGGCGTGTGGGTTCAAGTCCCACCATCTGCACCAAAATCCCGAATGCGGTCGCGTTCGGGATTTTTACTTATTTGTTATTCACTTTTCACTCACTTTTTCTGCTTTCACGGGATTTTTGGAAGGAATAGGTAATAATGAAGAGTGAAGAAGTACAGTATGCTGCTTATACAGTGCTGCGAGATTAAAAGCTGTTATGTAAGGACACCCGGAGGGGTCTTTTTGTTTTCTGTGACAGAAAAGAGGGAAAGTGCATGACCGAACCGGCGGCGCAGGCGGCAGCACGGGCGATTGTGACCGCTTGCGGTGTGCTTCAGACACCGACCAATGCGCTGGGGTTTTGTTTTTATGGAGCGGCCGCTGCGACATATCACGAGTTAGGTTTGGAACGGTCGGCAGCCGACTATGACAGCCGTGCATGTGTTGAGTTTGAGCGCTTGTCGCAGGCACTGGAACAGGTCATGGTGCCGGATGAAGCAGACCCGGTGCAGGTAGATTGGAATTGCTGAGGAAATACGCATGGAATACGTATATATATTAGAATGCGCAGACGGTACGCTGTACACCGGCTGGACAAATGACCTGACGGCACGCCTTGCAGCACACAACAGTGGACGAGGTGCCAAGTACACGCGCGGACGTGCGCCGGTCAAGCTGGTGTTCAGCGAGGTGTTTGACGATCGCTCGGAGGCACTGGGCTATGAGGCGGCACTCAAGAAGCTGACGCGGACAGAGAAGCTCAACCTGATCGCCGGACGGTGTGCGGCAGACGGCGAGTATTTGACCGTGCTGGACGCACAGGGACGCGCATGTGGTGACCAGCCGCGCGCAGTCGTGCATCGTCAGGGGCTGCGGCACGCAGTCGTACATCTATGGGTACTGGAAACCCGGGACGGTGTGCCGGGGGTATGGCTCCAGCGCCGTGCCCTTGATCGTCCGCTGTATCCGGGACGGTACGATCAGGCGGCGACCGGTCACATCGGTGCAGGTGAACAGCCGCGCGAGGCGATTGTACGCGAAGCGCGGGAGGAATGCGGTTTGGTGGTTGAACCGGACGATTTGACCATGCTGGACGCGCCCTGTCACCAGCGCTATGCGCGGCCGGATGGCGGACTGGATGACGAGATGGCGTATGTTTTTCTGTACGACCGAAAACGGGGACAGGCGTTTGCACCGTGCAGCGAAGTGATCGGTATGCGCTGGGTATCGCTTACGGCCTTTGGGCACACGTTGGAAACCGGAGAGCCGCTTATTTGGCCGGATGGGGAGGCGCTGGACGTAGATGGTCTGGCGTGTTATCATCCCGCGGAGTGGAAAGCGGTCAAGCGATGGATTGCCAATCGGCACGGATAAAAAATAGTTTCAGATATGCAAATACCCCGTCTGGCATGCCAGACGGGGTATTTTTTGACTCTTATTCGTCAGCGCAGGGTTGCGCCGATGGCACAGGCAGCGATCAGGAAGATGGCTGCGGCCGCTGCGCTGCACACCGCATAATGGCGGCATTTCTTAGCAGCAGGGGATTCCGTGCCGAGTTTGGCCGTTTCGCTGTTCGGGCCGGTCAGACGGCCGTACTTCATCTGGAAGAAGATGACAAGCAGGGCGCATACGGCGAACGCGGCGAAGAATACGGCAAGAAGCAGCTTCATGTCAGATACAGTTCATAACGACTGCGATGACGACGAAGATGACGCCGATGGCAGTGGTCAGACGGGACAGCGTGCGCTGCATATTGCTTGCCTTGGACTGGCCGAAGAAGGTGTCTGCGCCGCCGGCGATCGAGCCGGACAGACCCTGACGAGCACCCTGCTGGAGCAGGACGACGACGGTCAGGAATACGCAGGCAATGACTTCCACGATGGAAAGGACTAACTTCAGGGTACCCATTTTCATTCCTCCGAAACTATTGCTTTAGATTCTATCTCGAGTCAGGCCCAGGAAAGGGCGCATTTGCATATCTGTCATCATAGCACAAAAATATATGCTTTGCAAGGGTAAACGGGGAAAAAACGGGGAAAAATCAGGGAAGAGCCGGACGCAGGAGGTTGACGAGCGGAGCGCCCAGACGGTTGGCGTGAATCTTGCCGGAAGAGGCATCGACGACAGCCAGGCGGATGGACGACCAGCCGCTCTCGGGAGCACGGTAGTTTATCTCGCTGGCATAGCGGCGCAGGCGGCGCAGTGCTGCCGGGTCACATTCGCGGCAGACCAGAACGATGCTGATGAGGGTGAACAGGTGGTGCGGGTCGGGCTTGACCAGATTTTTCTGGAGGGTCAGCGCGTACTGCCACCAGTCTTCGAGCGTGTCCTTGTCTAGATGGGGGACGGAGAAGAGCAGACGGTGTTCGTTGCTGTGCAGGGTGGATGCGCCGACCGAGATGAGGCCGAGTACCTTCTGTTCTGCGTAGCTTTCGAACCAGGCGTGCAGAGCGGTCAGACGACCCTCGACCGATACGTTATGCACCGACTGAAAGGCATCATCCAGACCGTTCTCCATGTTATCGCGCAGCTTGGTAAAGTATACGCTGAAATCGACGGGAGTGTTGGTGTTCATAGGCGTTTAGAGATCCTCCGGGTATTGTCCGGCTTCGGTCATCGTGCGCAGCGCCTGCTGTACGGTGGGCTTGTCGTCCTGATAGGTGACACCGAACCACTTTGCGCTCGTGGTCAGCACCTTGGCAGTCGCCTTGCCCTGACGGATGAGGGTATCGACCGCAGCAGGCAGGTAGAACTCGGCCTTCATGGGGTCGGTTTGCAGCTTGCCGGCGAAGAAGTCGCGCAGCTGCGCGTCCAGCTCGCGCAGGAAGGAGGGGGTGAAGCCCCAGAGGTTCATGGAAACCGGGGTGCCGGGAGCAATTTCGCCGCCCTCGCCGTCGGTGAAGCGGATCACGCCGTCGGCCCCGCGGGCAATCTTGGTGCGTTCGATGATGTCGGACAGGAAGCCGTCGGCATCGGTGGTGCATACACCGCGGGAAACCGTACCGTTCTCGGTCAGAGTGTTCTCGACTGCATAACCAACCATGCAGTAGCGGTATTTGTCGTCGTCGGCAGCCTCGGACAGGAAGTTGTACATCTTTTGAAATGCGTCAGCACCGTAGAAGTCGTCGGCGTTGATGACGGCAAAGGGAGCGTCGACCGTGTCGCGGATGCAGTAGACCGCGTGACCGGTGCCGAGCGGCTTTTCACGGCCTTCGGGAACGGTTAAATCGTCCGGAATTGCGGACAGTGTTTGATAAACGTAATCGACTTGCATCAAGCGGCGTGCTTTGCTGCCGATGGCCTGCTCAAAGGCCTCGGTCAGCTCAGGTTTAATGATGAAAACCACCCGGCGGAAGCCGGCGCGATAAGCGTCATAGATGGAATAATCGAGAATGATCTGACCGTTCGGACCGAGCGGATCGATCTGCTTGAGGCCGCCGTAGCGCGAACCCATACCGGCAGCCATAATGACCAAAACAGGGGAGTTGGACATCCTTTCCC
>CAUEJN010000103.1 GCA_959018045.1 uncultured Butyricicoccus sp. | reverse complement strand
GAGGAAGATGAGATCTCCTTGGCACTGGCCTGCGTGTGCAGACTGGCCTCGGCTTGCTTGCGTGCCTCCTCAGCGCGGTTCAGATCAATCTCATCCGCCCACTCACAAGTGCGTGCAATCATGGTCATCTGATTGTCACCGACCTCCAGAAAGCCATGTGCAACCGCCGCGAGGCGCGGCTTGCCATCCTGATAGATGGTCAGGCCGCCGATGCCCAGCGGTGCCAGGTACGGGGTATGGTTTGGCAGGATGCCGACGTCACCCGTGGCCGTACGCACGATGCAGCGATCGACCTCGCCCTCAAAAAAGGACTTCTCGGCGGTCAAAACCCGCAGATGAAAGGTAGCCATAACTTATGCTCCCTTCCTTGCCTTCTCCACTGCCTCCTCGATGGTACCGACGAACAGGAATGCCGACTCGGGCAGATCGTCGTGTTTGCCCTCCAGGATCTCCTTGAAGCCGCGGATGGTCTCCTTGACCGGTACATACTTACCGGCCATACCGGTAAACTGCTCCGCAACATGGAACGGCTGGGACAGGAAATTCTGAATCTTACGTGCACGGGCAACCGTCATCTTATCCTCATCGGACAGCTCGTCCATACCCAGAATTGCGATGATGTCCTGCAATTCCTTGTAGCGCTGGAGGATGGACTGTACAGCGCGTGCAACCTCATAGTGCTCCTTGCCTACGATGTCAGCCGTCAGGATACGCGAGGTGGAATCCAGCGGGTCAACCGCAGGATAAATACCGAGCGACGCGATCTGACGGGACAGAACGGTCTTCGCATCCAGATGGGCGAACGTGGTCGCCGGAGCCGGGTCGGTCAGGTCGTCGGCGGGCACGTATACGGCCTGAACCGAGGTGATAGAACCCTTCTTGGTCGAGGTGATACGCTCCTGGAGCGCACCCATCTCGGTTGCCAGGGTCGGCTGATAACCTACCGCAGACGGCATACGACCCAGCAGTGCCGATACTTCGGAACCCGCCTGGGTGAAACGGAAAATGTTGTCGATAAACAGCAGCACATCCTGACCTTCCACGTCGCGGAAGTACTCCGCCATGGTCAGACCGGACAGACCAACGCGCATACGTGCTCCGGGCGGCTCGTTCATCTGACCGTAGACCAGAACGGTCTTGTCGATAACGCCGGACTCCTGCATCTCGTTGTACAGGTCGTTACCCTCACGGGTACGCTCGCCAACACCGGTGAATACCGAAATACCGCCGTGCTGCTTGGCGATGTTATTGATGAGCTCCATGATGATAACCGTCTTGCCGACGCCTGCGCCGCCGAACAGACCGATCTTACCGCCCTTTGCGTAGGGCGCGATCAGGTCGACGACCTTGATACCGGTCTCCAGGATCTCGGTCTGCGGCTGCTGATCCTCGTAAGCCGGAGCCGGACGATGAATCGGCCAGCGCTCGCTGGTGTCAACCGCGGGCTTGTTGTCAACCGGCTCGCCGAGCAGGTTGAAGATACGGCCCAGGTTCTCACGACCAACCGGTACGGAGATGGGCGCGCCGGTGTCGACAGCGTCCATGCCGCGTACCAGGCCGTCAGTGGACTGCATTGCGATGCAGCGGACGGTGTCCTGGCCGATGTGCTGCGCGACCTCTACGGTCACGACATGGCCGTCGGGCGCAGTGATCGTGATTGCGTTCAGCAGTTTAGGCAGGGCGTCCGCGGGAAATTTGATATCCAGTACCGGTCCAATGATCTGGACCAGGGTACCAATATTCTGCTCACTCATTGGCAAAACTCCCTAATTTCTGTGACTTTATTTAGCTGCCCACGGCGCCGGAACCCGCGACAATCTCGGTGATCTCCTGCGTGATCGCCGCCTGACGGGCACGGTTGTAGGACAGGTTGAGATCTTCGATCATCTCGTTTGCGTTGTCCGATGCCGACTCCATCGCCATACGGCGAGCCGACTGCTCGGACGCATAAGACTCGACGACCGCGCCGTACAGCGTGCCGCAGAGGTACTCGGGAATGATCGCGTTCAGTACCACCTCGGGCGAGGGATCGCACTCGGCCATTGCGCGCTTTTCACCCTTGCCGCCCTCTTCGGGTGCAACGGGCAGCAGGCGCACCATGCGCGGCTCCTGCGTCATGGGAGATACGAACGCCGTGTAGCACAGGCAGATCTCGTCGATCTCGCCCGCACGATAGCGTGCGAGCAGATCCTCGGTAATCGGGTGGGTATCCGCGATGGTCATGTGCTCGGCAACGCCCGGGTAATCGGCCAGCACGGTGTAATCGCGCTTGCCGAAATACTCCTGCGCCTTCTTGCCGATGGTGATGACCACCGCATCCTTGCCCTCCATCTCAGCGGCTGCCAGCTTGAGCACGCCGGAGTTATAGCCGCCTGCGAGGCCGCGGTCGCCCGCGATAACAAGGAACAGACTCTTTTTCACCGTCCGTCCGCCGGTGTATGCACTCGACAGACGATTCTCACGCAGAATGCGTGTGACGGTCTCCTGGAGCGCGTAGAAATACGGTCTTGCCTGCTCTACGCGTTCCTTGGCACGGCGCAGCTTGCTCGATGCGACCAGCTCCATCGCCTTGGTGATCTGCATGGTCGATTCGACGCTTCGGATACGCCGCTTGATATCTTTCATGTTGCCGGAAGCCATTTAAGAACGCCTCCTTTATCAGTGCTCGCTGAGGAACTTCGTCTTAAACGCCTCGATGGCCTTCGGGAGGGTGTCCTTGACGCCGTCGATGGTCTTGGTCTCCCGGATGGAATCCAGAATATCGCCGTGGTTGCCATCCATATACGCGAACAGTTCGCGCTCGAACTCGGCAATCAGCTCAACCGGTACATCGATGAGGTACTTGTTAACAACGGCAAAGATGATAACAACCTGCTTCTCAACCGGTACCGGGCTGTTCTGCGGCTGCTTGAGCACTTCGACGATGCGTTCGCCCTGTGCCAGACGCGCCTTGGTGTCGGCGTCCAGATCGGAACCGAACTGCGAGAACGCCTGCAGCTCACGGTACTGCGAGTACGCAAGCTTGAGCGTACCGGATACCTTTTTCATCGCCTTGATCTGTGCGTTACCACCAACACGGGATACCGAGATACCGGGGTTAACCGCCGGACGGACGCCCATGTTGAACAGCTCGGTCTCGAGGAAGATCTGACCATCAGTGATCGAGATGACGTTGGTCGGGATATAAGCCGAAACGTCGCCCGCCTGGGTCTCGATGATGGGCAGAGCGGTCAGAGAACCGCCATCCTTGAGGTTTGCTGCGCGCTCGAGCAGACGAGAGTGCAGATAGAATACATCGCCGGGGTATGCCTCACGTCCGGGCGGACGATGGAGCAGCAGCGAGAGTGCACGATAAGCGACTGCATGCTTGGACAGGTCGTCGTAAATGACCAGAACGTCACGACCCTTATGCATGAAGTATTCACCGATCGAGCAGCCCGCATAGGGTGCGATATACTGGAGCGGCGCGGACTCGGACGCGGTTGCAGCGACGATGATGGTATAATCCATCGCGCCGTTTGCGGCCAGGGTCTCTGCGACCTGTGCAACGGTCGAACGCTTCTGTCCGATCGCGACATAGATACAGATAACGCCGGTTCCCTTCTGGTTAATGATGGTGTCCAGGCCAATCGCGGTCTTACCGGTCTGGCGGTCACCGATGATCAGCTCGCGCTGTCCGCGGCCGATCGGGATCATGGAGTCAATTGCCTTGATACCGGTCTGAAGCGGTACGTTAACCGGCGTACGCTCGATGATGCCGGGAGCGGGGCACTCAATCGGACGGTGTTCTTCCGCCGAGATCGGGCCCTTGCCGTCGATGGGCGCGCCCAGTGCGTCTACGACGCGGCCGAGCATGCTCTCGCCAACCGGTACGTCAACGATACGACCGGTACGCTTGACGGTATCGCCCTCACGGATGTCCTGGTCAGAGCCGAGCAGTACGGCACCGACAAGGTCTTCCTCCAGGTTCTGCGCCATACCGTATACGCCGCCCTCGAACTCCAGCATCTCGCCTGCCATACAGTCTTCCAGACCGTGGATATGGCAGATACCGTCACCAACCGATACGACCGTACCGACGTTCTCCAGCTTGATCTGCGACTGGTAGCTGGTAATCTGCTGTTTGATTATTGTACTGATTTCATCAGGGCGTAAATCCATGAAGTCACCTTCTTCCTTACGCAATTATTTGACCCAGACGTGTGGTCAGCTCGTTCACACGGTTTTTGATCGTGTCGTCGATCTGCTTGTTCTCAACGCGCACGAGCACACCACCCAGAACGCTCGGATCGACCTGATTTTTCAAGACGATCTGCTTTCCGGTCACGCCGGCCATCTTATTTTTAAGTTTTTCCATCTGTGCCTCATCGAGCGGAATCGCCGTGACAGCGGTCACCGCACAAATGCCGGCTTCCAGATAGTAGAGATCCCGATAGGCCTCTGCCATCTCGTAAATCAGCCCAATGCGGCGCTTCTCGGCCAGCAGCAGCAGGAAATTGAGCAGATCTGGATGCACACGGTCTTCGAACACCGCGAAGCCAGTCTTCTACTTGTTCGTCAGCCCGATCGACGGCTTGTACAGTACCTTGAGATCACCGGGATA
>CAUEJN010000102.1 GCA_959018045.1 uncultured Butyricicoccus sp. | reverse complement strand
TTCAGAAGATATATGTGGAGAAGATTGGAGAGATGATCACGGAGCAGGTTCGAATCCTGACAAAAAATAATGCAGACATGAAAAAACAGCATCCAGATCAACTGAATGCTGTTAAGATGGTCGAGGTGACAGGATTCGAACCTGCGACCTCTGCGTCCCGAACGCAGCGCTCTACCAAGCTGAGCCACACCTCGATTTTTTGTTGTTCGCTGTCGTTTTTTCTTGACTCTCGCCGACAGCTTCTTCATTATATCTATACCAGGCCTTTTTGTCAACACTATTTTTAAAATTTTTTTGGATTTTTTTGGAGAACGATTTTTGATGCAAATAGAGCGCTTTACCAAGGCACAGGTAGATGCCTTACTGCCCGGTCGAAAGCCGGAGACGAGCAAGAATGATTATGGTCGGGTGTGGGCGTTCTGCGGCTCGAGCGGCTATACCGGTGCGCCGTACTTTGCCGCTCAGGGTGCGGTGCGGATGGGCAGCGGGATTGTGACGCTGGCCGTTCCTATAGACATCTATCCCATTCTGGCGGTCAAGCTCAACGAGCCGGTCATCTATCCCTATACCGAAGACAGCTGGCAGGATGCGCTGCATCGAGCCGAGCGCAGCGCGGCTTGTCTGATTGGTTCCGGTCTGGGACACTTTGCCGCGTTCCGGGAACTGACCTTGACTGCACTAACCTCGCTTCCTTGTCCAATCGTTTTGGATGCCGACGGCATAAACGCGCTGGGCGGACATATAGATAAGTTGTGCAGTACCGCACATCCGGTTGTGCTGACACCGCACGCGGGAGAGTTCTCGCGCCTGACCGGTATCGACCACCCGACGGCAGAGGATGCGGCAGCGGTTGCCTTGCACTATGGCTGTGTGCTGCTGCTCAAGGGGCACCGGACGGTCGTAGCTGCGCCGGACGGCACGGTGACGTGCAACATGACCGGTAACCCGGGCATGGCCAAGGGCGGCAGCGGCGATGTGCTGGCCGGTATGATTCTGTCACTCATCGGTCAGGGACTGCGTCCGGCAGACGCAGCGCGAGTCGGTGCATGGCTGCATGGACGCTGCGGTGATGTGTGCGCCAATCGCCTGAGCGAATACGGCATGACGCCGACCGATATGCTGGGTGTTCTGCCCGAGGTACTGCACGAGTACAATACAAGGGAGTGGTGACGGCTGAAGCGATCTTTTGGGTGTGTTTTGCTGCTTGCTCTGCTCACAGGCTGCGGCAGTTCTGCCCCGCCGGCAGGGGAAACCGTACGCGCGTATTATGAGGGGTTACAATCAGCGCAAACACACGCTAAAATTTTATCAGATTTCGGTGATTCTGCGCTGGAATACGAGGTCGATTACGAGTATAATAAAGAGGATAACGATTTACTGACAATCACTGCCCCGGAGAGTATTGCGGGCGTACAGGTCGAGATCTCGGGCGAGCATGCAGACGCATTTACGCTGCGCTATGCCGAGGCCGAGCTGGTGTTTGGCGGGGAGAATGTCCCCGGACTGACACCGGCAGATGCGATTGCCGATCTGCTGTACGATCTGCGCACGGGTGAGCCGACCGAGGTCAGCACCGAGCCGGTCGGGGACATCACTGCGGTGCGTCTGCACTACGAGACCGCCGACCAGAGCCCAGCCATCGCCAAGACCGTCTGGGTAAATCCCGACACCATGGCGCCGGTTTGTGCCGAACTGTACTGCAACGGGGACAAACAGCTGACGCTGTATTTTGAGCAATTCCAGTGAACAACGAGGAGAACCGAAATGGCAATGAATCAGAACCGGGCATGGGCAGAGATTGATCTGTCCGCTCTGGAACATAATTTTGACGTCATCCAAAAACACGCAGGCCGTCCGGTGCTGTGCATCGTCAAGGCAAATGCGTATGGACACGGTGCGGTACCGGTCGCACACTGTCTGGAACGACGCGGCGCGGCGTACTTTGGCGTTGCGACTGGCGACGAGGCACTCGAGCTGCGCGCGGCAGGCATCCGCACGCCGATCCTTATTTTGGGCTATGTCGATGTCATTGATATGCCGGCCATCGTGCGCCATGAGATCACCGTCCCGGTCTACGACCGTGAGACCGCCGAGTTGTTCTCGCAGGCGGCTGTCGCAGAGGGCAAGCCGGTCAAGGTACATTTTGCGCTGGACACCGGCATGTCCCGACTGGGCTTCCAGGCAAACCGCACCCAGCAGACCATCGATGAGCTGCTTGAGATTGCCAAGCTGCCCGGAATCGAGGTCGGCGGTGCATTTACGCACTTCGCGGTTGCGGACACGGCCGCGCCCGAGGACATCGAATTTACGCACAAGCAGCTCGAACTGTTCCGCAAGGTCTGCGACGGTTTGGAACAGGCTGGTCTGCCGCTGCCCATCAAGCACTGTGCCAACAGCGGCGGTGTCGTGCAGTATGCCGACAGCTATCTGGACATGGTGCGCGCGGGTATCATCCTGTATGGCTATCAGCCCGACCCGGCAAATCCGGTGCGCATCAACGTCCGTCCGGTCATGACGGTCAAGACCCACATCGTGCAGGTGCGTGAGCTGGAAAAGGATCGTCTGGTCAGCTACGGCTGCACCTACCGCACCGAGGAGACCATTCGAGAGGCGGTCGTCGCCATCGGCTACGCCGACGGCTATCTGCGTGCCTGCTCGGGCCGTGCGGCTGTTGTCGTGGACGGACAGGCCGTTCCGGTCATCGGACGTGTGTGCATGGATATGCTCATGGTGCGCCTGCCTGAGGGCGTGAAGGCCGCACGCGGCGACGTTGTGACCGTGTTCGGTGACGCGGCTGTGACCGCAGACACGCTCGCAGAAGCGGCGGGTACGATCTCCTACGAGGTGCTGTGCGCGGTATCGCACCGCATCCCGCGCGTATACTTATAAGACACCTAAAAAATTCCGGTTTGGTACGGTTATATCTGCCTCCGATGTGGGGAAAATAGGAGTACAAAGTCCTATTGAGAAAACGGAGGTTGAACAGCGTGGAACATAAAGTCAAACGCGGAGATATTTACTATGCTGATCTCAGTCCGGTGGTCGGCAGTGAGCAGGGCGGCATCCGGCCGGTACTTATTGTCCAGAATGACGTAGGCAACCGATACAGCCCGACCGTCATCGCAGCCGCCATCACCTCGCAGGTCAACAAGGCAAAAATGCCCACCCATATCTCGCTCGGTGCGCGTTCGTTCGGTCTGACCAAGGATTCGGTTGTCCTGATGGAGCAGATTCGCACGCTGGACAAAAAGCGTCTGCGCGAGAAAATGGGTACACTGGACGCAGATCACATGCGGCGGATCGATCAGGCACTGGCGGTCAGCTTTGGGCTGGGCGCATCGGGCGCGCCGCAGGGATAAACAGACAACGGAGTGAATGGGATGAAGATAAAACAACAGAGATTTATCACCTCGACCGCAGCCGTGCTTATGGTCTGCCTGCTGGTGTCGGGTTATTTCGCGGTGGCGCAGTCAGGGTCATCGGACGATCCGCTGGTGACCCAGAGCTATCTGGATGCGGTCATCACGCCCAAGGCCATGCAGACGGCTGAGAACGCGGCAAACGCACAGGCGAATACCCTGTCGGCACGCATCAATGAACTGTCGCAGAAGCTCAACGAGAGCATCACAGCGGCAGCGGCAGCGGTTGCGTCGGACGAGACCTTCTTAAAGCGTGTGTCGGCCGCAGGCGGCGGCACGGCGGCAGACAGCGGCACTTGGCAGTCGCTGACCCTGTCGGCGGGACAGAAGGTCTATCTCGCAGCCGGGGCAGAGGTCGTACTGCGCAGCGGTGCGGCGACCTGTGTCGAGAGCGGCGACCGTGGACTGGTCAACCTGTCCGAGGTGGGTGAGCTGTCCGAGGGCGAGACGCTTGACCTGTACGCCCTGTACACGGCGACCACCCAGTCGGCGGGCTTGCAGGCGACCGAGCGCACTAAGGTGCTGATCTCGGGCGATTATTCGGTGGCATAAAGAGAATGTAAGGCGCGTATCTATGAGAAGTAGATACGCGCTTTTTGTGTGCGTGGAAAGGGGAGGGCGGCGCATGGAGGTATCGTATCGGGGACAGACGGTGGGACAGGTGCAGGTCGAGGTGCGGGATGACGGCGTACACTTTGGGGCCGAATGCCGGGTGCAGACCGATGATGTTTTGCGGCTGTACGGTCTGCGGGACAGCTGTGCGCCGCTGCGCATCGACGTGGCCGAACCGGTGGGGAATGGTCTGCGCGTCCAGCGTACGCTGTCGTGGTATGCGCTGCGCACGGCAGGATACACGGCAGACAACCTGCCCACGCGCTATGTGTTGGATGCCGGGGATGGCAGCGGACTGGAAGACAGCCGACTAGCTGTGACCGGGGATGCCAAGCTGGACGCACTGATTACGGGTGAAATCGTGCGATGTCAGCCGGAAGCCGGAGGGTTCTGCATACAAGCCCCTTTTGCCGCAGGACGGGCATGTCCGTTGGCCTTTGCCCTGACTGCCTGCACGGTTACAGACGGGCAGGCGGTTTTGCATGTACGCCGCAAGTCTGTCCCTTTTCAAGCAGGGCGGCAGATGGTAGAATAGGAGGACAGAACAGAAAGAGAAGGAGGAGCCTCCGTGAAACATGCAATGGATCACCCGA
>CAUEJN010000101.1 GCA_959018045.1 uncultured Butyricicoccus sp. | reverse complement strand
GCGTTTATATGGTATGATTTATCTGTATTTTTGCATCTTTTTTCGTCAAAGGAGGTCGTTTATGAGCCAACCCCTATTACTTATGGGTGTCGTTATTCTAATCTGTATTGTCATGAATCGCTTCATTCAGCGTCTGGCCGTGCCGTCCCTGCTCATCTTCATCGCACTCGGCATGCTGTTCGGTGAAAATGGTCTGTTCCGCATTCCCTTTGACGATTATCAAGTTTCCAGCATCATCTGCTCGGTCAGCCTGATCTTTATTATGTTCTACGGCGGATTCGGCACAAACCTATCTGCCGCTCGTCCAGTCCTCGCCAAGTCTATCCTATTATCCACCGTCGGCGTTGCGCTGACCGCCGGACTGTGCGGACTATTTGTCCACTTGGTACTCGGTCTGTCGCTCTATGAAAGTCTGCTCATCGGTGCGGTCATCTCGTCCACTGATGCCGCATCGGTCTTTAACATCCTGCGCACCAACCGGCTGTCCCTCAAGTACGGCTCGGCTTCCCTGCTCGAGATTGAATCCGGTTCCAACGACCCGGTATCTTATATGCTGACCGTCATTTTGGTCTCGCTGCTCGCCGGGGAATCGGTATCCGTACCGCTCATGCTGCTCTCGCAGGTTGCTATTGGTATTCTGTGCGGTGTGGTCATCGGCAAGCTCGCCGTCCTGCTGCTCTCACGTCTGACCTTTTCCGATGAGCACGGCAAGACCATTCTGGTATTCGCCGTTGTTCTGGTATCCTATGCGCTCCCCGACTGTCTGGGGGGCAATGGCTATCTGAGCGCCTACCTGTGCGGCATCCTGATGGGTAACGCCAGCATCGCGCACAAGCGCCAGCTCATCCACTTTTTTGATGTCGTGACCGATATTTCCCAGGTCATCATCTTTTTCCTGCTTGGTCTGCTGGTCACGCCAGTCGAACTGCCTGCCGTCTTTGTCCCCGCGCTGTGCATCATGGTCTTCCTGACCCTGATTGCCCGTCCTGCGGCGGTCTTTGCTCTGCTCCTGCCCTTCCGCTCTCCCCTGCGCCAAATCGGCATCGTATCCTGGGCTGGTCTGCGCGGTGCGGCTTCCATTGTATTCGCAATCTTTGCCGTGCTTGGCGGCGCACGCACGAGCTACAATCTGTTCAATCTGGTCTTCTGCATCGTTCTGCTGTCCATCGCCCTGCAAGGCACGCTGCTGCCCTGGGTCTCGCGCAAACTGGACATGATCGACCCGGCAGAGGACGTCTCCAAAACCTTCAACGACTATCAGGAAGAAAATGACGTGGACTTTGTGAAAGTACATATTGAGTCCGGTCATCCCTGGATTGGCCGCAGTCTGGCCGAGCTCCAGCTGCCGCACAACCTGCTCGCGGTTATGATCGCACGTGATGGCGACAATCTGGTTCCCGACGGTCAGACTGTCTTACAGGACGGCGATTTGCTGGTCTTCGCTGCACGCACATTCGAGGATCGTGAAAACCTATCTCTGCGTGAAATCCCCATCGACCGCAGTCACAAGTGGAACAATCGGACGCTGCGTGAAATCACGACCCCACAGCACACGCTCATTATTCTCATTCAGCGCGGTACCCGCACGATGATTCCCGACGGCGGCACGCGCATTCAAACTGGCGATATTCTGGTTCTGGCACAGCCCGGTGCCTGAGCCATCATCCGAAAGGAGTTTTTTATGATCGATCTGCACACCCACTCGAAATATTCCTTCGACACCGAAGCCGAACCGGCTGAAATCACCGACATGGCGCAAGCCGCCATTCGCGCTGGTGTCGATGTTCTGGCTGTCACCGACCACTATGATCTGTTCCGTGAGGCACCGTCCATCTTCTGCGACGTTGCCGCCATTCAGGCCGACATTGCCGCCGCCCGTCCGCAGTTTGACGGACAGGTAGAACTGCTGCGCGGCATTGAACTGGGTCAGCCCCAGCGAAATCCTGCATTAGCTGAAGAAGTACTGTCCAACTTCTCGTTCGACGTGGTCATCGGCTCGCTGCACGTCATGCCCAACGATGTCGACCTCTACGACCACGACTACGATCACATCGACTGCGATGCCCTGCTGCGCGACTACTTCGCCGAAATGGTACGCATGGAGCAGCACGGCGGGTTCGATATTCTCGCCCATCTGGACTACCCGCTGCGCGTGATGAAACGCCCGCACACCAACCCGTCCTTCGACAACTTCATGGAGCACATTCTCCCCGTTCTACGCGAAGCGGTCAACCGCGGCTACGCCATCGAGTGCAATGCGGCTACGCTGTTCAGCTGGATGCAGCGTCCCGGCCCTGACCGCTGGATTCTGGAAGAATATCGTCGTCTGGGCGGTGAGCGCATCAGTCTGGGCAGCGACGCGCACCGCGCACGCGACATTGGCCGCGGATTCGATGTCTACGTGGACTACATCCGCTCGCTTGGCTTTGACCATCTGACCGTATTCCGCAACCGACAGGCACAGGCCTATCCGATCTGACCGCGAGGAGGCACAACATGAATTCCATCAAACTGGATGCTCACGCAAAAATCAATCTGACGCTGGACGTGACTGGCAAACTAGACAACGGCTATCACACCGTGCGCATGGTCATGCAGTCGGTCGGTCTGCACGACGATGTGACAGTCGAAAAAACCGACGACGGTCAGATCACGCTAACCTGTGACCGTCCCTATGTACCGACCGATGACCGCAATTTAGCCGTGCGTGCGGCAAACGCATTTTTCGCGCACACCGGCCTCGTTTGTCCCGGTCTGCGCATCGACATCTGTAAGCGCATCCCGGTTGCCGCAGGTCTTGCAGGCGGCAGCACCGATGCCGCTGCCGTTCTGCGTGCGCTCGACACGTTATTCGAGACCAATCTCGGGCTGGATACGCTGTGTGAAATTGGTCTGACGCTGGGTGCCGATGTTCCCTACTGTCTGCGCGGTGGCACGATGCTGGCCGAGGGCATCGGCGAAGTGCTCTCTCCCCTTCCGGCTGTGCCGCACTGTCTGGTTGTTCTGTGCAAACCCGCCTTTGCCGTCTCAACCGCAGCGGTCTATGCCCAGATCGACGACCACATGCCCGATGTTCGTCCGGACACAGCCGGTATGTGTCAGGCACTCGCGCAGGGCGACTACAACGGCGTTTGCCACCGTCTATACAATGTCATGGAAGCGGTCACCGCTGTACGGCACGCCGAGATCGGACAGATCAAGGACATTCTGCTCTCCTGCGGTGCAGACGGTGCGGCGATGAGCGGCAGCGGCCCGACCACCTTCGGTTTATTCCACGATCCTGACAAGGCACAGGCAGCGTTTGATCGTCTCAAAGCCATCTTCCCCGACACCCACCTGACCGAAATTCTCTAAAATTCCATGCAAAATTATACAGCCCGGGTTTAACCCGGGCTTTTTTCGTCCATACTTCCCTCAGACACGATGATGAGAGGACGGAATTTATGATGCGCGTAAAATGCAGACCGATTGAACTTGCTTTGGCTCTCTGTATGGCCTTTCTCTTTGCCTATGCGGCTTGGGTATCGCTCAGTCAGCAGACACTCGCGGACGGCTTGCTCCGTCTGCATGTCATTGCAAACTCGGACAGTGTACAGGATCAGCAGGTCAAACTGCTGGTGCGTGATCGGGTACTGGCGGTCACCGAACCGCTGCTCGCAGATGCCGACAACCAGGATGAAGTGCGGCGCATTCTCAGCTCACATTTACAGCAGATCACCGATGCTGCCCAGCAGGTACTCACCGATCAGGGTATGCCCTATCAGCTGTCCGCACAGATGGCGACCGAATACTACCCGACACGCGAATACGATACTTTTTCGCTGCCTGCCGGTCAGTACACCGGACTCAAAATTCGGTTGGGTGCAGCCAGCGGTCACAACTGGTGGTGTGTCATCTTCCCACCGCTGTGCACCGATGCCGCGCAGGCACCGCAGGACAAGCTCTGCGAGCAGACGACGTTCCGGTTTAAGACAGCCGACCTCATCGGTCAGGCGCGGGCATGGCTGCGTGGGTTGTGAGGCGGTATTCAGATAAAAAAAGTCCCCGGTAAAAACCGGGGACCGAAAACACAGTGTTTACTTTGCAGCTGCCTCGTTGACCAGACGCTCGGTATCCTGCGCGATAACCAGCTCCTCGTTGGTCGGGATAACCAGAACGCGAACGCGTGCGTAGTCGATGGAGATATCCATCTGACGGCCACGGAACTTGTTCTTCTCGGGATCGATCTTGATGCCCAGGTATTCCATGTGCTCGCAAACGTCCCAGCGAACCGAACGGTCATTCTCACCAACACCTGCGGTGAATACGATTGCGTCAACACCGCCCATTGCTGCGATGAACGAACCGATGATCTTCTTAACCGAAAGGTTGAACATCTCCTTGGCCAGCGCCGCACGGGCGTTGCCGTCCGCGATCGCAGCGTCGAGGTCACGGAAGTCGGAAGAAACGCCCGAAATGCCCAGCATACCGGACTTCTTGTTCAGGATGTTGATGACCTCCGCCGCGGAGATATTCTCATGCTCCGCCAGGAACTCGATGATCGCAGGGTCAAGGTTGCCGGCGCGGGTGCCCATCGGCAGGCCGTCCAGCGGGGTGAAGCCCATCGAAGTATCATAGCTCTTGCCGCGGTTGATCGCGCAGATCGAAGAGCCGTTGCCGAGGTGGCAGGTAATCAGGCGCAGATCCTCCT
>CAUEJN010000100.1 GCA_959018045.1 uncultured Butyricicoccus sp. | reverse complement strand
GAACGTTCCTGATTCTGGCCTTTACCGCGGTACTCGGCATCCCGCTCCTGTCCTCGTCGGGCAGTGCCAAGGTGGTAAACTTCGCGTCCAACATCGCGGCGCTCGTTGTCTACCTCATTCACGGACAGGTGCTCTTCGCGGTGGGCATCCCGGCGCTGATCTGCGCCATCTGCGGCTATCAGGTGGGCGCCAACATGGCGCTCAAGGGCGGCGGTAAGGTCGTGCGCGGCCTGATCTTTGTCGTGCTCGGTTTGATGATCGTCAAAACCGGTTATACCATGCTTTCACCGCAGATCAGTGCAGTATTCGGCGGCTAAAAACCGGATATACTGGGGCGAACGGCGTTGCATTTTGCCGCCCAGCCTGTTATAATCTCATTTAGAGAAAAAACCGTTTTCGGAGGAAGATATTTATGAAGTTAGGCATCGTGGGCCTGCCGAACGTCGGCAAATCGACCCTGTTCAACGCCATCACCAACGCAGGCGCGGAGAGCGCGAACTATCCGTTCTGCACCATCGACCCCAACGTGGGCATGGTTGCCGTACCCGACTACCGTCTCCAGCCGCTGACCGATCTGTACCACGCCAAGAAGACCACCCCGGCCGTCGTTGAGTTCGTGGACATTGCCGGTCTGGTGCGCGGCGCGTCCAAGGGCGAGGGCCTGGGCAATAAGTTCCTGTCTCACATCCGCGAGGTAGACGCGATTGTCCATGTCGTACGCTGCTTTGACAACGACAACATTGTGCACGTAGACGGTTCGGTCGATCCGGCGCGTGATATCGAGACCATTAACCTCGAGCTGATCCTGTCCGACATGGAGCACATTGACCGCCGCCTGGAGCGCGTGCGCAAGTCTGCCAAGGCAGATAAGAAGCTGCTGGTCGATGTTGACATTTTGGAAAAGCTCAAGGCACACCTGGAAGAGGGCAAGACTGCCCGCACCTTCCCCGGCCTTGCTGATGATGAGGACGTACAGCGCGTCATGGCAGAGTCCGACCTGCTGACCGCAAAGAAGGTCATCTATGCGGCTAACATGGACGAGGGCGGCTTCACCGGCGACCAGACCGAGAACGCCCGTCTGGCAGCCGTACAGAAGATTGCAGACGAGGAAGGCGCAATGGTACTGCCCATCTGTGCCAAGCTCGAAGAGGACATCACCAGCCTCGAGCCCGAAGAAAAGGAAATGTTCCTGTCCGATCTGGGTCTGACCGAGTCCGGTCTGGATCGTCTGATCCGCGTCTGCTATGACCTGCTGGGTCTGATGAGCTATCTGACCGCAGGCGAGCAGGAGGTTCGCGCATGGACGATCACCAAGGGCACCAAGGCACCGCAGGCAGCCGGTAAGATTCATACCGACTTTGAGCGCGGCTTCATCCGCGCTGAGGTCGTATCATACGATGACCTGATGGCATGCGGCTCGCTGGCAGCAGCTCGTGAAAAGGGTCTGGTACGCTCGGAGGGCAAGGAGTACGTCATGCAGGACGGCGACGTCGTTCTGTTCCGATTCAACGTGTAAAAAAGAGCAAGCACCGGCTGGGGTTTAGAGCGCCGGACTTCCGAAGGGGAAAGACACGTTTTTTGTGAATGAGTTTACAGGGGGCGCTGCGCGTCCCCTTGCTTTTTGTCGAAATGATGACCGATTGGTTATTGTAATCGGCATGGATTTGGCATAGAATAAAATTGTCTGTTGTATTGAGAAGTAACCGAGGCAGACAGGGGAGAGGAGACCACGATGGGCGAACAAAATAAGAATATCTCTGTCGATGATATCCTGCGGGAGTATGCAGCTATGGACGATGAACCCGCGCCCGTACGTCCGCAGACGACTGTTGAGGCGGACGGCGACCAGGTTTGGCGTCCGGCGCATCAGCCGGAAATGTCACAGGAGACACAAAAGATCGAGGTACGACAAAATACTGCACACGGGGGAAAAAGTGAGCGGTACAGTCGTTCCAAGAAAAAGCACAAACCGGCCAAGACCGGCAAGAGCCGCAAGGGCGGCAGCACTTCGCGCACGGTAACACCGAATCGGGAAGAACAGCCGCGCGTATACGGTCATCATGTATCCGAGGACTATGACCCGCGGGACAATGCCGGACGCAGGCCGAAAAAGAAGAAAAAGAGACACGGCAGAGCGGCAGCGCTTGTCATTTTGCTGCTGCTGGTTGCAGGTGCGGGAACGGCTCTGGGCTATACATACGCCACAGACACAGTTTTCCGCGGTGTCACAGCGGGCACGGTCGAAGTCGGGGGACTGAGCGTGGCCGAGGCACAGAACAAGATTCAGACCGAGGTCGGACCGGTGGTTGAGACCGGCAGCATTCAGGTTAAAATTTATGACACCGAGTATCCTATCGCCATTCAGGATGTTACGACCGGACTGGATGCCGCAGCGAGCGCGCAGGCGGCGTACGATATCGGTCATACCGGCGGCGTGGGTGAGCGCGTTGCAGGTGCATTCGGTGCACTGTTCGGCGGCAAGACTGCCGAGCTGGTGATTACGGTCGATGATGCTGCGCTTGACCAGCGACTGGATGAAATTGCATCCGAAGCGCTGACCGAACCGACCGGTGCAACCTGGGAACTTTCCGGCACCAAT
Source organism: uncultured Butyricicoccus sp. (assembly GCA_959018045.1). GTDB lineage: Bacteria > Bacillota > Clostridia > Oscillospirales > Butyricicoccaceae > Butyricicoccus. The sequence continues at coordinate 2,167 of CAUEJN010000100.1, read as the reverse complement.
CTGATTTTGACCATGCCCAAGCCGGGCATCAGCTTTGACCGCGATAAGGTGCGCGGCGAGGTCAAGACCAAGATCGAAACCATGGATTTCACGCCTTACGAGGTAGAGACCCAGCTGACCGATCCCGAACCGCTGGATGTGGATGAACTCAAAACGCAGGTTGACTGCGAGCCGACCAACGCAATCGTAGACAAGAGCGACGGCAAGACCATCATCCCGGAGAAGAACGGTATCGAGATGGACGCCGACAAGGCACGCGAGATCATTGGAGACGGTACCGAGGCAACTTATACCATTCCGGTTACGGTCACACCGGCCAAGGTCACCAAGGAAGTGCTCGACCGTGCCCTGTTCCGTGACGTTCTCTCATCGGTGTCTACCAGCTTAAATACTGGTAATGTCGATCGTACCAACAACGTCACGCTGGCTGCCAAGTATATGAACGGCACGATTTTGAACCCCGGCGAGGAGTTTTCTTACAACGGAGTCGTTGGTCAGCGTACCACCGAGCGCGGATTTAAGGCTGCAGGCGCATATTCCAACGGTCAACTGATCGATGAGGTCGGCGGCGGCGTGTGCCAGCCGTCTTCCACCCTGTATATGGCCGTGCTGCGCGCCGATCTGGAAGTGACCGAGCGCACCAACCACTCGATGACCGTTGCCTACACACCGCTCGGAGAGGATGCAACGGTCAGCTACGGCAGTCTGGACTTTAAGTTCAAAAATAATACCGATTACCCCATTAAGCTCATTACCGTGCGTGAGGGCAGTCAGATGAAGGCCAAGATTATGGGCACCAAGGTGGACGACAAGACCGTCCGTCTGGAGACCGAAATTTTGGAGACCCTGACCCCGGAGACCATCAAAAAGACCGATTCTTCGCTCAAACCGGGCGAGACCGAGGTGCAGCAGAGTGCGGTAACCGGCTATAAGACCATCACCTATAAGTATGTGACGGTGGGCGGTGAGACGACCAAGGAAGTTGCAAACCGTTCGAGCTATCGCAAGCGTGATAAGATTGTATTGGTCGGCCCGGAGGCGACAAGCGAACCCGCCAGCAGCTCCAGCACGACGAATTCTTCTTCGTCGTCCGGCAGCTCGAGCAGTTCTTCGTCTGGATCTTCGTCCAGCAGCAGCGGTTCGTCCTCGAGTACGTCCGATCCGGAAAGCTGATCATCAGAAAGGAAGAAAGTCAATTTGCAGCAAAAACAACCCCACACAAACCGGTTCAGTATCCGGCGTCGTGCCAAGATCGTGGCAAAACAGCGCGTTATGCGCTGTCTGCTGCCGGTCATGGAAGCCGTACTGATCTGTGTTCTGCCGATTATCCTGATTGCCGGCCCGATTCAGACCTATATCTATTCGACCGGACAGCTGCTTTTTCCCATTGTGCTGTTTGTCGCCGCTGTGATTCTGCTCATCATGCCGCTTGTGTATGGTCTTATGGGCTTTCTCATGCGCGTGCTGACCGGCGAGCGTCCGCCGCTCTTGTGCGTATTTGACGGCTTGGCCGGTGTGGAAAACTATCTGCGCAGCGTCAAACTGGGACTGTGCATCTTTGTCCATATCGTGCTCTGGATGATTATTCCGATCGCGGCAACCGCTGGATACTGCTATTTCATGCTGCTGCGCGACCCGGCGATTTTGGAGAACGCCGAAAAGCTGTACCAGCTGATCTTGCAGATGAGCGGCCTGTACCTGGTGATTATGATCCCGTTCCTGGCACGCATTCTGCGCTATTTCATTGCCTATCCGATGATCATGCGAGACCCGTCGCTGGGCGCATGGCAGGCCACCCGTCAGGCGGCGCGTGCATTCAAGGGACATAACCTGCATCTGATCGTACTGGTCGTCAGCTTCTTCGGCTGGCAGCTGGTGGGCATGTGGACCATGGGCATCGGCACCCTGTTTTACTGGGGCTATCTGCTCAGCGCCCTGCTCATGTATTTCTGGTACCTGGAGCACCCGGACGGCAGTGAAAACCAGCAGTCCGAGAGCATCCCGGAACAAAAGCAAGAATAAATCATGGCCGTCGTTCGCTCTGCGCATCTGCACACAGCGAGCGGCGGTTTTTCTGCCTGTATTTTTGAGGAATTTGTGCCCATTCTATTGATTGCAGCGGTAAATTCCGGTATGATATAAGATAGACTGAATGAATTTAGGAGGA